>DUQK01000012.1 GCA_012837835.1 Christensenellaceae bacterium | reverse complement strand
GCTCATGTAAGCTTTACAAATAATAAGACAATTTTTGTTTCCGCTGATGTTAAGGATATAAACGCTATGGAGCTTGTGGGGGAATAATATTATGTTGCCTTTAAACCGGAGTTTTCCGGAGTGTCTTTTCCGCTTTGGTTTTGTCTTGTTAAGGCGCTATAGCGCCGCTATGTTTCCTTCGCCAAGCTTTGCCAAATCAAAAAATCCGCTGCAACACAATCGCTGTTGTAAAAGCGATATAGTATAATATACTTTGGTTTTTTCCATAGTAATAATTATTATTTCCTCATAAACCACAAAGCGAGTATCATATATAAAAACACACAATAAACGGGGCTGCTACAAAACAGCCCCGTTTGATTACACTATAGGTGTATTACTCCCCTAAAAAGCTGTATACAGGCTTTCTATCGTAATTCGTAGCTGCGCTTGTGGCGTCAACAGTGTCAGACTTACCTACAAGTATAAATTGGTTGGGTTCATAGCCTTCGGGTACGCCGTACTTGGCAAAATCGCCTGTGTCCCTAAGCATAAATGCGGGCTGTGTGTAAATATGCGTACCGTAACCGAATGCCTGTGCCATTGCGTTAAGGTATCCGTAAGATATGCCTATGTCTACACTCCTTGGGGTTTCGCCCTCCGGCGTGCAGTAAATGAATAGCACCGTGCCTTTCTGCGGGCGCACTTCTGGGGTGAGCGCAAGTTCCATTTGCACATCGTAGTCTGTTATTACTGTAATGTGGTATTTCTGCATGTTGTGTCCGCTGGGGGCTTTAATTGCAGCATACAGCATAAGCTCTATCTCTTCCCTTGTGGGCTGCGCGGCACTTGCGTCATAATTTAGTATAGTATTCTCCATGCCTTTTACAAATGCAACGGCGGCATCGCCGGGCGCGGGTTCAATATCGCTAACTGAAACGAGGTTTAATTCTTTTTCCGCTTTTTCTGGAGCTTCCTCGCCCTTTGCGCTGTACAGCGCCTTTTCTACTGCTTCAAGTATAGCATTACTGCTCATAGTTGCGCCTGCAACTGCGTCAAGTTCTACGCTTTGTGCTTCAATTATTTTGGCGGGCAGCTCCTCAAAGGCTGCGTCTGAAATGCCTGCTGTTTCGCTATGCTCTACGATTTCTATTGCAATTATTTTGCTATCGTCAATTTCTACCGTAAGCTTTACATCGCCCCCGAAACCTTCGCCCACGCCCTCGTATATACCAGCGGTGTATACAGTTTCGCTAAGCCCTGCAAATACACTCATCAGCAGACTAAGTACAAGTATAATACCGATTTGCTTTTTCATAAATACCTCCTTAGGTTTATTTCACTTTATATTATAGCAAAATAAAATGCAGTGTCAATTATACTTTGGTATAAGATATTATGTAATTTTTAAAGCACAAGCAACTTATGTATATACTCCACCTTATTGCAGTTAATGCTTATATTTTTATGAGATAGAAATGAAACCATAGAAAATCTAATTACAAAGAAAATATGCGTCAAACGCAGGGGAAAATACTGGCTTTTCCTCAAACCTTGACAAATGTTACAAAAAAAGGTTATTATTAACTGTCGGCAGTGCCTTTTGGCAAGGCTGTTTAGATACATTACATTGGAACGTTTTTATTTACTTTATATAGTGGGTGCTCGTCCTATGTTCTTGTGATTAGCTATTTCCTGCGTGCGGGTATTTGCATGTTCAGGCTGCCGATTTAATATCAAAACGGGAGGGATGGTATGCCTGACTTAGTCTGGATACTACTTGTATTATTGGCGCTGGGAACTGGTAGTGCGCTTGGCTTCCTGTATAGGAAAAATATAATCGAACAAAGAATTTGTAGAAGCGAAAACTATGCAAAGGAGCTGCTTGAGGACGCGAACCGCAGGGCAGAAGAGCAGAAAAAAGAAACTATACTCGCCGCAAAGGAAGAAGTGTTACGTCTCAAGGGCGACCTTGATAAAGAGATAAACGAAAGGCGTAGTGAGCAGCAGCGCTCCGAAAGAAGGATAGCGCAGAGGGAAGAATCCCTAGATAAAAAGCTTGATAACTTAAGCCAACGTGAGGAGCGCTTAAACAAAAAGGCGGAGGATATAGGCAAACGCCTTCAAGAAGCGGAAGAGCTTAAAGATAAACAGCTAAGCGAGCTTGAGCGCATAGCAAGCATAACTGTAGACGAAGCAAAACAAATAATTATAGAACGTGTGCAGAAGGATGCCTACCATGAGGCGGCTTCTATGGTGCGCGAAATAGAACAAAAGGCAAAGGAAGAGGGAGATAAAAAAGCCCGCAACATTATAGCCCTTGCCATACAAAAGTGCGCCTCCGACCATGTGGCGGAGAGCACTGTATCGGTAATAGACCTACCTAACGATGAAATGAAGGGCAGGCTAATAGGCAGAGAGGGCAGAAACATAAGGTCGCTTGAAGCCGCTACGGGTGTAGATCTTATTATAGACGACACGCCCGAGGCAATAATAATATCCGCCTTTGACCCTGTAAGGCGCGAAATTGCCCGCATAGCCATAGAAAAGCTTATGCTTGACGGGCGCATACACCCCGCACGCATAGAAGAGATGGTAGCAAAAGCCAAAAAAGAGGTTAACAACGCCATTAAAGAAGCGGGCGAACAAGCGATATTTGAAACCGGTCAACACAACCTGCATCCGGAGCTTGTAAAGCTTCTGGGCAGGCTTAAATACCGCACCAGCTATGGGCAGAACGTGCTTAAACACAGCATAGAGGTAAGCCATTTGGCGGGCGTTATGGCGGCGGAGCTTGATGCCGATATACAGCTTGCAAAGCGCGGCGGACTGCTGCACGATATAGGCAAGGCTGTAGACCACGAATTGGAAGGCACGCATGTATCAATAGGCGGCGACCTTGCGCGCAAGTTTAGGGAGAATTCGGGTGTTGTACACTGTATAATGTCGCACCATAACGATATAGAACCGCAAACTGTGGAAGCGGTGCTCGTGCAGGCTGCGGACGCAATAAGTGCGGCAAGACCCGGCGCAAGAAGAGAATCACTCGAAAATTACATAAAACGCCTTACCAAGCTTGAGGAGATAGCCGATTCGTTTGATGGTGTAGACAAATCCTTTGCTATGCAAGCCGGTAGGGAAGTGCGCATAATGGTAAAACCCGAGGACGTAAATGACGAGGGCGCCCGCCTTATGGCAAAGGAAATAGCCAAGCGCATAGAAAAAGAGATGGAATACCCCGGTCAAGTGCGCGTAAATGTAATTAGAGAAACTAGGAGCGTAGAATACGCTAAGTAATTTAGACTAAATAAATAATTGAGTGTGCCTATGAGCATATGGCTTGTAGGTACGGTATAAAATATAATTATCTCCATCATATGTTCAAAAATGATGGAGATAATTTTTGTATGATGGAGATATTTTGTGAGTATGTGGGGGATATGGAAATATTGTTGCGTCGGGAAAACCTAAATTCTAAATGACTGCTTATTATTTACCATTGCTTTATGCTCGGCAATGCTTAATAATATCCATTACCACTGATTAATTAGCTCTGAATAACATGATATATCTCCGATTAAAATACAAAGCAATAGCCACAAAACAATTATTTAACTATATACTTAGTGGCTCTTCCGCTGCCTATTTTTTGTATAATATCTCGCTTTTGAAGCTCTACCAATGCCCTTTCAACGGTTACTTGGCTAATATCGGGCGCAAGCTCCAATATTTCGCTTTTGCTTATGGGCTTAAGTGAATTTTTTATTATATGTTCCACCCTTTCAGCCTTGCTTAATTTGCGGTATCTTAGGTGCTCCAGCCTTTTTTCAAACTCATTATAGGCTTTTAATATAATTCCTAGCATATATCTTGTAAAGTGTACATAGCTGTTTTTACCTTCATGCCAACCCACTGATGAGGCTTGCAGGGCTTCATAATAGCTATATTTGCTGTCCTCAATAAGCATTTCTATGCTTATGTATTTTCCAACTATATAGCCGGATTTATATAAAAGCAGCAGAGTAAGGAGCCTTGACATGCGTCCGTTGCCGTCATTAAAAGGGTGTATGCACAGAAAATCAAGCAAGAACATACAAATTAGGAGAAGAGGGTCATACTTGCCTTCATACATTGCCGCGTTGAACTTAGCGCACAGCTCTTCCATAGCCTGCTTTGTTTCGTATGCGCTAAGCGGCTTAAAGCGTACCGATTGACTGCCATCGGGCAATATTTCGGCTATTACATTATCCGTATTTTTGTATTTACCGCCCATGCCCGCAGATGAAAAGCTGTAAAGGTCCCTATGTAATTGCAGTATAACATTTGTGTTTAGGGGTATATAGTCATAATTTTCATGGATAGTTGCAAGTACATCCCTATATCCTGATATTTCCTCTTCGGAGCGGTTTTTTGGCTCTGCTTTCTTTTCAACAAGCTCTTTAAGCCTTTTATCGCTTGTATATATACCTTCAATGCGGTTTGATGCGCCTGTACTCTGGATTTTTGCAACTTCAAGCAAGCTGCCCAGTATTTGGGGTTCCGCCTCTATAAAAAGCTCCTGCCGCCCTTTTCTCTCGCGTATATTACCTACAAGCGACATTATTTCAGCGGTCAAAAGCTCGCTTGGTCTGTTTACATAATCAAAGTTTACCAATCAAAACCGCTCCTTTCTCCGTCATTTTAGCATGTTTTGATGGAGAAAACAATACATATGATGGATATAAACATGTATTCTATAAGTGTTTTATACTTATCTTAGTTTAAATCAGCGCATAGATTGCAGCGAATTTTTTGATTTGCCAAAGCTTGGCGAAGGAAACATAGCGGCGCTATATTGACTGAGCAAAGCAAAGACAAATCGGAAAAGGCGCGCAAGATAAAGCTGATTTAGGCTGAGTTAAGTATTATATAAAAAAGCCTTGCTGTTAAACTATAGCTAAGGCTTTTTAATTAATACTGATTAGCGCCATATTAATATATTATATTCTACTAAATGCGTGTTTTTTAATCATCGCTATCAAAATATATAGTGCTGTCCTCAATATCGCGCGAAAGGGAGGGAAGCATACGCTCTATGGCGCGGGCTATCCACTGATGACCTTTATCGTTTGGGTGCATACCGTCTATACAGTAGAGATTGCTAAGTGTACGGTTTTTAAGGAAGAAGGCTCTAAGGTCAAACAGGCAGCTGCGTGTGCGGCGTGCGGCTTGCTGCACTGCCAGCGCGTACTGCTCCTGCCAGCGGTATACATGGTGTATATCGCCTAAATATTTAAGTATATTGTCCTTATTTAGCCCCTTGCTTATCCAGTTTACATAGCGCTCAGCCACAAGCGGCGGCGGGGTTACCAGTATGGGTATCTGTCCCAAGCTTTTAACCTTATCTACAAAGCGCCTTAGAGTGCTTTCAAAACTAGCAAGGCTTGTCTTTGGGGGATAATATTCCTCGGGGTTTTCAGATACACCTTGCCAATTGGGAGTACAGTCGTTACCGCCAAAGGCTATGGCTATGTATTTAGAGTCCGCTTCCGGCTCTTTTTTGTAAGCCTCAAAGCCTTCTTCAGCGGTTGCGCCAAATCGGGAGTGGTTAATAATTTTTAAAATGCCGCGCTTTTCCAGCAGCTTGTCAAAACCTTCCTTAAGGTATGTATAGCGCCCCCTATTTTCATCAAATGTAACGCCTCGGGATATAGAATCCCCATATACAGCAATGGTTATCATGGCTCACTCCTGTTCTCCTTTACTAAGCGTTTTGCGTATCAAGCAATGCTGCTTGAGGAAAATAATCAAAAGTTTAAGTCGTCAACCAATTACATAAGCGTCCAACCGAGGGTATTTTACCATTATATTATTTGTATGGCAAAGTGTGATACAAATGTGTACATAAACAGTACAAGGCGGTGAAGCCATCAATATCCATAAAAAACAACACCCCCGCACAATTGCGGGAGTGTTGTAATTTGTAATCAGCTACTTAAAACGCAGGAATATAAATCCCATCATACACTCTCTTAAATAGCTCTCTCATTTCGTCTGAGTGGAATACTTCTATTATCCTTACGAATACGGGTTCGTCCTTCCTTGCTTCCCTTGCGGCGATAACATTTACTATGCCGTACATTTCCTTGTTGTCAGGGTCGTACTCTTCCATGAGGAGAGAATCCTTGTTAAGGTAGCCTGCGTCTCTTGCGTGGTTACCGTTTAGGAAACCTGCTGCAATCTGCGGGTCGTGAAGGGCGTTGGGGGTAAGGGCGGCTTCCATCTCTACGAATACAAGATTTAGCTTGTTTTCTATTATGTCATTTACAGTTGCAAGCTCATCATTGTCTTCGCGGAGCTTAATTAGTCCTGATTTTGCGAACATGCGCAGCGCTCTGGCTTCGTTTACGGGGTCGTTCATTATGGCAATGCTGTCGCCGTCTTTAAGCTTTTCTAGGCTCTTTATCTTTTCAGAGTAAACGCATAGGGGCTCTGCATGGGTGTCGGCTATGGCTACAATGTCTCCGCCGTATCTTTCATTCCAGTCGTTAAGGAAGTTATGGTGCTGGAATGCGTTAAGGTCTATCTCGCCTTCCATTAGGGCTTGGTTGGGGATAACATAGTCGCTAAACTTAACCAGCTCTATTATTATGCCTTCTTCTTTGAGCTTGGGAATAATTAATTGCTCCCACTGCTCGTTGCTCTCGCCCACAACACCTACTTTAACATGTGTTTCCGCTAGTACGCTAAAGGGTATTAATAGCACTATAATAAGTACTAAAAGCTTTTTCATAATAGCCTCCTATTAGAATGCGGGTAAATATATGTCGGCATAAACCTTTGCGAAAAGCTCTCTCATTTCCTCTGAGTGATAGATTTCAATTATTCTTGCAAATGCCGGCTCGTCAACGCGGTCTTTCTTAGCGGCTATGACGTTTACTATGCCCTGCATGTCTTTGTTATCGGGGTCGTACTGCTCGATAAGCAGTGCGTCAACATTCTTGTAGCCAGCGTCCCTTGCGTGTGTGCCGTTTAAGAACCCTGCGGCAACAGTAGGGTCATGCAATGCGCTGGGAGTAAGCGCAGCTTCCATCTCTACAAATATAAGGTTCAGCTTGTTTTCTACTATGTCGGCAACTGTGGCAAGTTCTGTGGTATCTTCCCTGAGTTTTATAAGCCCATTGCTTTCAAGCATACGCAGCGCCCTAGCTTCGTTTACGGGGTCATTCATTATGGCTATACTGTCGCCGTCTTTAAGCTCATCTATGCTCGTAATCTTTTCAGAGTACACGCATAACGGTGCTATAAGCGTATCGGCTATGGCGACAAGATCTCCCCCGTGGGTTTCGTTCCAGTTGTTAAGGAAGTTATGGTGCTGGAAGGCGTTTAAATCTACCTCGCCGTCAAACAGCGCTTGGTTGGGTACAACATAGTCGCTGAACTTAACAAGCTCAATCTCTATGCCTTCTTCTTTGAGTGTGGGGATAATAAGCTGTTCCCATTGCTCGTTGTTTTCTCCAACAACGCCCACCTTTACGGTGACGCTATCTGCCATAACCATTGTGGGGATAAGCAGCAGTACCATAAGTAGAATAAGTTTTTTCATGACAAGTCCTCCTTTTTATGTATACCCTGTTGCTTTTAGAACAGAGTATATTATATATGGTTCAACCTGCGTGTAACGGCGTTGCCTAAAGACTGTATTACCGTTACAAGTAGCAGGAGAATCACCACGGTTACAAGAGTGGCATCGTACATTCTGCGCTGGAAGCCGTATCTTAAGGCATAGTCCCCAAGACCGCCTCCGCCAACGGTGCCCGCCATTGCGGTAAGGGAAATTAAGTTTACTATGGTTATAGTGCTGCCGCGCACTATGCCAGCAAGCCCTTCCCTTAAATATACGCTCCAAATAATCTGCGGGGTGGTAAAGCCCATGGATTGGGCGGCCTCAACGGTTCCAAAGTCTACTTCTTCAAGGGCGGCGTTTACCTGCCTTGAAAAGAATGGAACAGTGCCTACAATAAGTGGGAATATTGCTCCCTTTGTGCCTATTGCAGTGCCTGTAATAAGGCGGGTTAGCGGCATTAAAAGGGAAATTAGTATTACAAAGGGTATAGAGCGAAATACATTTATAAGTTTATCCAGCAGCTGATACACCAATTTGTTGGGGCTTATGCCCTCGGGTTTGCACACTGTAAGAAGTACGCCAAAAAATATACCGAAGCCTGCGCTTATTAAGCCGCTTATAGTTGTCATTTCTAAGGTTTGCCATATACTTTTTATAAGCTCCGCCTGTGTTCTAAACACATTCGGTAAATTTTGTTCAATAAATGCCTGCACTGTCTAATACCTCCAGATGTATATCGCTAGACTTAATGTCTTCTATCGCGTTTTTTACGGGATCTTCATCGCCCTTGAATGCCACAAGCAGAGTACCGAGCGGCAAACCGCCTACGGTTTCAACATTGCCGAATATTATGGATATGTTTATCCCGTGCTTGCGTGATAATTGGGATATAACCGCTTCCTTGGTGCTTTTTTCGTTAAAATCTATCCTAGCGACAATATCGCCTTTTTTAACGCCCAGCAGCGAAGGGTTGGTTTTTAGCAGCTCTATAGCGGCTCTTATGTTGCTTGCAGTGTCTATAAACTTTCTGGTGATTTCATGCTTAGAGTTAGAAAATATATTGTAAAGGCTGTCTTCCTCTATAATTACGCCATCGTCCATAACGGCAACCCTGTCGCACATTTCCTTTACAACGCTCATCTGATGGGTGATGAGAACTATTGTTATGTTAAGCTCGCGGTTAAGCTGTTTAAGAAGTGAAAGTATATCCCCCGTGGTCTGCGGGTCAAGCGCGCTTGTAGCTTCATCACAGAGTATTATATCAGGGTCGTTTGCCAGTGCCCTTGCTATACCAACTCTTTGCTTTTGCCCGCCGGATAATTGAGATGGATAGCTGTCCCGCTTATCCTCAAGCCCCACTAATTTAAGCAGGCTGTCTATACGGTTTGCAATCTCAGTTTTGGATAGTTTCTGCCCTCTTAAGGGAAAGGTTATGTTCCCCTCAACGGTTCTTGACTGCATAAGGTTAAAGTGCTGGAATATCATGCCTATGCGCTTGCGGCGCTTTAATAGCTCCTTTTTGGGCAGCAGGGTTAAATCTTCCCCATTTATAAGTACCTGCCCGCTGCTTGGTCTTTCAAGCAGGTTTATAAGCCTTACTAGTGTTGATTTACCCGCACCTGAGAAACCTATAATGCCGTATATCTCCCCGCGGTTCACAGATAGGCTTACGTTTTTTACCGCCCTAACCTGCTTTGCGGTGTTTGCGTCGAATGTTTTGCTTACGTCTATAAGCTTAATATGCGTGTTATCCATGGAACTCCTCTCTAAAAATAAAAAGCCGGCTACTTCGCACAAATGGAAGCAGCCGGCATTAAAATGCAAATGTTAGGCGCAACACAATAGGTACGAAGGTAAGTTTTCGCACATGAACATTCGCATCATCATACGGTCCATACTAAACACTAAACATACCTCCCTCCTAAATTACCCGAATTATAGCTGCTAAAAATATTCCTGTCAAGCGGCAAATTCAAAAAAACATTTTGCGTGCAGGAGGGTGTTATTTTTATAAATTTGTTAATTCAAGCTCATATAGTATGAAACCCCTTGCCTTTTACATTAGTTTTGTTATAATGTAGGGGCGTTGAGCGGGACGGGGTCTTAAGGTAGGCTGCCTTAGCGAGCGGGGGAGGGTGTAAGCCCCGCGGATAGCTTTTAAGACCGGATCAACCCGTGAGCAGCTTATGCGGTATGCCTCCGTTATCGGGCGAAAGATGGGCGCATTGCGCCAATTTGGGTGGTACCGCGGGTAAACCTCGTCCCATAGGGAGGAGGATTTTTTATTGGAGGGATATAATGTACAAAAAAGTTCCCACGGATATGGATTTTGTCAATAGGGAAAAAGAGATAGCTGATTTTTGGAAGGCTAATGACATAGTCAAAAAAAGCTTCAGCTTAAGGGAAGGCTGTGAGCGTTTTACATTTTACGATGGACCCCCTACAGCTAACGGTATGCCGCATATCGGGCATATAATAACCCGCGCCATGAAGGACCTTATCCCAAGGTATCACACAATGAAAGGTAATGACGTGCTTCGCGTTGCCGGGTGGGATACACATGGGCTGCCTGTTGAGCTTGAAGTTGAAAAAAAGCTCGGCATAAACGGCAAACCCGAGATAGAAGCATACGGCATAGAGCCATTCATACAGGAATGTAAAAAGAGCGTATGGAAATACCTTAATGAATGGGAAGACATGAGCAATAGGGTTGCCTTCTGGCTTGATATGGAAAACCCCTATATAACCTATGAGGATAACTATATAGAAAGCGTATGGTGGAGCATAAAGCAGATAGCCGATAAAGGGCTATTATATAAGGGGCATAAGGTAGTGCCGTTTTGCCCAAGGTGCGGTACTGCGCTTTCATCGCACGAGGTGGCTCAGGGCTACAAAGAGGTAAAAGATTTTTCCGCATATGTGCGCTTTAAGGTAAAGGATTTAGAAAACACATATCTTCTTGCATGGACTACCACCCCTTGGACTCTCCCAAGCAATGTTGCGCTGTGCGTAAATGCTGATGAAGATTATTCTTTTGTTAAAATGGGCGATGAGCAGCTTATACTTGCAAGCGCGCTTGTTGGTACTGTACTTCAAGATGAGGATTATACAGTAGTTAAAACACTAAAGGGCGAAGAACTTGTAGAAATGGAATATGAACCTTTGTATAATTTCGCCTCTCCTAAGGAAAAGGCGTGGTATGTAATATCCGACGGCTATGTAAGCTTAAGCGATGGTACCGGCATAGTGCATATAGCCCCCGCATTCGGTGAGGACGACGCTAGGATAGGCAGAAAATGGGGCTTGCCATTTGTGCAGCTAGTAGATACTCAGGGCGAATTTGTAAAGGGTACTGCTTGGGAGGGCGTATTCGTAAAGGACGCAGACCCGCTTATATCTGCCGACCTTGATAAAAGAGGACTGCTATTTAAGCAAGAGCTGTATGAGCATAACTATCCCCACTGTTGGCGCTGCGACACCCCGCTTATTTATTACGCAAGAGGCGGCTGGTTTATAGCTATGACAAAGGTTAAGGAAGAGCTTGTTAAAAACAACCGCTCGATAGAATGGCACCCTGAAAACATAAAGGAAGGGCGCATGGGCAATTTCGTTGAAAATGTTATAGACTGGGCGCTTTCAAGGGAGCGCTACTGGGGTACGCCCCTGCCTGTGTGGATATGCAATTCCTGCGATAACATGCATGTTATAGGCAGCGTTGAGGAACTTAAAAACATGGCAATAGGCGAGGTAGATTTGCCTGAGCTGCACCGCCCTTGGATAGACAGGGTAAAGCTAACTTGCCCCAAGTGCGGCGGAGAAATGGAGCGTGTAGAAGAAGTTATAGACTGCTGGTATGATTCCGGCTCCATGCCCTTCGCGCAGTGGCATTACCCCTTTGAAAATAAAGATAAGTTTGAGGAAACTTTCCCCGCGGATTTTATAAGCGAAGCTGTTGACCAAACGCGCGGCTGGTTCTACTCCCTGCTTGCTATAAGCACATGCGTGTTTGAACAGTCCTCCTACAAGAGCTGCCTAGTTCTCGGGCATGTTCAGGATAAGGACGGCAGGAAGATGAGCAAGCACCTTGGAAATGTTGTAGATCCTTGGGATATACTGGATAAATACGGCGCTGATGCCGTGCGTTGGTACTTCTACACCGCAGGCGCGCCTTGGCTGCCAAGCCGCTTCTATGAGGACGCCGTGTCGGAAGGGCAGAGGAAGTATATGTCCACCCTGTGGAATACATATGCTTTCTATATACTGTATGCGAATATAGATGAATTTATCCCTGCGGAATACCCGCTTGAAACCCTCAACCTAACACTTATGGATAAATGGATAATAAGCCGCCTTAATGAAACCATAAAGGTTGTTGATGAAGGGCTTAATTCTATTAAAATACCCGAGAGCGCAATGGCGCTTCAAAAGCTTACAGACGACCTTAGCAACTGGTATGTAAGGCGCAGCCGCAGCCGCTTCTGGGGTCAGGGTATGGACGAAGATAAACAGGCGGCATTCGCAATTTTATACCATGTACTGTATAATATTACGCTTCTTACAGCGCCTTTTACCCCATTTATGGCCGAGGCTATATACCAGAACATTGTGCGCTCCGTGTATAGTACAGCGCCGGAATCCGTGCATCTGTGCGATTTCCCCCAGTATGATGAATCTTTAATAGATAGCGATAAAACGCGCCAAATGGCAGACCTTATAGAAGTTGTGCAGCTTGGCAGAGCCTGCCGTAACCTAGCCAGCATAAAGGTACGCCAGCCGCTTAGCGAAATGCTGATAAGAGGCACTACATTTAGTGAGGAATATTCAGAGCTTGCGAAAGACGAACTTAACATAAAAGAAATTAGCTTCGTTGACGATTCCGACGCCTTTATGGATTATAAGCTTAAACCCCAGCTTAAAACCCTAGGTCCGCGCTTTGGCAAAGAGCTGAATGTTGTAAGAACTATACTTGAAAATACAGACGGCAACGCTGCTGTTAAAGGCTTTGAAAACGGCAAAGAGCTTGTAATTACAGTAAACGGCAGGGAAGAAAAGCTAACGCAGGACGATGTTCTAATTGAAACCGCGCAGAAAGAAGGGCTTATATCCCAAGAAGACGGTGGTATTACAGTTGCGCTTGTAACCACTATAAGCAATGAGCTGCGCCTTGAAGGCATGGCAAGGGAGCTTATAAGCAAGCTGCAGACCATGCGTAAGGATGCGGGCTTTGAAGTTATAGACCGTATAAATGTATACTACACGGGCGATGACGAAATAAGAAACGCGTTTGATATATTCGGCGATTTAATTTCATCAGTAGTGCTTGCGGTGGATATTAAAGCAGGAGAAGCCCCTCAGGGCGCATACTCTGAAAGCTGGGATATAAACGGGCATGAGGCTATTCTTGCAGTAATTAAGAGGTAGTATAAAAACCTTAATAACCAAGGCTGTTGAGCTAATCAACAGCCTTTCGTATTTGGAGATATAAATCTTGAAGCCTTATTGTGCCTAAAAATAACATAGCAATTTTTTTAAGCTTTGTATTATGATATATTTACTCATTGTGAGAACTACTGCTCCAAAGCTTTTTCTTCCATTTTTTGCCGGTTTTGCTTGACGCAAGCCCGCCAAGCGCGGTTTCACGAAGCGCAAGGGGCATACTTATGCCTATGCGGTACATGGAATCTATAACTTCATCGCAGGGTACATAGGATATAACTCCTGCAAGCGCCATTTCAGCGGCGCAAAGCGCATTTGCGGCGCCCGCTGCGTTGCGCTTTATGCAAGGTACTTCAACAAGCCCTGCAAGGGGGTCGCAACTTAGACCCAGCACGTTTTTAAGGGCGATAGCGCAGGCGTTAGCGCAACTTGCGGGGCTTCCGCCCTTAAGCTCCACCGCCGCTGCCGCAGCCATTGCGGAAGCCGAGCCTATTTCCGCCTGGCAGCCGCCCGTAGCGCCCGATATTACCGCATTGTTAGCAATAATATAGCCCACAGCGCCTGCGGCAAAAAGGGCTTTAATAATATCATCATCAGTTTTGTTAAGGCTTTTTTGAAGGGCAAGCAGCACGCCAGGCACAACCCCGCAGGAGCCGGCTGTGGGCGTTGCGCATATTACTCCCATAGAAGCGTTATTTTCATTAATTGCAACGGCAAGGCTTATAGCATCAAGAAATACGCCGCCAGTAAGGCAATCCCCATTTTGCATATAATCGTGTATAAGCTTTGCGTTTCCGCCCGTTAGCCCCGAGTGGCTTACAAGACCCTTTAACCCTCTTTCTGCTGATAGCTTCATAACGCTAAGCTTATCCGCCATGCGGGAAATAATTTCTTCTTTACTTAAGCCGCTTGTTTCGCACTCATATTCAAGCATAGCACGGCTAAAACTTATATTTTTCTCTTCGCACAGCTTCACAAGCTCCTGCATATTTCTAAATTTCATATATCCCCCTTAAAGGTTTAACCTTACAACTCTCTCTATATTAGGCTTCGCTAATATTGCGCTAAAAATATCATCAGGTACGGATTGGTCTGTTTCTATAACCATAAGGGCGAGCCTGCCCTTTTCGAGTCTTGAAACCTCCATATGGCTTATGTTTATCTTTTTTTCAGCAAGCAGAGTAGTTACAGAGGCTATAGTGCCATAGGTATCTATGTGGAATATAAGAAGCGCGGGGGATTCGCCGGATAGTTTAAGCGCAAAGCCGTCAACCTCGCAAATTTCAACAAGACCGCCGCCAAGGGATATTCCCTTTACGTTGGAAAATTTATCCTCGGCGTACATATCTATAACTATAGTGTTCGGGTGCTTAGGTATTGCACTTTCTTCTATAAAGCTGTACTTAATGCCCTTGTCATTAGCTATATCAAAGGCTTTTGGTATACCCTCATCAAAAGTGGAAAGCCCCATAAGCCCCGCAAGGGTAGCTACATCAGTCGCATGTCCTTTATATGTTTTTGCAAAAGAGCCATAAAAGTGGATTGTTACCCTTTCAGGTTCCCTGCCAAAGAGCTTTCTTGCGAGTAACCCTATCCTTACCGCCCCTGCCGTATGCGAACTTGAAGGTCCCACCATAACGGGACCTATGATATCAAACACGCTTTGGTATTTCATTGCCTGCTCCTAAAATATATTCTACTCATAGCTTAACTAAAACCAAGCTGCAAGTCAATACACAGCAATGGATTTGTGGCTTTTTATATTAAACCCTTAGGTTTAAATTATAAATGAAAACATTTATGTATATCCTTTTGGTGTCCCAGTACAAATATAGATTGCCCGTTTTTAAGCATGGTATCAGGCGTTACTTTCATATTCAGCTTTCCGTTTTCCCGTATACCAAGTATATTTATGCCGTATTTCCTGCGTATATCTATCTGTACTATGGTTCTACCGCTCCAGTGGTCGGGAACTTCTATTTCAAATATAGAATAGTCTTCGCCAAGGTCTATATAGTCTAAAATATGGTCTGATGTACAGCGAATAGCAGTCCATGCGGCAAGCTGTTTTTCCGGGAAAACCACTTCATCCGCGCCGTTTCGAAGCAGGAATTTCTCCTGCACCGATCTTGATGCTCTTGCTATAACCTTTTTAGCTCCAAGTTCCTTTAATAGATACGCTGTTTCAAGCGAGCTTTGAAAGTCATTCCCTATGGCAACTATGCAGGCATCGTAATTGCCTATGCCAAGAGAAGAGAGGAACTCCTCATTAGTGCTATCGCCTATCTGCGCGTTTGTAACATAGGGTAGCACTGCGTTTACACGCTCCTCATCATAATCAACCGCCATAACTTGATGGTTCAATTCATTTAATTTTATGGCTAGATGTTTTCCGAAACGTCCAAGCCCTATTAGTAATACGGATTTCATATTGCCCTCCTATCCGACAGTTATTTTTTCCTGCGGCAGCCTTGATGTGTTGCCGCGGCTAGCCGTTAATGTAGAAAATATAAGCGTAAGTCCGCCCACCCTGCCTATATACATAAGCAGTATGAGTATAATTTTAGATATGGTTCCAAGCCCCGGGGTAATGCCAAGAGTTAGTCCGACTGTGCCGACAGCCGATGCCGTTTCGTATAGGCAAGCAAGCAGTGAAAGCCCCTCAACTCGGCTTATTATAAAGCCGCCGGTAAGAAACAAGGAAATATACATCATAAGCACCGTTGCAGCGCTGCGTATGGTATCGCTGCTTATCCTGCGTCCGAAGAAATGTGTATGCTCACGGCGCTGGAATACCGATACCATGGTTGAAAGCATAACCGCGAGGGTAGTGGTTTTCATACCGCCGGCGGTAGAACCGGGGGAGCCGCCTATAAGCATAAGCAATATGGTTATTGCGGTGCCTACTTCGCTAATCTTTGTTAAATCCACCACGTTGAAGCCCGCAGTTCTTGGAGTTACAGATTGGAAAAGGGAACTCCATACCCTTTTATTAAGCGGCATACCGCTGAATTCAAAAAAATAGAAATATATTGCGGGCAGCAGTATTAAAGATAAAGTGGTGCTTAGTATTACTTTACTCTGCATACGGTATTCTCTAATGCGAAGCTTGTTTGTTTTTATGTCTTCCCATGTCATAAAGCCTATGCCGCCTGTAACAATAAGCGCCATAATAGCAAAGTTTACAGCGGGATTGCCAACAAAATGCGTAAGCGATGAGTATGGAGCTTTAACCCCCATTAAATCTATACCTGCGTTGCAGAATGCGGATATAGAGTGAAACACCGCATACCATATGCCCTTTAATATGCCAAATTCTTTAATAAAAGTGGGAGCCATAATTAAAGCCCCTATAAGCTCTATTAAAAAGCTTGTTTTTATAATAAAGCCTGTAAGCCTTACTATGCCGCCTACCTTATGGGCTGAAATTGCTTCCTGCATTGTGCTGCGCTGCTTTAGGTCTATGCGTTTGCCTGACAACACGAATACTGCAACAGCAACGGTAACAATACCCATGCCGCCTATCTGAATAAGCGTAATTATTATTACATGCCCGAATGTGTTCCAGTATGTAGCGGTGTCATGTATTACAAGCCCCGTAACGCATACCGCAGATGTAGATGTAAAAAGCGCATCAAAAAAGCTTGCGCCCTGCCCGCTTTGTGTTGCAAAGGGCAGCATAAGCAGCAGGCTGCCAAGCAGTATTAATGCCGCAAAGCCAAGTATTATAATCTGTGATGAGGATAATCCCCTGTTTATATTTGTCATATAAGATACCTGAAACTGTTTCTCCTAAATAATATATACAATACCAATGCTTAAAGTCCATCCAAGTCAAGTTCCATTCATTTCCTACCCCTTGTAAGAAATACACGGATAGATTAGCTAAAACACAGCTTTAAGTCAATAGATGCGGTGTTGTACATGTAGTGTGTATCAGCGCATATTCAACCCAAAATAACAAACGCCCGCTTTTGCATGGCGTTTCTAAGTGTGATTTAGTTATATAAGAGCAGCGATTACCCTTTTTTGTGTTTCCCACTTATAAAAATGGAGCGGGTGATGGGAATCGAACCCACGTGGCCAGCTTGGAAGGCTGGAGCTCTACCATTGAGCTACACCCGCTTAAAAAAATGGAGCGGTAGACGGGGCTCGAACTCGCGACCTCCACCTTGGCAAGGTGGCGCTCTACCAACTGAGCTACTACCGCAAAATATGGTGGTGCGGACGAAGAGATTTGAACTCTTAAGCCGTTAGGCACTAGATCCTAAGTCTAGCGCGTCTGCCGATTCCGCCACGTCCGCATTCCCTAGGGAGTGGTGATTGTCGGACTTTACTCCTTACACCATATGTTTATCCCTCAAGGGGTGGTGACCCATCCGCGATTCGAACGCGGGACACCTTGATTAAAAGTCAAGTGCTCTGCCGACTGAGCTAATGGGTCTTGCTAAATACGCCACAAAGTCAATGCGGCAGGTGATAGAATAACATTATTTTCTGTTTTAGTCAAGGCTGAAAACGCCTGTTTTGTGTATTCGCAAATTGCAACTCAAAGTGCAACACTTTTATCTCCGAACAATAAGTGC
>DUQK01000011.1 GCA_012837835.1 Christensenellaceae bacterium | reverse complement strand
CCTCAAAAACTCTATAAGAAAAAAGCAAGTATTATCAACGGTTTCACAAGAATATGTAAGGAGTTTGTAAGGAAACGCGCTAAATACTTACAAAGTTTAACGATACTTTCTATCATGTATTTGAGCTTGCAAGGCAGGCAATAAAACAAGGAGAAGAAATCATGAAAAAACACTTTATCTCAATAATATTACTAGTAAGCATGTTACTTACCGCCTTAGTACCAACTACGGCTCTAGAATCTAAGTCCGATAACCTTAAATTATATTCCTCACTACCTACTACTCAATTAGATTTAATGGTAAGCATGTTCAATGAGAAGTACCCCAATATAGCTGTGGATGTTTTTTCCGCTGACAGCAATGATGTATTTGCCCGTGTACAGACTGAAGCCGGCGCAACAGGCGATCTGGTACTAGGCGGCAACCTAGAATCTTTCCAGACTGCACAAGAGCTGTTTACCGAATATACAACAGCAAATATCAAGAATTTCCATGAGCAATATGCTGGCACTGCCTTTACCCCGATACAGCTGCACATAAGCGCTTTGGTTGTAAATAAAGATATAGCCAATAAACTTGGCGTAGACATAACGAGCTGGGAATCCCTAAAGGATGAAAAGCTATCCGGCAAGGTAGCATACATGGATCCCACTAAAAGCTCTCCTGTAACTGAACAGACAGCGTTTGTAACCAACTTTGCAAAAGCAATAGATGTAGCAAATCCCTCAGCCCCTTCATTCGTGCTGAATGCGGTAACCGAAGGTCAGTACGCAGCAGGTATAGTTAATGAGGAGAAGGTTATAGAGCGACAACTGTCCGGAGCCAATGTAGATGTAGTATACGCAACAGAAGGCGTTGCAATGGGAGCATCCTACGCAGGAATACTTGCAGGCACGAAGAACGAAGAAAACGCCAAGCTATTCCTAGACTTTATTACAGGTAAGGAATACCAGCAGGCAGCAGCAAATATACTGCACCAGCGTTCAGTACGCATAGATGTAGACTTTGACCTTGAAGGCATAGCACCAACAAAGAACCTTAAAGCGCTTGATGTACAGAACATGGCAATACTTACTAGCTTACAGTCTGCTACAAGGTAATTTATATAACGTACTTTGGTATGTTTAAATAATACTTAATCAATCTCTAGGTTGCAAGCGCTAAAAATAAAACACTTCGATATGTTAAAAGCCGGGTTTGCCCGGCTTTAAAGGTATCCGTTGTCTTTGAGATACTCAACTGACTGATGCAATGCAGCCTTGGTTTTGGTTTCCACTACTACAGTAGCATTTACGCTTTGCGCCAAACCAAGGCGCTCTTTAAGCGGTATAACACCGCTTCCAAGCGTTTGGTGATTAATATTATCCCAGCCATCGTGCAGATGCATGTGAAGCAATCTATCCTTATGCTTTTTAAAGAACGCCAAATCCTTATTACCGGTTGCATGGTCGTGCCCTACATCAAGCGTTAATCCAAACACAGGGCTTTGCAGAAGCATTTCAATTGCCACAAGCTCGTATTTTTCCCAGCCATCAGTATTCTCTATAGTGATACGCGTCTTGTCCCCT
Source organism: Christensenellaceae bacterium (assembly GCA_012837835.1). GTDB lineage: Bacteria > Bacillota > Clostridia > Christensenellales > Aristaeellaceae > DTU024. Next base: position 11,527 of record DUQK01000011.1, on the reverse strand, counting down.
GCGTTTTGCTCACATATAGAACGAAAATTCAGCACGTTCTGTTCAAACTCCTTAGGATATTCCTTATAGATATAATGTCTACCAGAGGGCAACGTAACTATATTGCCTCTTGGGATATGCATGTTGATAATAGGAATGCCCACCTCTTTGGCAAGAGCGAGACCTTCCAACATAGTTTGAATGTAGGCATTACTAACATGGGGATTAAAATCGAAAGGGTCAAAACGGTCATCCAGATGTAGAGTATAGAAGATCTGATGCTTCTGTGAAAGATGCTTTAGCCTGTCCGCCCGCATACTTCCCAGCAAACACTGGGGAAAGTTGCTGTTAAGCTCCAAAAAACGAAGGGCTTCCTGTACGCACAGGGAAACAGCATCATCCACCGTAGGGTTTTCAAGCAGATATGTGGCGCCAAAGCGCAATTTGTTGTTTGAATACTGCTCCATGCTCAATCTTTTTGGATGACACGTACTTTTAGAATATTATCCTGATTACTAAGCTGCATGGCAAACTCCCGCTGCATGGTCTGCTCAACATCAAACAGTGCGCAGGCAACACTGCCGCGGCTGGCTGAAATCATTTGTTCTATATTGAAGTTGAAATTACTGAACAGCGTGGTAATTTTAGAAATAATGCCCGGCACATTGTTATGCAACACCACCACTCTAGTGGGCGACTTGAGACTACCTAAGGAGATTGCTGGGAAGTTGACGGAGTTGGCTATATTTCCGTTATTCAGATAATCCTGCACCTCTTCTACTACCATAACAGCACAGTTTTCTTCCGATTCTTCAGTAGATGCTCCTAAATGAGGAATGATAATTGTGTTAGTAAAAGCGACATTCTTTTCGTTAACAAATTCGGTAACATACTTGCGTATCTTTTCATTTTGCAGAGTAGCACCCACAGCTTTCTCATCCACAAGAGAATCCCTAGAAAAGTTAAGCAGTATGACCCCTTCTTTCATCATGGCAACCTGCTGAGCACCAATCATCATACGGGTGGCATCCATAAGGGGTACATGGATAGTGATATAATCACACTCTTTAAGCACTTTTTCTAGGTTTTCTACATGGCGTACCGAGCGAGATAGCCGCCAGGCGTAGTTAACTGAAATATAGGGGTCGTAGCCATATACTTCCATTCCGAGGCTTACAGCGACATTTGCCACCAGATGCCCTATAGCACCAAGACCAATAACGCCCAGCTTCTTACCACGCAGCTCGGTACCTGCAAAGTTCTTTTTGCCCTTTTCCACCTTTGCGCCGATATCTGGTGTTGCTTCCAGAGTACGCAGCCAGTTTATGCCGCCTACTATATCGCGGGAGGCCATAAGCATTCCGGCGATAACCAACTCCGCCACGGCATTTGCATTAGCGCCGGGGGTATTGAATACCACTATACCCTGATGCACGCAGGCATCCAATGGGATGTTGTTGACCCCTGCCCCTGCCCTTCCAATTGCCCGCAGGCGGGAAGGCAGTGTTTTGCCATGCAAGTCCGCAGAGCGTACTAACCAGCAATCGGCATCGCCGGCATTATGAACAATGGCATAATTTGCGCCTAAACGCTCCAGCCCTTTGGGAGAAATAGGGTTTAAACAGACAACATTGCGTTCCTTCATTTTTTATACTCCTTCTCAAATGCTCGCATATAGGCGGCTAATTTTTCTACACCTTCAATGGTTATAGCATTGTAAATGCTGGCACGCATACCGCCTACCGAGCGGTGACCTTTAACATTAACCAGGCCTTCTTTCTTGGCGCCAGCAACGAAAGCCGCATCTAACTGCTCATCTCCTGTAACAAAGGTAACATTCATAATGGAGCGACTGTCCTTATGCGCGGTACCAACAAATAAATTGCTTTCATCCAGCACATCGTACAACAACTTTGCCTTACGCTGATTTACATCCTGCATTACAGAAAGACCACCCTGCTTTTTAAGCCATTTAAACACCTTGCCGCATATGTAGATTGCATAACAGGGAGGTGTGTTGTACATGGAATTATTTTTAGAGTGGGTTGAGTATTTTAGCATAGTTGGCGTATAAGGCAACACTTCGTCTCGAATTAAATCCTTACGGATAATTACAAGGGTTACACCTGCAGGACCAATGTTCTTTTGAGCCCCAGCATAAATGAGACCATACTTGCTGACATCCACAGGCTCAGACAGAATACAAGAAGACATATCAGCCACCAACGGAACAGAACCGGTTTCGGGCAAGGTCCAAAACTTGGTGCCGTAGATTGTATTGTTTTCGCATATATGAACATAGTCTATGCCTTCACGGAAGGCAAGACCTTTTACTTCCGGTACATAGGCAAAATTGTCATCCTCACTGGAAACCGCAATGCTGACATCAAGATATTTTTTACCTTCCTGCATGGCTTTCTTAGCGAAGCTCCCAGTAACCAGATAATCCGCCTTACCGTTTTTTGATAGGTTCATTGGCACCATAGCAAATTGGGTAGAAGCACCACCCTGCAGAAATAGTATGTCATATTCATCAGATATACCCATCAATTCCCTAAGGGTCTGTTGAGCATCACTCAATATGCCCTGAAACGCCGGGGAACGATGGCTCATTTCCATAACGCTCATGCCACTGCCTTCAAAGTTAAGCATTTCATCCGCTGCTTCACGAAGCACATCTTCAGGCAAGCAGGCAGGACCCGGTCCAAAATTATACACTCTTCCCACTTTTTACTCCTCCTTCTATACTTTACAAGCATATATCATAGGAATCATGTTAATCTTAAACTTATAACATTCACACTGTCAATGAAATCAGTGAAACGGGTTTCGAAAATACCAATTCAAAACATTTGTTGATGAAACGGGTTCAACACTGAAGCAAATAGCTGATTTACAGCGGTTGTGAAGACCTTGTCGCTATACTAAAGTATGTTGTTTTGAGGTTGTCGCTTCCGGTAAACATTCTTAAGTATGTTCCCCTCGACGAGAATAATGGTTATAATTTCATTTATAAGCATATATAAATGGAATAGCACCTCATTTTATTTTTCATCTTGCCATACACTTTTAATCACTCCTGTAACTTGACTGTACTATTTTTTTTGTAGTATTATCCATCCATTATATGAAGAAAGGAAATATAGTGAAATACAACATATTTGTAGGTGGTATTCATATAGAATCATCCACATTTACACCTTATCGTTCGGGAGAAAAGGATTTTCATATTACAAAAAACGATGAGCTTTTAAAGCGCTACCCTTGGATAGATAAATATAAAGACAGGATAAATCTTATACCAATTATGCACGCAAGAGCTCTCCCCGGTGGCATAGTAAAGCGTAGCTTTTATGATAAGTACCTAAAAGACTTTATACAGCAGCTTGACTTGGCTTTAAATCAAAACAAACTTGATGGCTTTTTTCTTGATATACACGGTGCTATGAGCATAGAAGGCACTTTAGATGCAGAAGGCGATTTTATTCGCGTTTTAAGAGACAAAATTGGTTTTGGTGTACCAATTTGTGCCTCCATGGATTTACATGGCAACATATCCCAAACCTTGTTTGACTTAAGCACTGTATTAACCTGTTATCGCACAGCACCGCATATAGATACCGCACAAACGCGTGAGCGTACATTAACTAATTTGCTTGCTGTTCTTGATGGGCGCAAACGAGGCAAAAAAATAACAAAGGCAATGGTATCCATACCTATTCTATTACCGGGCGAAAAAACTTCAACACAAGTAGAACCGGGCAAAAGTCTTTATGCCCAAATACCTAGGCTTTTACAAAAGGAAAATATTTTAGATACTTCCATTTGGATGGGCTTCCCATGGGCAGACCAACCTCACAGCCGCGCCACTGTTTGTGTATACGGTTTTAATAAAGATGATACTATCGCCTGTGTAAAAGAGCTTGCAGATAAGTTCTGGGACTATAAGAACGATTTTAGCTTTGTAGGTCCTGTTGCTTCACTTAAAGAAGGGCTTCAAAATGCCCTCGAATCAAAAGAAAAGCCTTACTTTCTTTCAGACACGGACGATAATCCCGGAGCAGGCGGTGATAACGACACCGTACTAGTATTAAGAGAAATTTTAAACCTAGGCGCAGAAAAGCTTAAGAAAATAGCACTCGTTTCTATTAAAGACGAACAAACTATTAAAGAGCTTAAGTCTAAGCAAATTGGCGACTATGTCGATGTTAAGCTAGGTGGTAAAATAAACCGTGCTTTAGGCGGTCCTGTGAGTGCAACTATGCAGATTATAAACAGGTATTCGGATACCATAGCCGGAGATATCCTTGTTTTAAAAAAGGACAAATTAAGCCTTGTTGTAACCTCAAACAGATATCAATTTGCAACTGAAGCAAGTTTTCAGAATGCAGGTCTTGGTTCTTATCAAGATTATGATATTATTATAGTCAAAATGGGTTACCTTGAGCCGGACCTTAGCAGCGCTGCAAAAGCATGGACAATGCTTTTAACCCCAGGCTCTGTAAATCAAGATTTAAAGAGCTTAAAATTTAGAAATCTCGCTCGTCCTTTATATCCCTTTGATGATGATTTTACACCTTGTTTAGATGTTTATGCTCGGGAAGCTTGAGAGATCCAAAGTTTTTACCCTTAATATTCTGTGGAAGGTTGTATCATTTATAAAATGTACATTTTGTGAATGATATGAACGCTCGCATAATATTTGATAACGACAAATTTTATAAACGTGGTATAATAACAATAATAGGGAATGCATTCCCCCACCTTAAAACAAAGGAGATGTGTAATGAAAAAATATCTTGTTGAAGTATGCTGTGGTTCGGCGGAGGATACAATACAGGCAGCCATTGGCGGTGCAGACCGCGTAGAGCTTTGCTCAAATTTGTTTCAGGGTGGTCTTACACCTACACTCGGCATGGTAAAGGCAGTGCGCGAACAATCAAATATTACACTTAATACCATGATTCGCCCCCGTGAAGGCGGTTTCTGCTATACTAAGACAGAACTTCTTGTTGCGAGACGTGATATGGAAGCTTTCCTTGAGTTTGGTGTTGACGGTCTTGTATGCGGGTTTTTAAATGAAGATGGCACTATTGATATTAAGCTTACAGAAAAATTTGTGCGTCTTGCAGGCGATGTGCCTGTCACCTTCCACCGCGCTATAGATGTTGTACCCGATTGGAAGAAAGCTATTGACCAACTCGCGGACATTGGCGTAAAACGTGTGCTTACAAGCGGTCTTGCTCCAAATGTGCTTTTAGGACTTGATACCGTTAAAGAAATGATAGAATATGCGGGTGACCGCCTTATCATCATGCCGGGGGCAGGTATCACGCCTGTTACTGCAGATAAGGTGGCTCAATATACGGGTTGCAAGGAAATGCATGTATATTTTACTAAAACACAATCAGATAAATCCACTTTAAACAACCGTGCTATATTCTACGGTTCTGCACTCTATCCTTCTGAAACGGATTACCCTGTAATAGACTCTGAGCAAATTAGGAGAATAACGCACAAATAATAACATTTAAAGATGAATATATAAAAGAAAGGTAGTTTTATGCATCACGATTGGTTTTTATCTGGTAAATATGGTCTGTTTATTCACTTTGGGCTTTATTCAATCCTAGGCGGTGAATACAATGGCAAAAGAACAGATTTTCTTTCAGAATGGATTATGCTAAGTTTAGACATACCTGTCAAAGAGTATGAAAAACTTACATTGCAGTTTGACCCCGTACATTTTAATGCCGATGAAATATGCTGCAAAGCTGTTGAGTGGGGCATGAAATATATATGTTTTACCGCCAAACACCATGATGGTTATGCTATGTTTCGCTCCTATGCAGACCCCTACAATAGCTTTGATAATTCCAAGTGCCGACGCGATTTTGTTAAAGAGTTAGCTGACAGTTGCCGCAAATATGGTATTGTTTTTTGCCTCTACTATTCTCAGGCGCAGGATTGGCATCATAAAGACGGCTATCGAGCATATCAAGATAATTCCAAAATAAATTTTCGCCGTTACCTTGATGAAAAATGTATCCCCCAAGTTAAAGAAATTTTATCAAATTACGGCGATATCGGCATGATATGGTTTGACACATCCATGGGTATGACCTATCAAGAAAGCAAGGAGCTTGTTAATATCGTACGCTCATTGCAACCAAATTGCCTTATTAATGGCCGTATCGGCAACAACCTTGGGGATTATATGACCACGCAGGATAACCACATACCAGCATATCCAATAAAAAAACCATGGGAGATACCTGCAACCTTAAATTCCTCTTGGGCTTATAAGCATTTTGATAACGATTGGTTGACTCCTGAAAATGTATTACAAAAATTTCTTAATATAGTAGCGCGTGGCGGCAATTACCTGCTCAACATCGGTCCTAAGGGAGATGGTTCAATACCTGAAGAAAGCGTAAAAATACTTGATACCATAGGTATGTGGCTTAAAAAAAGCGGTGAATCTATATATGGCACACACGCTATAGACACCTATGTTTATGAAGCGCCAAATCTGCGCTTTACACATAAAGATTATGAGTTGTTTGTGCATGTACTTGACCCCCACCGTTTTGCGGGCAAACAAATTTCCTTACAAAATATAGCTAATACCGTTAAACAAGTTAACTGGATAGGTCGTTCTGATTTAAACTCAGATAATATGTTAAGGGTTTCAAAAACGCTTGATGGTGACCCTTACTGGGGACTTAACATACCTGAAAATTTAGATGAATGTATGGTTCTCTCCGCTAAAATAGTTACAGAGGAAAAAGACTTTATACAAAAAATGCTTTAAAGAATACAGCTACATCGCTGTATACCCGCTGTGCAATACATGACACCAATAAATATGCTTTGATGAACAGAGTAGTTATATATATGCACTTTAAAACATAAAAAGGAGAAATAACATGAAAAGAATTACAATTGCCATTGCGGGATGTGGAGACAGAGGTCTTAACACGTATGCCTATTGTCAGGAAAAATTCCCAGATTTGATGCAGATTGTAGCTGCAGCTGATATTAGACCGGAACGGCTTAAAATTATTAAGAAACAGTTCGGGCTTACAGACAAGCAGTGTTATTCAGACGCCAATTCTATGTTGGAACAGCCAAAGCTTGCGGACGCTATATTTATATGTACAGGAGATAAAATGCACTATCCCCAGGCGCTTGCTGCCCTAAACAAAGGATACCATATCCTGCTCGAAAAACCGATAGCTACTACTGAGCAAGAATGTATTGATATTGCAAAGCTAGCCGATGAAAAAAACCTTTATGTTGTAGTATGTCATGTGCTGCGCTATACGGTTTTTTACCAGAAATTGAAAGAGCTACTAGATAAAAAAATTATAGGTGATGTGGTTTCTATTCAGGCAATTGAAAAGGTTGGTTATTGGCATCAGGCACATTCCTATGTACGCGGAAACTGGCGCAATACGGAAGAAAGCTCACCTATGATTCTAGCAAAGTGCTGTCACGATATGGATATACTGCTATGGCTAACAGACAAGCACTGTAAAAGCGTTTCCTCATACGGCAATCTTATGCTGTTTAAAGAGGAAAATGCCCCAACCGGTGCACCTTTACGCTGCACAGAGCCATGTCCTGTAGCAGATACATGCCCATATAACGCCGTAAATTTCTATATGGGCATGGTAAAAAAAGGCGAATACGGTTGGCCTGTAAACGTATTGCATAACGAGCCAACAGAAGAAAACATCATGGAAAGCTTAAGAACCGGTCCTTACGGTAGATGCGTATATCACTGCGACAACAATGTCGTTGACCATCAGGTGGTCAACCTCCTGCTTGAGGGAGGAACTACTATTAACTTTACCATGTGCGGTTTCACTGCGGATGGCGGTCGTGAACTGCGAATTATGGGAACCTTGGGTGAGATTTATGGTAATGTTCATAACAAGAAAATTTCCGTAATGCCATTTGGTAAAGAAGCCATTGATATCGATATCAGTAAACTAACTGATGATTTTTCTGGACATGAAGGCGGGGATGCTCGAATGGTTGAGGAATTCCTAAGGTTACTAAACGGAGAGCCAGTATCTAAATCAATTACCACTATAAGCCGCTCTGTAGAAAGTCATCTGGTAGCACTGGCTGCTGAGCGCTCAAGGCTTAATAATGGAGAGTCTTTGATACTGTAATACATGATAAATGTCACATACATAAAAACAGCTTAAAGAATTATAAAATTATAAATCAATATAAACAATTCTATAGGCAAATCGGCTTTAGCAATTAAGTTAGAGCCGTTTTTTTGTCATTATCTAAGTAGGATGTTATGACATAAGACAATTCAGCACCACATCATCTCTGTTAACAATAATGTGTGAAATATATTACTTTTTTTACCAAAAAAAGTGTTCTAAATTATTGAAATATTTATTATAATGTTATATAATCTTCTAAATTCAAGTGTCATTTGATATTAAAAGGAGACCACTTAAAAAATGGAGTTATTTCTGACTAAATTCAATGAAAGAAATTATTGGATACTATCCTTACTTATCATTTTTTCCTTCCTCACATTTACTTCCATCTTTGACATGCCAGATATTTATCTTATAGACACTGAAATTCACTCTTTTTCTGAGGGCTGGATTTGGAATAATGGTAATAAAGACATAAGAATTGATTTGCCTTATCAAATTAATCTGGGAAAGACTGAAACTTTAAAAATAGAAAACACCCTTCCTGATAATTTAGAATCTAAAGATACTATAGCTTTTAAATCCTATATGCAGTCTGTAGTTGTAAAGATTAATAACAAGACGGTGTATGAAATAGATTATGACGAGAGTAAGTTTTTAGGTAAAGATTTCGATAATTTCTGGGTATTCATTGACACTGAACCCGAACATAAAGGCAAGGAAATAGAGATTTCTCTCTTTTCAAATAGAGACGCCTTGCACGGATATGCCCCCGAAGTTATCATAGGCAATAGAGTGGGGCTTTTAAAATATATTTTTAATTTAAAAGGTGTTGGGAACATCTTATCTTTCCTTATATTCATAGTAGGACTTGCCACAATTTTAATATATCTTTTCGCAGGGACGCACAAAAGAGGTAATAAAAAAGTCCTTTATCTGGGTACATGTGTATCCATTATTGGATGTTGGTTATTGGGCGAATCGGGGTTATTACAGTTTATTACACCAAATACATACCTTATTACTCGAATCACCCCAATTATGCAATTGATTTTTCCCATATCCATCAGTCTGTATATAAAAGAAACCGTTCCTATGAAAAAAAGGCTTGCAACAGATATTATAGCAACATTAGCAATTGTAAATACAGTTATAAGTCTGCTCCTCGAGTATTTTAAAATATTAAGTCTTTTCGATTCTCATATCATATCATTATCCATTATTACACTGACTTTTATGTATTATATAGTGGTATTTCTTATTGAAACTATTGTTTACAACAATAAAAGAGCTAAAAAAGAGTTTCTGGCTTTATCTATCTTTTTCGTTTCTGCATTAATTGAGATAGTTCATTATTATATAAGCGGACAAAAAGAAACTACTTATTTTATACTCGCCGGTATTACAATATATATTATTCTAATTATCACCCACCAAATCCATGATTACAAAGACAGAATAAAAATATACAATGAAAGAGAATTCTACGAAAGTATGGCATATACTGATGCACTCACTAAGGCGAAAAACCGTAGAAGCTATATAAATGACTTAAATAATATTACCAATCCAACGGGAGTAACCATAATACAAGTTGATACCGACAGACTTAAGTATATAAACGATTGTTTCGGTCACGCCTACGGAGATCAAGCAATAATAAATACTTATAAAGTCATCACTAAATATTGTGATCAAATCGGTAGAATATACCGTGTAGGTGGAGATGAATTTTCCGCAATAATTAAAAATGTTAAAAGAGATAAAATAGACGAGATAGTTGGAAAAATCCAGGAAGAAGTGAAATTAATAAATGCCGAATGCGAGTACGATTTTTCAATTTCCATAGGAGTTGCGGAATATAATGCATCTCTGGATAAAAATATTCATTCTACGATTGTAAGAGCTGACTATAATATGTACGAACATAAGAAAAGACTAAGGGGTACCACACCGCAAAAATATTCTATAAATAGTTTAGTATGACGTGCAATGTATATCTGCATACTATGTCTGATTCATAAAAAGAACTTTATTAATATTTATAATGAAAATATTCAAATGGAATATCACAAGCAAAATAATTCTAATTAGTACTTACAACTACTATTGCTACAAAGATTTAGATTGTAAATCATTTATTTAAAAATTTTTTCTGCCTTTATTTGGGTCGTTCTTTTAATCCAAAATTTGTGGTAAAAAGAATTATTTTGTTTCAAAATTACTTAGTGTCTACTGAATAATAACAGTTTTCTAGCTCATACCGATAGAATACACTAATTTAATATAGCCAATTGCTGCTTGAAGCGTCCTTCGTAAAAGCACAAAAAGAAGCTCTTTCAGGCGCCTCCATAGGTTCATCGTCAGCACGCAGACATGAATGGCCACTTCGCTGGTTTCCCGCAGCCGTTCCATCACTAAGTTCAAGCTATAGCGCCGTTTGCCAACGCCAAAGGCTGACTCTACCGCGTTGCGTTCTCCGGATTCGCGTCGTTCTTCTAACAATTGCTGACGATACAATTTCTTGTCCTTAGGCGGACGCCCAAGCTTAGGACCAGATATTCGAATTCCACGTTCCTTGCAGTACTGTAAGTTCTCTCGGTTGCGATACACTTTGTCTGCCAATATGCGCTCAGGGTAAACACCGGTATCCGCACGGTAGCTTTCCACAGATTCTTGTAAGGTTATTCCCTCTTGGAAGTTATCCCAAGACAGGCGGTCAATCCGAAGATAACCGTTCACCAGTGACGCTGCCATCTTTGAACCGAACTCCACCGCCGCCTTTGCTTTGCCCCGAACAATGGGGCGCACCCATGGTTGACTCAGACTAACAATCCGGTCAGTTACACGCTTGCTTCCCTGCTCATACATTTGTTTCTGCTGGGTGTACAATACCTCAATCACCTGAAGTTGTTTCTGATCTTTCAGGCTTAAGTTTGCTTTGACATCAGATAGATAGCCCAGATTGCGAGCTATATATGACAACTGCTTGCGCAGACTTTTGCGTAATAATTTTAGGGAAGGACGGCGATTCTTCGCATAACGCAGGTAATCTCTGCGTGCGATTTTGCGATAGCTGCGGGGCTTCCTGCCTTTTGGAAACACTCTGTCTATCATACCTTCCAAGCGTTCACGGGCTTCATTCAACAAACTGATGTCCGTGGGATAGCGTATATCCTGTGGTATACAGGTTGCGTCCAGAATCAGTGTCCCCCGGTTAGCAGGCTGTTCCATCTGGTTTAGCTCTTGTGTGTCTGCGCTTTTAGCCGTTCCTTCGGATGGAGTATCTGGCGGTGCGCTATCGGGCGGATCATCATCTGCATTCTCAGCATAAGGGTTACGGCGACCGGCTATGAAGT
>DUQK01000010.1 GCA_012837835.1 Christensenellaceae bacterium | reverse complement strand
GGATGGAGTATCTGGCGGTGCGCTATCGGGCGGATCATCATCTGCATTCTCAGCATAAGGGTTACGGCGACCGGCTATGAAGTCATTCAAGTCCGTCAATAAATCTATCGGTATCCGCTGACGAAACAATGTCATTGTGCTTGCGTCAAAGGGCGCTTCGTGTTGAAATGCGGGAAGACCAATAAAAAATTGAAGATACGGATTCATCCGAATCTCCTGAACTGTATCCTCATCCGAAAACCCATAGCGCTCTTTAATGATGAGCGCCCCTACAGCCATGCGTGCAGGCTTGCCTACATTCCCAAGCTTGCTGGCAAAGGTACGGGCATAGCGGCGCTCTATCTGCGCCCAAGGAATCAGTTTAGCAAGCCTGACCCATTCGTTGTCCGAGTTCAGTCCTTGAAACTGAAAAAAACTTTCGTTCTCAAATACGCTGATTTGTTCGCTTGCTGGTCGATACATGTCATGATCCTCCGATAAAAGTGCAAGGGTTTTGCATGATTTCCGGAATTTCCCTTGCACTAGTTTAACATAAATCGCTCCAAAACGCTTGTTATATATAGGGAGATGGGTTATTCAGTAGACGCTACTTATAGCACTATCATCCTTATGCTAGATAATCTGTGTGAACAATATTGTTATGAATTTATAGACTTTTTTCTCGAAAAACGGGTATTCAAACAAATTGACTTTTCAATTATTATAAGGTTATACCAATCCAATCTGTACATCCCCGATACTAGTGTCATACACTTAGTAAAGAAGCAAATGATTGATGTGCAGCAAGCAAATCCGGTGTGGACGCAGCATGTACCCATTGCTCAAAGTAAATGGCACAGACAAACACCTCAGAATGAATAAAGGAGGAACCTCAATGAAACAAATGTTTGTTTTTTTAACCATTTTGGTCTTAATGACCACTCTTTCCCTTCCAATCGCTCTTGCCCAGCAGGGTACAGCCATAGGTCTACCTAGTCCCATCTTTGAGGCGACCGCCGAGGAGGCTGCCAAGGCATCAGGCACCTTTGGTGCCAAACTGCCTGAAGGGGCGATGGACATCAGCTATTCATACATCAAAGGTAAGGATAGACCTGTCATTTTTCAGGTGATTTTTACTTGGGAGGAAGCCAAGTGCTCTATTCGTGTATTCAAGGGCACGCAGATAGAAGACTTGTCTGGCATGTTCTATCCATGGGCATATGATGAAGAGATAACTATTGGTGTTTACCCTAGTCATGTGATGTATAACGAGGGCGAGGTTGGCGTGGTGATTTGGTATGACGAGCATAATGAGCTGGTGTACAACGCATCCATAGAGGGCGACGTTACACTAGAAAAACTGATGGATTTAGCTATAGTCAACACCAAATAAAAGCAGCAGCTTATACTCTAACGTAGCACCAATTCCCTATCTGATGCTCTAATCGCCCTATATTAGAGACACCAGACGATTCTGCGCTGTTTGCCTTAATTTAAACATTTATCTAACAAGAACATTAAAATTAAAGAATCATTTAAAAGGAGAGGATACTATGAAAAAAATCGTTGCTCTTTTAACTTTGATGGCATTGCTGATAGGGCTGATTCCCACATATGCCTCCATATACGACCCCGGCGCAGGGAACATGTTTATCCAGACAGAGAATAAAAAATCCGTCAACATGCGAGAAGAGCCAAATACTGACGCTAATATCCTTACCACCATCCCTCATGGCAAGACCGTGCTGGTATACAGCAACTTTATGAGCGATCAGTGGGCACACATTCAATATGGCATGTTTAACGGTTATGTTATGCGAAAATTTCTGGCGGAAAAGAAAATCATGTATATCAAGTCAGGTAATGGCAAATCCGTTAATATGCGCGAAGGTCCTAGTACCGACACCAGAGCAATAACCTCTCTCCCCTACGGTTCGGGCGTAATAGTATTCGGCGATTTTGAGAGCGACCAGTGGTTGCATGTTCAGTATGGCATGTACAACGGGTATATGATGAGCAAGTTCTTGAAGGACCAAGAGCCAGCGCCCTTTGTACCACCAACGCCCAAACCCACACCTGTACCAACAGCTAGACCTACGGGTATGCCAACATACATACCAACGACAGCTCCGACGGCTACCCCGTCGCCTGAACAACGCCGTGTAAATGAAATCAAAGAAGCGCAGATGCTGGGTATTGTACCCCAAGGTATGAAAACCGACGGCACCGCCACCTGGGATGACCTTAACAACCTGCTGACCAATGTAATACGTCTTAAAACAAGGAACCCCGCAGCCCAGCGCACCCATGTGTACCTAACAAAGGAGGAGTATCTGGCTTCAAGCGCAGGCGCTCAGTACAATATGGTGCTGCGCGGCGTAGCTGCTGGCGAGATGTACGGCGCAATGCTTGATATGGGCGATGACAAGCATGTAAATAACCTAACCAATGACCCCTTTATCGCCGACTATACGGACATTAGTTTTGCCCAACAGTACGCTGGACGAACCGCCCCGTATAATCCTAACGACTGGCGAACCAAAGACCTAGGTGAGATGGTGCTCTCTGTTTTGGACCATACTGATGCACGCACAGGCGAAAGCGTGTTCAGCCTAGATGTGGAGTACAAGTTTTACCCAACCCACCCCCTCACTCATGAAGATGCCATTTTGGCAGCGCTTCGTCTGTATAATTCCTGCAGCAGCTATTTGGGTACTGTGGTGGTGTCCCATAACCGTCCGGTCAATCTGCGTAAGGGGCCTTCCACTAAGCACGCTATCGTGGGTAGGGCAGACCCCGGCACCAGCTTCTCAGTGGTAGCAGTAGAAAAGGGTGGCGAATGGTACAATGTATTGCTGCCTGACGGCAAAACAGTTTACATATCCGGAAGCATGGTAGCATTTTACCCGCAATAATCCTATACTCACTTGAAATTTTATTGATAATATTATCGAATCAACACAAATGAAAGGATATATTATTTTAAAAAAGGATGATATTAATGAAAAAAAGTTTAATACTTGTATTTGCTGTTATCATGGTATTTTCATCGCCTATGATTTCTGCTTACGCTAACCAAGACGATGTATGGAATACAGTCCATGAAGCGTATATCTATGCGTTTCCCTTGGTGCTTATGGATGCAACAAAAATAGTATCTATAAATACAGAAGAACCGGATCTCATTAAAGGCAAGGCACCCATAAATCAGTTGATGCATGGTACGAAACTTGCAGATGCTGACTTTAAAACTATCGTTTCCCCGAATGTTGACACAGTATATTCTTCAGCATGGTATGATCTAAGCGATGAACCTATAGTATATGTCTTCCCTGAAACAGACAGGTTCTGCAATGTGCAAGTCTTTGACGCCTGGACAAATACGGTTTGCGTGTTTGATAAGGCAGGCGCCTATGCCGTTACCCTTGCTACTTGGGAAGGCGAGCTGCCGCAAGGCGTAACCCGTATAAATGTTCCTACTGCTACTGCTTGGTCAATCACTCGTACCGTTTTATCCGATGAAGAAGACTTACCGAATGTCCGTGATATACAAGACAAAATGAAGCTTCTTCCCCTGTCAGCTTATGTGAGCGGCGGTGAATATTCTCCCGAAAAAGGCAGTTATTCTAAGGAGAATGATTATGTTCCGATACAAAAAGTTTTGTCACTTTCACCAATGATGTTCTTTGATAAGGCAAACGAACTTATGAAAACAAACCCGCCCGTTGCGGCTGATGCAGAAATAATTGATAAACTCGCAAGCATAAATGTAGGTCCCGGTATGGACTTTGACCTGAGCATTCTTTCTGGCGATGTTGAGGCACAGTGGAAGAAAATGCTTCAAGCTCTGGAAGCAGAGGTTACAAATGTGGTGATGAAATTTTCGGTTAAACTTGGGCAATGGAGCTATTTCGGTCCTCCCATTGGTAACTTTGGCACAGAGTATAACTATCGTTGGGCAATTGCGCTGGGCGGACTGGGTGCAAACACGGTTGATGTGGCGCTTTATATGAATACAGATTTTGATGATTTGGGTGAGATACTTACAGATGAAAAAAACTATTTATTGCATTTTGAAACCTTACCTCCCGTTTTAGAAGGTGGCTTCTGGTCTGTCACAGCTTACGGTATCGACAAATTCCTCATTGACAATCCCATTGACAGATATTGTGTCAACGATAGGACTAACTTTGTTTTGAATGAAGACGGAACACTAGATATCATTTTATCCAAGGAACAGCCTAGCAACATCGCAAACTGGCTGCCCATCTCCGGCACTTTCCATTTTATTTTACGCATTTATACTCCGGATATGGATGCTCTTTCAAGCTGGACGGCACCCGTTATTCGTGTTTTGAATTGACATAACTCTTTCATATGAGGATGTTTCTGCTTTTATACATAAAAAAACATAAGGCAGAAATCATAAACTCTTACAAGTCTCGCCCTTTTCTCCTCTAATACGGATTTCATCTTAACATATAAAGTCTACTAAGTGCTAAACAACCAAGCGCCATACTCTTATCTTTGAGTATGGCACTTGTGCGTTTATTAGATTTACAAGATGTTTGCCCGACTACTTAATAATCTCCTGCATATGCTCAAACAAGTTCTTTACATCGGGGGCGCCGTAGTAGAACCTGCACAGACCCTTTACATCGGTGTCGTAGGTAACACTGTTGCACATAAGCAGCAGCATGCTGGTGTCGCCCGCAAGGTCATCGGCTATGCTTATGGGCTTACCAAATTTAAGCGACTCGCCGCCAAGTTCGGCGGCATTATCTGCCACTGCAGCATCTATATCAGGGTATATTGCAAGGTACTCGCTGTGCACAGTAACACCTTCTAAGGTCTGATAGCTTACAGTTAACTGACCATCTTTAACGGCAACTATAGCGGCGCCCACGCAGTACATGTTGCTGGCAACCAGCGGGAAAACCTGCTCGCCATCCTGGCTGATATCAACAGGCGTAACCATATACCACTTATCGGTGGAACCCGGGGCAATGTCGCGCAGGCGCGGACCCATTATGCACATGGTGTTGTTGGGGTATACGGTAGGCAAGGGAATATCGGGGATATCCGGAATATCTTCTGTTTCGGAAGCGTCTATTTCTGTTTCGGGCAGCGCGCCTCTTAAGGGTAGGTCAACAATAACAGTTCGTAACACTGGTTTGCCAATTGCTGCAACATCATCTTCCCAAATACCCTGTACATTTGTCACTTGGACCGTTTCTATGCGAGTGGCGCTGTCCTTAACCAGAATTTCAAGCATCACACTGCTGGAGGTGACATTTCCTACAGACACGCCTAAGAAGTTCATTTCATTTTTTTCTAATACAATCATGCGTGTAGAACCATAGCCATTTACAAAAGCAAGCCCGTCCGATATATCATATTCTGCCATTACCATACTCAGGGGTTTTTCACTACTAATAGGGATTTCAATAGTCCATATGTCACCGGGTTTCTTTGCTGCCAAGGCAGAAAAGCATATAGTACTTATCAGCAACATTGCTATAATTAAAAGAGAAGATATTTTTTTCATTTTAGTTCCACCTTTCTATGTTTTAATATTAATACTAAACTTACTCGCTTATCTTGTTGCCTTTGCCAAGGTCAAGCAATGAGCCTACCAGTTGATTTCCTGTATCTGATATTAGGTAAACAATTTGGCTTTCTAAATCGTAGTCAACTGCATATTCCCAAGCTTTAGTGTTAAACACGCCGCTTATCGAAAGCAGGTAGCATTCTTTGCCTTCTATAGCAGTTACATTCACGCAAGTTATAAATATAGGCTGCTCTTTGCTGTAATCTGTACCGCTGACTAATTTATCTTTAAGCACAAGATTGTACAGCCCGCTTGCGGCATCAAACGGGGTTAAATTATCGCCGGGATCGCTCGTCAAAAGAGAATTTGTAAAAACACCCTCGGCAATCTGTTCACCACCCATCAAATCGCCATCGCCAGAATCCAAAACATCTTCCCCTCTGCCACCGGCGTGGCTTAAAAAGAACACACTGCCTTCATATGGTTGGTCTATAGGAAGTACTGGCAGACCTTGCGTTGCCATATCTTCCGGGTTCGGAAATGTGACTGGCTGTCCTTCCGATTGGTAATAGACAGTTGTTACTTCCATGTTGCGCTTGAGTGTGCTTAATAGGCTATCCATTATAAACCAGTTAAGGCTCACTGCATCGTAAAAGCGGAAACCTTCCTTAAATTCGCGGTCATCAATCCCAGCTATGAGCGTAGAATCTTTTGACCAGTCAACGATTATACTTTCGTCATTAGGGAATAATACATCGTTTAGTGTGAAGTCTAAACCTGTCCAATCAGACAATCCGTCTGCAAGCGCAAAGGCTATAAGTGACTGAGATGCGGGTTCATTTTCAACCGGCATGGTTATCTGCTTTTCTTCTATGGCGCCGCCTGAGAAAGCACCCGAAAAGTCGGCGCACAAGGTCAGGTTGAGCGTTCCTATGGATGTTAGGGCTGCACTGACACAAACGCATAATGAGATTATCAGTATCAGCAGAATCGGGAGTACATGTTTTTTCATTCGCATATTTTATCTATCCTTTCTTGCACTATTCTATGAGTTTTTTCTGTGCGTTTTTTTATAATTTTATAATTAATTATTTTTAGAAGCGCTTCAGTATACTTAATGCAGAAAATCCCAGGCTTTATTGCCTATATCACGGATTCCTTAAGAGTTTTTCGAACTACTGACGAGCGCGCCGCCTTGCTACGGAAGAACGATACCAAAATCACGTGTGAATGTGTCGGTATTTTCCAAGAACGAAACAAACTGCTCGCTATCGCCCTCAATTTGTGTTTCATCGGTGAGAGCATTAGTGTTGAGCATCTTTACAAAACCAAGCTTCGCCGCACTTATGGTTATGTCCGCCTCAGGCAACGCATTTTCCGCGTCCGCTAGACGGTAATTGATGACTGAATTACGAACCATTACATGTGCCTGTTCAAGTGAGTCAGTCAGCTTCACATTGAAGGTGAAATCATCGTCCTGGCATTTTATGCCGTCGTACTTGATCGCTAAAAAGTCTAGTATCAAGTCAAGCGTCATAGCGCTGACCATATCCACAGATATAAACTGGTAATCCGATGCCAGCGGTGTGCCATGGCGTAACTCTGTTGCGCCTTGTATATAGGCATTGCGCCAGATGGCAGACTCCGCCTGATAACCAAGCTGCTCAAGCGCATCTGCCAGCAGTGCACGTGCTTCCATATTCTGCGGATCGGCAAATACCACCCTGTTCAGCACCTCAGCAACCCAAGCGTATTCCCCTTTATCGTAATCTGCCTGTGCTAGGCGCAGAATCGCCTCTGCACCGCCCATGTACTCAACATATTTCTTCGCGGCATCCTCCTGCATAAGTGGATTAAGGTTTGAAGGATTAGAATCGTAGAAGCCAAGATACCTCTGCGCAACAGCACGTGCATTGTGGCTGACCGTGCCATAGTACCCATGTGTAGTCCATTCCTTCTCAAGCGCACTTGGAAGCACTACCATGCGCCCGACTTCGTTTAATGTATAGCCTTTGTTCAAAAGATTCAGCGTACGGTCGTGGATAAATTTATATGTGTCGCGATGGTTCTCCAAGTAGGTAATACAAGTTTCGTTGCCATAACGCGGCCAGTTGTGAGAGGAGCAAATGTACTCCATATCCGGCCAACTGACGATTGCTTCATCAATATATTTCGCCCATGCAAGTGCATCACGAATCTCAGCACCTCGTAGTGTATATACGTTGTGCAGCGTGCCATTCACGTTCTCCGCTCCAAAAAGTGTCTTGTACTTGGGTATGTATGTGTTCATCTCTGCAGGTGCCTCAGTGCCCGGTGTCAGCTGGAATTGGACTTCAAGTCCGTCAACCACGACCGACTGGTTGACTTTAATAACATCAGTCGGCGCAATCAGCGTGGAGGTCTGACCATAGATGCTCTTACCCAACCCTGAATCCACAGCGCCATACTGACCTGGACGCTCAGCTGAAAACTGATAGACGGCACGCCTGCCCATCGCCGCACCTACATAGATGTTTTCGGAAGCAACTTTCTCCATGAATCCATCTGGTGCGAACACGCGTACCGAGCCATCAGCGATTTGCTCTTCAGTCACAAATATTTTTGCGCCGCTGTAGTGGTCGGTGTGGGTATGCGAGTAGGAGATTGCGTATATAGGACGAACGCCCAAGTTCTTTTCCACAAGATCAAACGCTGCCTTGGCGCATTCCATACTGGACGAAACATCCATCACAAACCAACCATTGTCAGTCTCAACGAAGGTTACATTAGCGATCGAGTAACCTCTCACCTGATATATACCGTCTGTAACTTTGTACAAACCGTAGTTAAAGTTCAGCCTAGACTCTTCCCATAACGACGGATTCACACTGCCCGCATACTCATCGGTATTGAGGAAACCGTACATCTCCTCAAGATCAATCAGTACTACTTTCGGGTCAATCATTGAGCGGATTTTGCCATCACCACGATCAATCAGACCGTATGTCGCAAACTCCTGTTCTTTCGCTAGACCAGAAAAATAGTTATCGTCACCGAAATTCAGATTGTATGATACTGTATGCTGGGTCGGCAACTTTGGCTGAAGGTCAGGTTCAGCAGAAACATCGGTCTTTTGGGTCAGCGCAATCGGCAGATAGGGTGTGGCCATCAGGGCAAAAATAGCCAAACAAGCAATCATTCGTTTCATAGTCCTCCTTTTTTTAATATAGGGTTATTGATGAAGCATCTTATTAAAATAATGGTCGCGCGTTATGTTTACGCGGAATTCGCCGGTTGCATCTCCACCAACGTCTTCGTATCTTGTCGGATAACACCGATATCGGAGATATACAGAATATGTATGTTTTTATGATAATTGAAAGGTCTTTTTTTAGGAATACCCGTTTTGAGGTAAAAAAGGCTATAAATTTTGAATCATAAATTATTGAGTAAATATTCACACATGCTATTCAACATTGTATAGCTACTCTATTATATAACTTTGTTCTGACGTCTGTTGAAAACTAGGAACAAAGTATATTTCTCCACAAATAAGGAAGTATCACTATGCAACATTCCAATCTGTTTTTTCATATGTAAATGCAATACTTTTTGCTTATTTTTGTAACACAAGCCAGCTAAACTTGAATTTTATGAACTTTTATAATTAATACCAATAGAAACAGGTTGGATAAATTAACTAATTAACATATAATAACTCTGCATTTCCATTTGCTGCTACTCTTACTCTGTGATAAAATAAAGCAAACAAAAATAGCTATTGGGTTGTTTTTTGAAAAAAGTGAACGATCTAGAAACATCAGTCCGTATCGCAGTTTATGATAAAATGTAAGTGTATATAATGTACCTATTTCGGAATGTATACGAATAAAGTAAACCATTCAAATATCTATTTGTAACTAGAGGGAGAACATATGGAGGATAAGGAGCAAAAAAGCAATGGTGGGCTCTCACAGGATGATGAGTCTACACTCATGTGGCAATTCGGTAGAGGACCAAATGCTGTTACAGAATACCTGTTTGGTGAGCCGTCTTTAGATTGTAGCTCAGATGACAAAAAAGTTGCAGCGCTGTCCGATGAGGAAAAGCGCACAATCTCAAAAATGGTGCACTTTTTCTTGCAGGCTCGTTATGAAAAAGCCTCTGCAGAAGCTGAACGCTGTTTGAATAGCCCTTACCCCGAGATCCGTATTTTTGCCTTACTGGCACACGCCATCGCAAATGTTGCACAAAATAATATCGAGATTGCCCAAAAAGACTTTCAAACTCTACAGCGAGAAGCACAACATCCTGAAAATGAGCGTTCTGCTGCGCTTAATGATGTTTATCGTTTCATTTTGTCTGTTTTTTTCCATCTTGGCGATGATATTGCTCCAATTCCGCCGAACAATCTCCTTTATTGTTCCGAGGGTATCCGACTTTATATAATGTATGCCCGTTCTTACTCGCTTTACCTAAAGCAGCAGTATGCACAAGCGCTGGGTGTAGCTGAAGCTGCACTAATTATGGCGACCGATCGTCACCCGATAATAAGTCTCTATCTTAATGTAACTGCTTCTATGGCAGCTATAAATCTATCACAATTTGAACAAGCCGACCGTTTTTTCCTTAATGCATTGGAAATAGCTAAACCTGAGGGTTACATTCAGCCATTTATTGGACATCACGGACCATTGCAAGGACTGGTAGAAAAGCATATTCGCGAAAAAGAACCTGAACTATATAAATTGATAGCCGAAAATGTGGTACGCTTCAGACACGGATGGACAGAAGTTCATAATCCGCAATCCTCTAACAAGGTGACCAACCTGTTGACACCCTACGAATTTGCCCTAGCTATGATGGCAGCCAAAGGTAAAACCAATCAGGAAATTGCCGATTATTTCTATATTTCAATAAGCACTGTTAAATCCTATCTTTCAGTGGTATATCAAAAGCTAGGTATAACAAAGCGCAGTGAGTTAGATAAATACCTAAACAAATGATAGAAAAGAGAGTTACAAAAAACTTCTTTTTTATAAATATTTATTGATTAAGTATTTGAGCTAAAAAACATAACAGTGAGAATTTTTCTGTGCCAAAGGACGATTCTATGGTAAAATATACCTATGAATAAGAAACGACACCTTTTTCTCTGGGGCAGCCCACAAGCAGGGAAATCTACGCTAATTGATAAAATCTTGGTTTTCCATCCGCATTGGATAGTAAATGGATTCCGTACCTACACTGATTTTATAAAGAATCAAGAAGATAAATGCGTTTACATATCGCCCATACAGAATTGCCTCTGGTACAAAAAAGATGAAGCTTTAGTCGGTCTGCGAGGTCCTAAAGGCAGAAGAGGCTATCCAGGGGTCTTTGACAAGGTCGGCGTAAAAATCTTAGAGGATTTTAGAGATGCTGACCTCCTTATTATGGACGAGCTGGGCACTATGGAAAACGAAGCTTTCTCCTTTCAGAAGGCAGTACTTCAATTCTTGGACATGGATATCCCTATTTTAGGTGTAATTAAACGGGAGGAAACACCTTTTCTTGAAGCTGTAAGGCATCATCCCAAAGTAACTACCCTTGAAATCACACCGGAAAACAGAAACGACAGGCTACTTGAAGTTGATGCGTTCATAAACCAATCGGTCAGAGATTTTAGAACCTCTAAGAGTCGTCCCTCTTGCGGAGCAGTGGTACTGCGCAAAGTGGACGGTATCTGGGAAACGCTCATGATTAAAAGCCATCAGGATCATTGGTCTTTTCCCAAGGGACGCATTGAAGAAGGCGAAACAGAGCAAGAAACCGCCTTACGAGAAATCCTTGAAGAAACAGGACTTATCGTTCGCATAGATACTGCTTTTCGCAGGGAACTGCCTTCCATCAAACTCAACAACGCCCGATGTATTATCTGTTTTCTAGCATACTATGTTTCAGGGGAAG
Organism: Christensenellaceae bacterium; assembly: GCA_012837835.1. Classification (GTDB taxonomy): domain Bacteria; phylum Bacillota; class Clostridia; order Christensenellales; family Aristaeellaceae; genus DTU024. The sequence continues at coordinate 48,747 of DUQK01000010.1, read as the reverse complement.
CCAGACCGCAGGAAAGTGAGATTGATACCATTGCTTGGGTACCGCTGCATGAAGCACCTAAAATGGCAGCACGGTATATCCAAGATGCGCAGGTGTATCTTGATGCCATTGCATACCTAAATAATGAAACAGAGCCGTACACGAACGACTCTGATGTATTTAATTAACAACCAATTTTAAAGCTTTATACTTAATATGATTTTTACTGCCCCTTCCACATCGTTGATATCTATACTAGGAACGCCATCCACCTGATATTCGGTATCTGTCATCAGAGCAATCAACTGATTGGTAGGGGTTATGGGTGCTTTGGAGTTGCCTTTTCTTAGCACTTCAATTTTGGGATAAGGCGTTTCCTTAGCACCTTCAACAAGCACAATATCGACTTCATTAAAAAAGGGAAGTATGTCAGGTATATCAAAGCTTCCGTCTTTAACCAACAAGAATTTTTCTCTATCAAAGATAACGCTGGCGAAGGCACCTGCTGCCTTGTGGCGGAAACTGTCAGTACCGGGGGTATCAGCGATAAACCGATGCGCATCATGCTTGATGGAGGCCACTTTCAGCCCGCGGGCTGAAAGGGTCTGAATTAGTTTTTCCATCAAGGTGGTTTTACCGGAGTTTTTTACCCCGGTGATACCTATAATCAAAGGTTTATTGTTCATTTCATTGTGGAGTATGCCATCAGCTCATCATATTGAGCATCAGTTAAATCATACTCATAGAATAGCTTAAAATATTCCTGTACTTCCGCCTTCAAATCATAATCAGCCAGCTCTGGATATAATGTATTTTGCAGCCACATCATGCCCAAATATCTCTGAACGGAAGCAGGAAAGCCCATCCAATTATAAGGTCCTACCGGCACCTTTACATATTTTTTGTTCGTAATGGCATCAAGGCATAACCATAATGGGTCTTTTCCGGCATTTTCGTAGGCATTCAAGTTTTCAAAGACAATCACTTCAGGGTTCCAAAGCAAAATCTGTTCTATATCCACCTCGTTACCTGTGCCACGGCTGGAAGGATTATCTACCACCGCAGCGTTTTCGGCTAGTAATTCAATCAGTTCCCCGTGAAAACTGCCTTTAGCAATAACATTCAGGGCGGTTTCTCCAACACAATAGAGCATATTTACCCGATTGTCGCCCACCTTTTCATTGATTTCCTGCATACGTGCATAGCTGTTGTTAAGATATGTTGCCAGAGCCTCACCTTTTTCTTCCTTACCCAACAGTTTTCCTAGCTCCTTATAGGCACTGCCAGCGTCTTTAAGATACATAGTAATATGCACGCAGGGAATACCCAACCGCGCCTGAATATCATCCATGTCCTCTTTGATGGTTTTCTTAGGTTCGCCCACATCTAAAATTATCTGTGGATCAAGTTTGGCAAGTTCTTCCAAATTAATTTCATCCTTGCCGCCATATAGTTGCCCGACAAGCGGCAAATCCTTTACCAAAGGCTCAATAAAAGGACGACTGATATCATCCAGCCTGCTAGATAGACCCACAAACTTTTCGGGTGCAATGGATAGTAAAACAAGCTGTGCTAAGGGACCGGTAGGAGCAATGCGTTCAATGTTTTTGGGCAATTCTACCGTACGTCCGGCAGAATCGGTGAAGGATACCGTTTCCTCCGCTAAAGTTGCAAAGGATAGAAGCAGTGTCATTGTAAGCAACAGGGACAAGAATTTTTTGAACATTTTTTGTTCTCCTTTCAAATTATATCTCAACAGGCATACAAAACCGGATGCGCCCTTCTTCAAGGCTTTCCACCCTTGCTTTAATGCCGTAAAGTTCGTTGATAAGTTCTACATTAACCACATCCTCCGGCGTTCCATCGGCTATGATTTTACCACCCTGCATGGCAAGGATTTGGTCGGAATAGGCAAAGGCTTGATTGGGGTTGTGGGTTGCCTGCAAGATGGTATAACCTTGCTTTACCAAGTTTTTAATGCATTGCATCACCCGAACTTGGTTGCCAAAATCGAGACTGGCTGTAGGTTCGTCCATGATAAGCAGCTTTGAATCCTGAGAGATGGCTCTAGCTATCAATACCAATTGCTGTTCGCCGCCGGATATCTGCATATAGTTTCGCTGTGCCAGTTCCTCAATGCCAAGGAGCTCAAGTGATGCCTGAGCACGCTTTAATTCCTTAATACCGGGTACTGAAAAGGCGGATAGATGTGCAGATGTACCCATAAGTACCATATCAAGTACTGAATAATTAAAAGCAGGATAATGAACTTGGGGAATATAGGCAATCAGCTTTGCAAGTTCAGCTAATGAAATTTTGCTTGTGTCTTCTTCATTAATCAGTACCTTGCCCTGAAAACCGATTAGCAGGTTTAAAATGCAGCGGAAAAGGGTACTTTTACCCGTTCCGTTTGGACCCAGTAAGGAAACTAACCTGCCTTCAGGAATAGCTAAGTTGATATCCCTCAACACCGTGCGTTGGGGGTAGGAAAAGCTCAGGTTTTGTACTTCCAGAATCATGAGCGGTCAGTCCCCCTGATAATCAGTGACAGGAAAAAAGGTGCGCCAATAAACGCGGTAAGAATACCGATAGGAATTTCCACCGCAAAAAGATTGCGAGAGATATTATCCACCAACAGCAAAAACAGGGCTCCAAACAACATGGTTGCAGGCATTAAATGCCGAAAGTTGCTGCCAACTAATTTTCTTGACAGGTGCGGAATTACCAGCCCCACCCAGCCGATTGTGCCACTAACCGCCACGGCAGAGGAAGTCACCAATGTGGCGCTTACAATTACTACTAAGCGAAGTCTTCTTACATTTACACCCATTGTACGAGCTTCATCATCTCCCAATGAAAGAATGTTAATGCGCCACCTTAAAAGAAATAACGGCAACATACCTACTAACATGGGAAAGACAGCAAAAGAAATATCGCTCATTTTTGCGCCGGATAGACTACCCATCAGCCAATAAGTAATGGCGGGAAGCTGGTTGGTAGGATCAGCTACCAGCTTTATAAAGGAAGTACCCGCAGAAAAAAGTGAGGATATCATGATGCCTGCCAGTACAAGACCTATGATTTGTTTTCCCCTAGTTCGCCTGCTCAGCAACCATACCAAAGCCACTGTTAAAAGACTGAAAAAAAAGGCGCTGAGGCTGACTAGACGGCTGGAAGCACCAGACAGAATTGCCAGCGCCGCACCAAAGGCTGCACCGGCGGATGCTCCCAAAATATCCGGAGCAGCCATCGGATTTTGAAAAATGCCCTGATAAGCAGCGCCTGCAGAAGATAAGCAGCATCCCACTAGACAAGCGAGCAATATGCGGGGCAAACGTACATTAAACAACACTGTTGCCATACGCTCGGTCCAAAAAGGTTCTATGTGGATTATTTTGGATAACATTATTCCGATAGTTTCCCTAGGTGAAATTGGATAGCGCCCAAGCGCAAACGAAAGAAGAACACCACCCAGCAGCATGACAGCCATAGCTGCGATGGTCAAACGTTCCCTTTTTCCATGATTTTTAAGCTTATCCATCTGCTACCACTTTGTAATAGCTTTGCCCATTGCAAGCCTTACATACCGGCTGCCCATCAATTATAATATGGCGGCAATCAGTTACATCTTCACCACATTGGCTACAATGAACCACTTCTATGGGTTTGCCCGGCATATCCCAAGGTTTTAAGTCAATTTCTACCTTTTGTACTTCAAACATTTCTTCATCAGGTAGGTTTTTATAAAAGGTAATCATGTCTTCGCCTTCTTCTGGGTGACGTCGATTTTTACGCCATACCCGCACTGCCTTTCCGGTGTTCAGGTTAATAAAACTGGCAGCTACCTTGCCAAAATCATAAAACTTGTAGGTACGCTTACCCACTTTGCAGCCGCAGACAGCGCCAATAGCATCCGCAGGACAGCGGTCACATTCCACAAAGACCATGATAGATTTGGGTTCCTTCTCAATATCGATATTCAGCTCCCCCATTGCAAGCCTAGCCATTTTTACACCGATACACTGACCGGAACAAAGATGCCCGTGGTACTTAACGGCAAGAGCCACATCTTCTTCAAATGTGCGCATTATCTTCCCTCCCAATGATAAACATTCCAAACCGCTTGGTATGCGGCAGATAATATCGATAGTCCATAATGTCGGCTTCTTGCAGATTGGCACGCAAATAGGATTCTTCCTCACCAACCTCACAAATCTTATAGGTTTTTACAAAGTCAACCGCTTCATCAAAGCTTGAAAAGGGCTGTCCATATTCCAAAGCATGGTGTTCCAACTGGTAAACGATGCCAAGCCGCTCCAGTTCTCTGCGTATGGAAGAAACAGAGCTACACTTGGTGCGTTTCGGCTTATTATCTTTCTTTGAATCTATAGGATCGGCATGGACAATATAAAAAAGCTTTTGCTTAAACAAATTTAAATAATGACTAGGATCATCAGAAAATTTGCCGTGAAAAAAAAGCATTAGCCCATAGTCCCAAGCGCCCTGCATTTTTGCCGCATCAACATTCATGGCAGTGATATTTTTAAGGTTTCGCTTAGCACTTTCTGCTTCAAGTAATTCTATTGCTCCTTGATCAATATCAACACAGGTAATATGCGAAAGATAATCTGCTAAGGCAAAATCAATCAATCCGATGCCGCAGCCCATATCGCACATCGTGCTTTTCGGAAGCATATGACGCATTAAAATATCTGCCAAATGTTTATGATAGCCGGTGTACTCACTTGCAGAAATAAACCAATCGGCAGATTTATTTCCCCAAAAAATTTCCAATTAAAAACTCCTTTCTTATTCGAAGGCTATGAGCGCACAAGAAAGAAGCAAAGAATTTTGTACACTCTCCTTCTCAAACACGGAAAGCTTGAACGTTTCCATTCAAACTCTCAAAGCTTGGGGCATATGCCGTTCAGCTTCGGGTGGTATAGACCACCGGCAGATTACCATGGGTTTTCCCTTTAGGCGCATCTGCTCGGAGATGAGCACAGCTACTCAATTGCAATAGCTGCAACATTGTTGTCATTGTACTTTATAAAGTTAATAAAGTCAACCACTTAATGCATATTTATTAATATGGGTAAATTATATAATTATTTCTTCGCTCACACCAATGTTTATTATTCCAATCTGCTTTTCTTGAAGATGTTTTTAAACGCTTCTAAATCTTCCGGAGTGTTAAGATTTGTTAGCACTCGTTCTGAAAACCGCTCCGGTAATATCATTCTGAATGCTCCTAAGCTATCCATCATCGGCATAGCCTTAAGTTTGTCCGCTTCCACATGCTCCCGAACGATAGGCAGACAACTTTTACGAAATATCGCACACAATGGATAAGCACGCCCATTGCGATCAAGGAGTAATAGAGCCTTAGCGGTAGCAGGAATTGTATTTAGCATCTCCTGAACCAGCGCTGCCGGAAAAAAGGGCATATCACAGGGCAAGGTAAGGACAGCACCGCTTGTCATGCCAACAAGCAGGGAATAGACAGCGCCAACAGGTCCACAGCCTTTTTTAATATCCGGTACCATACGAAATCCAGTTTCCTTTGCCATAAGAATGTGGTCTGTAGATACCAATTGCTCCCCAAATCCCTCGCCCACGCGAGCAAGACGGCGCAATAAACTTTCCCCATCCAAACGAATGAAAGCCTTATTCTGTCCCATACGCTGTGATTTTCCACCGCACAAAATAGCAAACGCTGTGTTTTTCGCCTCCATATACTAAAGTTCCTTTCTGTTTATTGCCCGGTACCAAGCATTCTGCTATAATACACCATAATTACAAACCTTGGGAGGAATATCTATGCTTGAGAAAAAACTTGTTCAGATGGCTGTTCAAGGTCTAATGGCAGAGGATAATCCTGCCTTTATAAAATCCAAATGCCTTAATGCCAAGCAACGCAAATATCCCTGCACACTGTGTGTGGATGTGTGCCCTGCGGAAGTCTTCACGGAGCCTAACGATGAAGTAGCCAACTGGGATAAGTGTATCGGTTGCAACCTCTGTGTTCTCAAATGCCCTTCCGCTGCCATCGCACCCAGCTACAGGGATTTCAAGCAGGTACTCCGGCTTATAACCACTAAGCGGGAAACCCGCATGATTGCTTGTGAAGAATCAAACAGCGAGAGCGACTATGCACCTTGGTGCCTAGGGATGATTCCTTGGGAGCTTTTTGCCTCTTTAGCACTCTCAGGCAAGGCAATTATTGAGCGAGCAGCCTGCGCCGACTGTGAAAGAGCACCCTATCTAGCAAACTTTGAGGCTTCACTTGCTAAGGCAAAGCTGTTTTTGGGGGAAGATTACTTCGATGCACGGATAACACTACTTGATATGGGGGATTATTTACCATCGGTTGACCTAAGCCGCCGAGAAGCGCTTAGGAACCTCTCACTTGGGGCTCAAACCGGCGTAAGCTCTATCCTGCCTGATACACAAAAATTGGATAACGACCCTCTGTTTATCCGTCGCCTGTTGATTAGCCAACTGCATCAGGATTCTGAAAAGAGCAAAATACCGGAACACCTAAATTGGATTTCCCCTATTGTGGATGGAAACATTTGCTGGGCTTGCGGTATCTGCGAAAGCGTCTGTCCTCATCAAGCACTGAAGGTTTACCTAGATGAGGAAAACGATCAACGTTATCTCCTACACGCACCAGAACAATGCACTCAGTGCGGGCTGTGTCAGACCATCTGTCCGGACAATGCTATCACTGGCTTTAGCTATAGAGAATTACCAACCCGGATTAAATACTTCCCTAATCCTGTACAGACTACTCATTGCACCCAATGTGCTGCCCCAGTGAAACCTGAAAGTTCAAGTACGCTTTGTTCCCGCTGCTTAGCCAGCCAAAAGAAGCGCTGGTAATTATTGATACATCTCCAAAATTCGGAAACACAACCTCAGGAATAAAACAACATCTCGATCATCCAAAGGCAAAGCTAAAATCTCTTGGATGCGCTCCAGACGATTAATTAAAGTGTTGCGATGGATATGCAGCTCCTTAGCTGCAGCGTTGCCATTAAGACCGTTTTCTATGTATGCATAGAGCGTTTTCAAGTCGTCACGTCCAGTTTTTCGGTCGGATTCAATTAGGCGGTAAAGACCTTCTGGACAGTAGTCAGCCGGGTTAAAGCACATTGAACATCTGCCGAGAAAGGCATAAACTTGGTAGTTCATAGCCAGATGAAGACGGGTTGCTGGATCCCGTTTGCGGGCGGGTTGCCAAGAAGCCTGAGCCACTTCAAACATGCGACGCAGGTCAATTAGGTAGTTAAAAGGCATACTCAAGCAGGCGGTGAGCTTGGTAGTGGTCAAGTAGTTGTTGAGCGCAGTCATATATTCCCTAGGTAGTACAATGGCTTCGTTGAATACACAAACAATGTCTTCCCCGTGGATAAAAGACCAAGCATTGCGCAAATGTTTACCAATCAACGACCTTAGCTGTGTAATCTGGGCACGTTTATCATCGTCCACATGTATGAACAGCACTCGGAAAGGGGCGCCAAGGTTGTCTAAGTGCTCAGTTTGAATATCATGTTGAAGAGCCGCACGCAGACCTGGTTTATAAGCAAGAAGTTTGCGCATCAGCTGTAGCTTACTTAGCTGGCTCATCACCTTGATACCGATTTTAGGGCGAATAATGATGGCAATTGCCCGAGCCGCTAGGGAAATAAAAGTTCTATCATCATCACAAAAAGGAGCATTCAGTGCATATACACTCAACCTACCGCAGTCGCCATATTCTTCCACAATTAATGGTTCTTCTATTTTGTTAACCCCTACTATAACTTGATAAAGATCATCAATAACTTTTATGTTTTTTCCTTGCATTTTTACCGGATAGTAGGCTATCAGTTGCTCTTCTGCATCTATGAAGCTAACAGGGTTGCCAAGAAGAGTGGCAGTCACCCTTATTAAAGAGTTCAGATCACTTGATCCGGAAACAGTCTGCATAAACACAAGCGCTTTTTCTGCCAGTGGCAGTTTGTTCCCTTTTGGTATTACCATATTCCTCACTCACCCCATATATAAACTATCAAATGTGTGCGTTCAAAATAACAAAATCGCACATATTTGTCAATATAAATACACTGGGCTTGATTTTTGTAGTGTATTTCTAAGGTCTTGAACTTCTCTTACAATTTATGTTGATGACATAATTGTACATTACTACACACGATAATGTACAATTCTGTTATTTCTTTTCCTAACTGTGTATGATAAGATTTACAATATAATAATCAAGGAGGAACATAATATTGGCAACATACGGAATGGTTCTTAATCTGGATCATTGCATTGGCTGCTATACCTGCGTGGTGGCCTGCAAAATGTTCTATGGCACCCGACCTGGGGTGGACTATAATGGCGTAGTACCCGTCGAATGGGATGAGTTCCCAAACGCCAAACAGCGATATCAGTTACCCATATGTATGCACTGCATTGATGCGCCTTGTGTAACGGTGTGCCCGGTAAAAGCTACCTATACCTCAGAAGAAGGTGTGGTGCTGATGGACTATGACAAGTGCATTGGTTGTGGTCTTTGTGTCACCGCCTGCCCCTACGACGCTCGCACCTTGGTGAGGGACGATGTCACCAACTTTGAAGGCGTTGTGCTGCCCCACGAAGAAGAAGCCAGCGATAGGCTTAACGTGGTGGAAAAATGCACTTTCTGTTATGGCACAGTAAAAAATGGCGGACAGCCTATATGCACCGTGCATTGCCCTGGCGTTTGCCGCATTTTTGGCGATGTAGATGACCCAGAAAGTGAAATTTCTAAGTACATAAAGGAGAAGAACGCCGTGCGTGTTGAAGGTACCCACATCTGGTATGTGGCCCCTGCCGACATGCCCAAGGAGTTTTTACCCATGACCCCTGTTGACGCCGCCAAGGCCAAAGCAGCAAAGTAAGGAGGGAAAATAATGCCTAAAATAACACGACGTACCTTTCTGAAAATAACCGCCGCTACCGGCGTTGGCGCCAGCGTACTTGGCAAAAACGTTCTGTTCCAGAGCGCTGATCCTGCCCTAGCAGAAAGCACTTCACCCGAGGTAGTAAAATATTCTCACTGCGTGCAGTGTAACCATACACCCTTTTGTGGAATGAAGTTAATTTTCAAAGATGATAAGCTTTATCGTATTGAAAAACGTAGCGACTATAACAACAACCTCATATGTGCCAAGGGTGTAGCTGCCATTCAGGAACTGTACGATCCTGAGCGTTTGCTATATCCAATGAAACGCACCAATCCCAAAGGTGAGCCTGCCCAGTGGGAGCGTATCAGTTGGGATGAAGCTCTTGAAACTATCGCTGAGAAACTTAACGGCGTTAAGGAAAAATACGGCGCCGAAAAGGTCGCTTTCATTACTGGGGACCCCAAGGAGCCCCGTAGTGCCTTGATGCGGCTTGCGTACACCTTCGGCTCTCCCAACTTCGGTACCGAATCTTCCACCTGTTTCTTGGCTCTGGATTTAAGCTGCAAGCTTACATTCGGTAAAAACCATTTCCTTAGTGGTCCTTTTGGTCCTGGAGCTAACCCCGTCCCCGGTAAAACCAAGGTTGCTATTTTCTGGGGCACTAACCCCGCTTGGTCAGCTCCTTTTAGCGTTGCCGGTCTACGAAACGCCAAAGAAAAGGGAAACTGCAAGTATATAGTTGTAGATCCCAGAGTGACCCCCACTGTACATACTTTTGCTGATGTCCATCTGCAAATTCGTCCCGGTACAGATGGTGCCTTAGCTCTATGTTTTGCCAATGCTCTCATTGAAAACGATGCCTATGACAAAGAATTCATTGAGAAATGGACACACGGTTTTGAAGAGTATGCTGAATACTGTAAGCAGTTTACGGTAGATAAGGTTGCTGAAATATGTGACGTGCCGGCAGAACGCATTCAGGCTGCCTGCGACATTCTTGTTCAGCAGGGTAGTCCCATAGTATGCAAAACCGCAGCTGCCTGGCCTCACCACGTCAACGGTGTCAACTCTCACAGAGCCATGTGGTTGTTAATGCCCCTCACCGGTTCACTAGATGTTCCCGGCGGACTTAAAGCTCCGGACGAACCCATGGACTTTGACATGTGGAACGGCAGCCCCGGTTTCAGCCTTGCTCGTGATTTACTGCCTAAGCTAGACGATAAACGGGTAGATCGCAAGTACGTTCCTATTTGGGCAGATATGGAAGATTACTATGCCGGTCAAGGCAACCTACAACTAAACTTCCTGCCTGAATATGTTAGAGATGGAGATATCCGTGCATGTGTAGCCCTCGGCACCAACGCTATGATGTGGCCTCAGACTCAGGAATACCAAAAAGCTTTCCAAGATATGGAATTTGTTGTATCGGCTGATTTCTATATTCGTCCGCAAACCCATGACTACGTGGACATGATTTTACCGGCCGCTATGTCTTTTGAGCGCTCTTGTCCCTTAGCAAGGTTTGGTCGCAAGCTGTACCTAAGAGAACCTGTCGTTAAACCTGCTGGCGAAGCACGTCCTGACTATCGCATTTGCTGTGATATTGGCGTTGCTCTAGGCTACGCAGATGAGTTCTGGGGCGGCGGCGAAAAATCAGAAGAAAACTGCCTCATTGAAACACTCAAAACCAGCGGTTGCGGTGTTACCTTAGAGGATTTACGTGCCGCTTCTCCTGAAGGTGTTGTGATTCCGCTTAAGGGCGAACCCCAAGACAAAAAATACGAAACAGGCGGTTTCCGTTATGATGGAAAACCTGGTTTTGAAACCCCCACGGGTAAATTAGAATTCACTAGCGAAGTACTACGCAAGTACGGCTTTGACCCACTCCCCATCTATAAAGAACCTACTCAAGGTCCGGTAAGTTCACCTGAAATTGCCAAAGAATACCCGCTCATCCTAAATAGCGGAAGCCGTGTGCCTATGTACACCCACTCCAAGCAGCGTCACACTCCCTGGCTAAGGGATTTGATGCCCGAACCCATCTGTAGGCTCAGCCCAAAAGCCGCCCGCGAACGTGGCATTGAAGACGGAGACGAAGTAGAACTTTCTACCCAGTTTGGTGCTGTTCGCGCAAAGGCTGAAGTAACCAACATAGTGCGCGATGACACCATCGACATGTTCCACGGTTGGGAGCAAGCCAATGTAAACCTTGTTCATGCTCGAGACTTTGACCCTATATCCGGCTTCCCCTCCTATAAGGAAGGTCTTTGCCAAGTTACTAAGGTCTAATTCAACTTGATCCCTCGTAACTTAGGGCGTACCGTTTTCACGGTACGCCCTTTCCTTGTTAAAAAATCTACCTTTATGGCGGTAATAAAAATATAACCATAGAACAATGTTTTGATACTTGAAAAAAGTATTAAAGCATAACCAATTTTGAAAATAGATAAACTAGTAAAATATTATATACCCGCTAACACTCTGTTTTGTGGGTATACTCTTTATGTGTTGCTAACGGCAGGGAGTTTATCTTTACATACGTCCCGTTTATTCTGTTCCTCTTATAATTTTTATGGGAATCACGCAAAGGAAACGATTGTATGGACTCCGGATTGTGAATAGGTAACAATACGTAACAATATTTAGTACAATATGGAGGTTAAAAAATGAAAGTAGTCATCATCGGTGGTGTAGCAGGCGGCGCAAGCTGCGCGGCACGCTTAAGAAGGCTGGACGAAACGGCAGAGATTATCCTTTTAGAGCGTGGAGAGCATATTTCCTACGCCAACTGTGGTTTGCCCTACCATGTGGGCGGGGTCATCCAATCGCGCAGTGCGCTGCTTTTGCAGACGCCAGAAGACATGAAGCAGCAGTTCAACATAGATGTACGAGTGCACAATGAAGCGATAGCCATCGACCGCAAACAAAAAACAGTCACGGTGAAGCGTCTGCAGGACGGCGAAACCTATCATGAAAGCTATGATGTGTTGGTGCTATCCACCGGGTCTTCACCCATACGTCCGCCTATTCCGGGTATAGAGTCTGAACGCATACAAACACTGTGGACGGTAAATGATACCGACAGAATCCGCGCCCTCATAAGAAAACAGAATGTACACAATGTTGCAGTAATCGGCGGTGGCTTTATTGGTCTTGAAATGGCTGAGAACCTAAGGCATCTAGGTCTGAACGTATCGCTCATTGAGATGCTAGACCAAGTTATGGCACCCATGGATTACGAAATGGCACAGCTGCTGCATGAAAACATTCTGCAAAACGGCGTCAAGCTTCATTTGAACGACGGCGTTTCCTATTTCAAAGAAGAGAACGGACAAGTATTCATCACTTTACAAGGCGGCAACGTTGTTTCTGCTGAAATGGTGATACTATCCATAGGCGTTCGCCCTAACGGAGAACTAGCTAAGGCAGCTGGATTGAGGGTTAACGCACGCGGCGGGGTTCTGGTGGATAAGCACCTCCGTACATCTGACCCATCTATCTATGCCGTGGGCGACGTTATTGAAGTAAACGACTTTATTTTTGGTGAACCCACCATGGTGCCGCTGGCAGGACCAGCCAACAAACAAGGTCGCATCGCTGCAGACAACATTGCAGGCGGACAGGAAACCTACGAAGCTACACAGGGCACGTCAGTAGCTAAGGTGTTTGACCTAACCGCTGCCAGCACAGGCGCTAATGAAAAAGCGCTAAAAAAGCGGGGTCTCAAGCGCGGCACAGATTATGAAAGCGTCACTATCAGCCAGAACTCACACGCGAATTATTACCCCGGTGCAACGCTGATGACACTAAAACTGTTGTTCTCCATGGACGGTAAAAAACTGTTCGGCGCGCAGATTATAGGCCGCGACGGCGTGGATAAACGCATAGACACACTGGCTGTTACCATAAGGCTAGGCGGCGGTGTTAAGGAATTAACACAGATGGAACTTGCCTACGCACCGCCATATTCCTCCGCTAAAGATCCGGTAAACATGCTAGGCTTTGCCGCACAGAACGTGCTTAATGGCATTGTACGCTTTGCGCCATGGAACGTGGCGGAAACAGAAAAGAACGCTATTTTGCTGGACGTCCGAGAGAATGTAGAGAACACAGCGTACGCTATACCCGGCAGTGTGCATATCCCGCTGGGTAGCCTTCGCGAAAAGCTTACCAGCCTTGATAAGAAAAAACCTGTTGTTGTATTTTGTGCCATAGGCATTCGTGCTTACAACGCAGCGCGCATCCTTGCACAGCATGGTTTTTCAGATGTATACGTGTACCCCGGCGGCTCGCACTTCTACCAATCTACCCACTTTGACGAGGAAAAGCTGCGCTCCGCTACCATTGTAGCAGTAGCAGATAGCGGACATGTGGTAGATTTGGACTAACCCACAACCTCTATTTGGATTTATTACCAAATAAATAACTACAATGACTAGCTGAAAGTTTAAACAAGTATAATTCGGAGTCAAACATAGCGTACAATATTATGTGTAACCTCGTATAGGAGGGTGATTAGCAAAAAAGGTCCTTTTCATGTAAAATTTTGTTAGCCAACAAACCACAGAAAAGGACCTCTTTTACTACCCAAGCCTCTATCTGAGGTTACACATAATATTGTACGCTATGAACTACAAATCATGGATTCATTTTTAATAATTTTGAATCTATACATTAAATATTATTTTATCATAAGTTCCGTGCAATGTATTTCAATGCTCGAATACATGTTTCTCCGCATTTAATTAATACTTCTTCATAGCCATTTAGTGTGTTGGGCATATTCTCAAGCACAATAGCCATGCTGTATTTTGCTCTTGTAACCGCCACATAATATTTTTCGGGAGATGTTAGTGCTGTTCCATTTATAATAAAATTCTTAATCGGACCATTCGGTATAATCATCACTCGCTCAAAAGTTTCACCCTTACAAGCACCAAAATTTACTGCAAAATAACCATATGCTTCTGTTTTTTTGTCATATCGCAAAATCTGCGGATAATAGGTCGCATAATAGTTATGTATATCAGCTGCATCAATCAAGAAAACACCATCATGTGCCGTTTCTTTGGTCATGATAGTAGTTATCGGCTCTCCTATCGGAAAAATGCTATTTGCAAAGCAACATATCTGGTCATTAAATCTTCGGCTGGAAAGATTACACTCTACCTCAACAAGCCCACTGTCCTCCAGTTCTCTAAAAAACACCCATATATTTTTACCTGTTTTCTTCTTGTTTTTCTTTGCATTATGTGTGCTGAATGTTGCTTGCTTGTTATCTCCACAACAGACAACTCCGATTGAAGATTTTATCAGTAACCGGATGATTTCTATATCATCTCCAGCAATATCCTGTATCTCATCGAAGAAGATGGTATGGTAGTTTTCTTCTAATCGACTAATAACCTTGCCACCACTCAGACTATTCAATAGGCATACCAAAGACGCACCTTCATTTAATCGCACTTTCTTTCCATCTGTGATGTATTTTCTCTTGGTTCCGGTTTTTGCATAATTTATAAACCCATATGTCTGGGAGAAATCAAACGTCTTAATGCCACCAATTTCTCTCGTCAAATATCGCTGATATGGCTTGATTAAATCCGACATCATAAACGTGAGCCAAGTCTTCACCACAATAAGTGGATGCAAAACACCATCATTTTGTAATCTTATTTCTTTTCGGACTGATTCAACGCCACGGTTTGTATATGTCGTAATCAACACTCTGTTTCCCGATTTGGCTTTCCATAGTGCATCCCTGCAGATATCATATGTCTTGCCGGAGCCCGCAGCAGACATTTTCACGATGTTACGAGAAGAAACTGGTGACATCTTGGATATATTTTGGGTAACTGATTGAGCCCTCAGCCTCAAAGACTCTTAACGCCCATTCAGATTTATTGTTCATCATATATCGAATAATACCATCATAGTCTCTGGACTCAAGAGAACCATTCTTGGATATGATAGTTTTGAATGACATTCTTGGCTGTCCGTTATCACAGTTAGCCGCAAGAACGCTTGGCTCGATGGTATAAAGGTCCTCATCAACTTCGTAAAAAAAATGTAAATTATCTTTCCCGATATAATCCTTGTACTTCCGCTTTATGTTTTCCTCAATATTTCCATCATTATCTGTAACAATGACAACTTCTTTACCTATCAGATTTGCAATATCTGCAAACCGCTTAAACGCTAGCGACTCAACAGCAATGATATCAATACCATCATCTGCAGGAAGACGACCGTGTTTATCCCTATATGCACGCTGAATTATTAAATCATCTGTTGGTCCTTCAACCAGAATTACCTTCGATGCCAGAACAAATCTTAATGTATCATATCCTGGTAACTTCAAGAAATATTTCTTCGTTTCATCAGGTAATGCACTATATGGTTGCACTTCTCCATCCCTGACAAGAATCACATTTCCTAAATCCAATTTGTTAGCAATATAGCTACTATGTGTAGAGATAAATACCTGTTTCCCTGTTGAATTCACAATGTGTTTGACAAGATGTGCCATGTTAGAAAAAGCAAGATTATTCTCAGGTTCCTCCACAAGAACTACATTCGCCTGCTCTTCAGCATTTCTAAGCGCAAGTTCTATTTTGATAATATTCTGCGTTCCAAAGCCAATATGTTCAAATGGGATGTCGTCCACCACAACTGACATCTGCTTTTTCCAAGCATCGACATCATCTTCTCGCAAGTCAAACGAAACGGATCGTCCTTTGATGACGGGGCTTTCTTTTACAGCCTCGTTCAGCTTTTTTACCGCATCATGATTGTAAAATTGCCTTCTGCTCGCCTTATACGCAACTGCAAGGTTAATTAGTTCCTCTTCGGTCAGATTATCTGCAATGCTGTCCGAAACAAAATGATCTACCAATCCAACGTATTCCTTTCTTGTCGTATCGATAAATACGCTTTTAAAAGGTGATGAACGAAAAGAAACAGGTGCACCGCTAAAATAGCGATAACTAACATCATAAAGCTCTATCGGTATGTTTTTGATTTCACCATTAGCAAGCATCTGCTTATAGATTTCAGTATTGGATTCTAAAATATCAACCACTACGCGAAGACCGACAGTATTCTCTGAAAGTTCATTATCTGAACCTTTAAATTCAGAATCGCCATCAAAATAAGCTTCTAAAATTATTTGTGGAGGTTGTGGTTTCAATCCTTCGGACACATCCTTGATGTACTGTTCTCTAATATCCTTATTAAAGAGATTAGCCTTGAGTTGCCGATTGAAAGCATATCCATTCAACTTTCCTGTTGTAAGAATTGATAGGGCTTCTAAGATTGTACTTTTCCCAGTATCATTATCGCCAACGAAGATATTAATTTTCGAATTAAATTCAATAACAATATTCTTCAGCAACTTATAGTTTTTCACAACAATTTTCCGTATTGTCATCAAATTTTTCCTTCCATAAGTTTTCCTTTTGCCATGCTTGCTGTAATCAACCACAGGTTAACCATTTAGTACTATGTCCACATTAAATCACAAATTGTAACATCAAATCGTAAACAGTTAACATAAAGGTATCTTTTTAGCACTTCAAAACTCTATCGATTATTTTAAATCCTAAGCCACTTGGGACAATTCTTGGTCTTATTCTAAAAACTTATTTCTTCCAAAATCCTTCCCCTGAGCTTTTTTAAGCTCTGAAAACATTGATTTTAAGCCGTTTTCAAGTTTCTTAGGCTTATTCCCACTCAATACTTGCAGGAGGTTTAGGACTTATGTCAAGAAGCACACGGCTCACACAGGGAACCTCTGATAATATTCGCTTGCTAACAGTATCAAGCAGTTCTTTTGGGTAATATACGTTTTCGGCTATCATAAAATCATCAGTTTTTACGGTACGTATAGCTATTGCTTCAAAATAGCTGCGCTTTCCTTCATGGATTCCTACTGAGCGCACGCCGGTAAGTACCGTAAAGAACTGGTCTGCCATATACGTTAAGCCAAAATTATCCACTTCCTCACGTAGTATAGCGTCGCTAAGGCGCACCATTTCAACTCTTTCTGCTGTAAGGGCGCCTAAGCAGCGTATAGCAATACCGGGACCCGGAAAAGGCTGTCTATCTACCATATGCGAGGGAAGACCAAGCGCTATACCGAGCAAGCGAACCTCAGGTTTGAAAAGCCAGCGCAGCGGTTCAATTAAAGAATTGAAACCCAACAGCTCCGGAAGACCGCCTACATTGTGGTGAGATTTTATGAGTTCTCCTCCACTGCCAACACCTGATTCTATTACATCAGGATATATCGTACCTTGTGCAAAATGGTCTAGCTTACCAATTTTCTTTGCTTCTTCTAGGAATACAGAAATAAACTCTGCGCCAATTATCTTGCGCTTTTGCTCGGCATCAGAAACACCTTGAAGCTTATCCATAAAACGCTTTCCCGCATCCACACAGGTTAATGAAACAGGAAAATTCTCAGTAAATACTTTTTTTACGAGCTCAGGCTCATCCTTTCGCATAAAACCATGGTCAACAAATACACAATGTAAACGCTCACCTATTGCTTTAAACAAAAGCGCAGCAACAACAGCACTGTCTACACCGCCGGATAGTCCTAGTAAAACATGCCCATCGCCTATTGCTTCTTTAAGAAGAGCAATGCTTCTTAGCATAAATTTTTCCGCAACCCAGTCGCGGTTACAATTACATATATTAAACACAAAACACCGGAGTATGTTATCGGCATGCTGAGTTTTGTTTTCCACAAGCTGGAATTGACAACCGAACAACTTTCTTTGTGTATCTTCAATAACAGATGGATAACCTTCACAGGTAGCGGTTACATTGAACGTTTCCGATAGTTCTTTTACGACACTATTATTATCAAAGTTAGCGGAAAAGCTTTTCATATCTTTGATTAATAAGGATTTTTCACTCGTATTATCTACTATTTTTTCGCCTTGAAAGCTTTTTTTCTCTACCTTGCCATTGAGTATTTTACACATAACAAGCATGGCATCACTAAGTGCAAGTACAGGAATACCTAATGAAAAAATGCCCTTGTCAATTATAGTATCTTTAATGTCATCCGCTTCTCCACATATAAGTATACCGTTTGGCTTAAGCTTATTCATTTCGTCTATCTCTACCTTCCCTGCATACAATATGCTTGAAAATACATTCATCTTTCGTATTTTTTTAGCATAATACTGTGCAAGGTTTCCTCCTAGGTTTAATACCAGTATTCCGCCTTCAATTAAGCTATTATCTTTCATAGCTTTATAGTTCCGTCAGCATTAAACAGCGGCAATTTTTCTAAGAATATAATATCCTCTCTATTTTGTGCATCGCCCTCTGCAAGAATCGCCATCTTGCCTACCACTACGCCGCCTGCTTCAGAAACGAGCTTTTCAACTGCTTTTAGCGATTCACCTGTGGAAATAACATCATCAACTATAAGTACACGTTTACCACACATGTAATCTGCATCGTTTTGGTCTATATGTAGCATCTGACGATTTGCAGTAGTGATTGAAGTAACCTCTGTTGAGAATATTTTCTTCATGTATAACTTAGGCGCTTTACGGGCAACCAGATAACGGTTTTCACCATCCTGACGCGCCATCTCGTATACCAGCGGTATGCCTTTTGATTCGGCGGTGATAAGTACATCATGTTTAGGAGCTACTTTCAGTAGTTCCCTTGCACAAGCTTGTGTAAGCTCAACATCTCCAAATATAACGAAAGCTGCGATGTATAATTCGTCATTTACTCTACAAAGAGGCAAATCCCTCTCCAGCCCTGCGACCTTAAGTTTGTATTTCATATGCTCAACTCCTTAAAATATTAACATTAAGATTGTATGAAAAACAGCTTTTGTTGTCAATCAAAACCATAATTTTGCGCACGATTGAAGCCAAACTAAAATGCTGATATAATCCCATATAGCAATACGGCTTGGAGGATTGAACTTGTCAACGATTGAAACCACAATAGTAGATACTATTTTTCGCAATGACAGCAACCAGTATTCGGTAATACAGGTACAAAGTAAAGGCGAAGAAATAACTGTAGTCGGTAACTTTCCCGAATTTTTTTCAGGCGAACATGTGGTTTTTTTCGGCAATTGGGATGAACATCCTCTATATGGTAGGCAATTCAAGGCTTCAAGCTTTAAAACCGAGCAACCTTCTACCCTATCCAGTATAGAAAAATATTTGTCCTCCGGGCTTATAAAGGGCGTGGGTCCAAGCACTGCAAATAGAATTGTTGAAAATTTTGGGCTTGAAACATTAGAAATAATTACATATCACCCGGAGCGTTTGCTTGAAGTATCCGGCATAGGACAGAAACGCTTGGAGCAGATAATAATTAGTTTTAATGAACAGATATTATCAAGAAAAGCTATGATGTTCCTGCAATTCTACGATATTTCCCCTACTATTGCGCTGCGTATTACAAAATATTACGGTGAAGAAACTGAAAACATTATGCGTACAAACCCGTATAGGGTTGTTGATGATATTCAGGGTATAGGTTTTCTAACCGCAGATAGGATAGCTCAATCCATGGGTATTCCACCGCAAAGCCCTTTTCGCATACAGTCGGGACTAAGCCATGTGCTTTTTCAGGCTGCAAATGAACAGGGACATACATATCTCCCCCGTGATATTCTGATTTCTCAGGCAGCCGCTCTTTTAAAAGTTGAAAGCAATTTAGTTGAAGTTCAAATGCAATCTATGCTGCTTTCAAAAACTTTTACAAATGCTTACATAAATGAAGATGATGCTATATTCCTAACATATATGTACGCTACTGAAAAAGAAATTGCGGTAAGGCTAAGGCGTCAAGTAGACTCAGCAAAAAAAAGCGTTGATTCTTCACAAATACTATCCAAAATAGAAGATTTTGAAAAGAAATTCAATATTGAGTTTAGCAGCTCTCAAAAAGCGGCAGTGCTAAGCGCAACGCAGGAAGGTGTGCTTATAATAACTGGAGGTCCCGGAACCGGAAAAACCACGCTAATCAACTGTATACTTAATTTGATGGAAAACCCGAAAAAAACCTTTCTTGCCGCACCTACCGGAAGAGCAGCTAAACGTATGGAAGAAGCCACCGGACACGAAGCAAAAACTATACATAGGATGCTTTCCTTTAGCGCTGAAACAGGAGCATTTCAATATGATGATACACCCCTTGATTGTGAATGTTTGATAGTAGATGAAGTATCCATGATAGATATTTTTCTTATGCGAAACCTGCTTAGGGCAGTAGAACACAACACTAGACTAATTTTAGTTGGCGATGCGGATCAACTTCCTTCAGTTGGCGCAGGAAATATACTTAAAGATATTTTAAGCAGCAGTGTGATACCTACCTGTAAGCTTACAGAAATATTCAGGCAGGATGAGGAAAGCAGTATAGTAATTAATGCGCATAGGATAAACCACGGCGAAATACCCTATGTAAATAAGAAAAATGGAGATTTTTTCATGCTGCATAGCCAAAGCGCTGAGCAGACAGCCTCAACAATAGTTTCACTATGTGCAAAACGTCTGCCAGCTTATCTAAAGGAAGAAAACGGCGATGCTAATATACAGGTACTTGCGCCAACAAAAAAGGGCGCCTGTGGTGTAAACAGGCTCAATAAATTATTGCAGGATGCGCTTAACCCAAGACGAAAAGATGCCCTTGAAATAAACTATAATGATATTACATTTAGAAAAGGCGATAAGGTGATACACACCAGAAACGACTATCAATTAGAATGGGAAACAAACGACGGCGAGAACGGAACAGGAGTTTTCAACGGCGATATTGGTTTTGTTGTAAATGTATATGAAGAAGGGCTTACAGTATGTTTTGACGAATCCAAACTGGTAGATTACGAATACAAACAGCTTGAAGACTTAGACCTCGCATACTGTTTATCTGTACATAAAAGCCAAGGGAGTGAATTTTCTGCAGTTGTAATGCCAGTTATAGGCGGACCCCCTATGCTTATGACGCGCAACTTGTTCTACACTGCTATGACACGCGCTAGAAAGCTAGTTGTATTGGTTGGTTATATGAGTGCAGTTGAAAAAATGATAAACAATGAATATGTAAGCCGGCGCTATACATCGCTAGAAGAGCAGCTTATAAGCACTCAGCTAAATTTTGCAAATGCTGAATAGAATTATTGATTTACTGCTTCCACCGGTTTTATGCTTAGGTTGCGAAGAGCCTCGTAAGATAATTATGGGTGCTGCACTATGCGAAAAATGCGTACAGGAGCTTGAAGACATGAAGCTATCAGAAAATGTCTGTCCAAATTGCCTTTCACCCAAGGCACAAAGCAGCCCCTGTGATTACTGTATTGAAGGTGGAATGTTAAACCTTAGTGCAGCATACGCCCCCTACCACTACCACGGAATAGTTCAAAAACTTATTGTTCAACTTAAATTTAACTCCATTGAAGATGCTGCAAAACCACTGGCGGATGCAATGTATGAATGTATTAAGGGTTCAAATTTTGATGCTATAGTGCCTGTTCCTTTGCACGCTAGGCGCTTGCAGGAAAGGGGCTATAATCAAGCGGAAGTATTGGCATGGTTAGTTTCTAAAAAAAGCAATATTTCAGTTGTTAACGCGTTAATTAGAACAAAGAATACACGAAGGCAATCATCTATGAGGATAATAGAACATCGCAAAGAAAATGTAGAAAATGCTTTCAGCATTAATGCTGATGTAAAAGGCAAAAAAATATTACTGGTAGATGATGTACGCACAACTGGCTCCACCGCAAGGGCTTGTGCTAAAAAACTTATAGAAAACGGCGCTTCTGAGGTGGCGCTTCTTACAGGTGCAGTAGCGCCACCACGGGGAGATGATAAAAAATGGAAACTCAATTTTCTAGACTTACTCCGATAGTTGGTCAAAAAGGCTTAAATATGCTCAAAACAAAAACGGTAATGGTTGTAGGTATAGGGGGCGTGGGTTCCGCCTGCGCTGAAGCACTCGCGAGGGGTGGAGTAGGCAAACTCATACTGATTGATGATGATATAATTAAAGTAAGCAATATAAATAGGCAGCTTTTTGCTCTGCATTCTACTATAGGTATAAAAAAAGTATATGCCGCCGAAAAAAGACTTAAAGATATACGCCCTGATATATGTATTGATATTCTACCAATATTCGTATCAATCAAAACAATCGAAATAATAAGACAAAAAAAGTGCGATTTGATTATAGATGCAATAGATGATACTGATGCCAAGGTTATTCTAGCAAAGTTGGCACAGGAAGAAAACATACCCATGTATGCTTGTATGGGAACCGGTAATAAAACAGACCCAAGTATGTTTTGTTTTTCCGATATTTATAGTACAAATACCTGCCCTCTATGCCGTACTATGAGACAAAAATACAAAAAAGCAGACATAGAACACCTTACGGTATTATATTCGCCAGAAGAAAGAAAAGGTACTTTGGCTATTGATGAAGATAATAAAAAAGTGCCCGGAAGCACATCTTATATACCGCCTATCGCTGGGCTTATGCTTGCAGGACGAGCGCTACTTCAGCTTTCTAATTTTGATTCTGCTGCTTCGTAAGCTTCTTTTGCTATTTCGAAGCTAAATCCTTTGCGCACTAACATCGCTATTGTATTCTTATACCTTTTGGACAGTTCTAAATTCATTCTGCTTTTTAAATATTTTTCAGCTGCGCTTATAGCAAGAGTGATTGTATCACTATGGTTTATATTTCGTTCAAGCTCTTCTTTAATAGTTGTTTGACTTACACCTTTACGCATAAGTTCCTGCATTATCTTATAGCTGCTTACTTTTTTCATTCGCCTAAGTATATAATTTTTCGTATACCTAGTATCGTCAATAAAATTCCTCTCAATAAGAAATTTCAATAGTTGTTTTATTATATTATCGGCATAACCCACATCTTTTAATTTCCTGTACATCTCTTTTTCTGTGTAATCTCTCTTTGTTAGCAGAAATGCCGCCCTTTGCGCAGCAAACTTTAAGGCTACCTTGCTATGGTTTTCAAAATACTGCTCTATATCTATGCTATCCCCCATTTTAAGCGGGAAAGCTTTTAGAAGCGGCAGAGGCAATCTAATGGTTTCTCCATTTTCAAACTCAATATTATAGTATCCGCCTCTTTGTTTTTTAATTGAGGTAATTACTTCCATAGTTCTCTATTTTGCCATATTTTCATAATATCAAGGTTTATATCAGCCATTACATATTTCCTAGCTAGTGAACAACCTGATGAACAAAACGCCATGCCGTCATTATGCACAGTATCTATATACAAACCAAAAATAGAACCGTAAGCATAGCCTTGATGACCGTAAAGAGGATATTTGGCTATAGTATCATCCTCAATAATAAAGTTGCCTATACCTTGCTTTAACCTATAATCCGCCTTGCCAAAGATTGCATATGGCGTTCGCATGCGTTTTAAAGTATCAGAGCCTAAATAACCCTGCTCTAAAAATGCATTCCCTATTTTAATAAGACCGTCTGCGTTTATAAAGCAATTCCCCTGAGATAGAGTATAATGCTGCAATTGCTCTACCTTATCCCAGCCTTTATCGCTCCTTGATACCCTGAGTTTCGCATCAAGCTCTGGCTGTTTTCTAAAGGGAAGTGCATTATAAGAGTTTGCTATGTTCTTACCTATATGCTGTGGATAAAAACTCGCGCTTATATTAAGCGGCTCAAATAAATACTCCTGCATTATTGTTTCAAATGATTTATTAAACATAGATTCCAACACACACGCTACTTGACCTGCTCCGAAGTTTGAATATTCCCAGTCATATTTATCTGCGCTTGGAAGCACGTTATCGCTGTTAATAAGCTCTGTAACTGGCACGCCAGTGCCTAACAGCCTATTATAACTATCCCCATCATGCAGACCTGCAGTATGTGTCATCAACTGCTTTAGGCTAATAGGTTGTTCCCTTAGCTTATATGGAAGATAATCGTGAATATCATCGTATATTGATATAGCAGAATTTTCCTCCAGCTTCATTACGCATAGTGCGGTTATAAGCTTACTTACAGAAGCGACCCTAAAATACGTATCATCGTTTATAGGTGTATCCGGTGCTGCAAGCCCATATAAAACCCTAGACATTAAACCATCCAAATTAAAAAATGTTATGCTAGCACCAACACACCTATGCTTATGTAAAACATTCGTGCAAATTTCTAAAAAAGCACTGCGCTTTGCAGAAGGTCCTGAAAACGCTGAAAGCGAGCTTTCCTTCCTGTTGGGCTTTGGTAATACTCTCGCAGCAAAATTATATAGCCATTGTTTGTCCATTTTCTTTTCCTTTAAATCCTTTATATACTATTACACCTACCGCAAATAAAATTATAGCGGCAATTAAAAGTAGAGCTATGTTTTCGTACGCCATTGCAACAATGCTAATTATACTACCTATAGCAAGTAAAAAATAAATTTTATTTGTATGAAATTTTCTTGTCAAAATCAAAATAGAAACCATGAAAAGAAGCAGGCTCAAAACCTGTGAAATCCTTAAGCTGCCAAGCATTAGACTGTCGGTTCTAAGCATCTCTATTACCATTCTACCAAGCGAATACCAAGCAAAATACCATAGTGTAAGCACGCCTTTGTATTCTCTCATGTTCTTTCGATTGTTATATAGAAATAGAAAGCCGATAAAATTCCATACTGATTCATAGAAAAATGTCGCATAATACCAATTTCCGTCAATTTGTACAGACACGGGAAAAAACCGGAGAAATGGCTGCTTTACTATACCCCCATGAGCTTCTTTATTGAAAAAATTACCCCACCTACCTATCGTCTGCCCTAAAATTAGACTAGGTACAACCATATCAGTAAGTATGGGTAATGAAATCTTTTTCTTTTTTGAAAGAAGTACTAAACCTAGCAATCCGCCAATAACTGCGCCATATATAGCAAGACCACCTTCCCAAACATAAAGTATGCTAACTAAATTATTCTTAAAGCTATCCCATGCAAAAGCAACATAGTAAAGCCTAGCACCTATAACGGCTGAAGGTACTGCATACAGCGCCATATCAATAGCTGTATCTTTAGGAAGCTTCCTTTCTTTTTCTTCCCTAACGCATAGGATAACTCCGATACCTATTGATGCAGCTATCAGTATACCGTATATATTAGCCTGCATTTTGTGTTTTAGTTGCCTTAGAGTCTATAGTTTTTAATATTTCAATTACGCCGATTCCCTGCGGGCATACTGATTCACAGGCTCCGCAGTCAACGCAATATGAAGCATCCTGCTTATCCTTTATAACTGCCTTATATCTATTTACAAGGCGGTCGATATCATCAAAGCGGTAGGTATCGTTATATATGTTGAATATCCTAGGTATATTTACACCCTGCGGACACGGCTGGCAATACTTACAATCAGTACATGGCACAGCAATACGTTTCTCGTATGCCTCCTTTAGCTTGGATATAAATTTTTTATCTTCATCACTTAAATTATTTGACTCAAGTGAAGCAAATATACGCATATTATCATCAACCTGCGCTTGGTTGCTCATGCCGCTTAAAATACATGTAACCTCAGGAAAATCCGCAACATAACGGAACGCCCATTCAACCGGAGAATATCCCCTCGGATGCGATTCAATCATATCTATTATTGCATTTGGCGGGTTTGCAAGCGCGCCGCCCCTTAAAGGCTCCATAACAACAACCGGTATTTTCTTTTGACCTGCATATTTTAGCCCCTCTACCGTTGCCTGATATTGGTCATCTAGATAATTAAACTGTATTTGAGCCATATACCAATCAAAATCATCAATAATTTCGATAAAGGCATTATAATCATCGTGGAAAGAAAAGCCCGGAAAGCGTATTCTGCCATCTTTCATTGCGCGCTCAAAAAAAGACTTATAGTTTAGCGAACGTATTTTATGATATGAGTCTATATCTAACGAGTGTAACAAATAAAAATCAACATAAGACACATCTAGTTTTTTAAGTTGTTCGTCCAAAAGTTCATCCATCTGCTTTTCACTTTCAACAAGCCATACCGGAAGCTTAGTTGTAAGAAGCACCTTGTCCCTGTAACCGTCTTTCAGCGCCTTTCCGGTAATTACTTCACTTTCCTCATCATGGTATATATAGGCAGTATCAACATAAGATAGACCACCGTCTATGCTGCTTCTAATCATTTCTATTGCCTGCTGTTCATCTACCTTAGATTTTTCACCATCCTTTGATTTAAGCAGTGGCAAACGCATAGTACCAAAACCAAGGCGCGATACCGTTTCACCGGTTTTTCCAAATACCATTGTTTTCATAAGTCTTTCCTCCTGTATCAATGCTTATTAGCGGATAATATAACGCAATTTACAAGCCATGATACGCCTATTGCAAGCGCACGTTCATCCATTGTAAATTTTTCGTTATGCAAAGGTACATTGCCATAATCATCACTAGATACACCTAAAAAAGCATAGCAAATTGGCGCGATATTTTTGTATAGGGCAAAATCATCTCCTATCATGGCAGGTGTGATAGCTCTGAGCGCCTCATCGCCTGCTGATACAAAAACGGCTTCCTCACCTATTTTTGTAAGCGCATCGTCATTTATAACAGCAGGCGTTATTGCATTAACAATTAACTCCCCTTTGCAGCCATAAACATCGCAGTAATTAGATACTATTTTATCCATATGCTCTACAATTGTATTGCGTACATCGTCTGAAAACGCTCGAATTGTTCCCTGCATATATGCGCTATCCGCAATTATATTCCAGCTATTTCCGGAATGCATATTACATACGCTGATAATACAGGAATCAAGCGGGGATACCCTCCTTGTTACAATGTTTTGAAATGCTGATATTATTTGTGCAGCAACAGGAATAGGATCTACGCCTTTATCAGGATGCGCCGCATGGCCAGAACGCCCCTTAATTTTGACTTCAAAATCATCAGTGCTGGCACAGTTCGGACCGCTCCTTACGCTTATTGTTCCTAGTGGTAGATCCGGCCATACATGAATACCAAAAAAAGAAGTAACACTGTCAATCGTTCCGGTATCTATAACCTCCTGCGCTCCTCCCCCACCTTCTTCAGCAGGCTGAAATATGATTGAAACTGTTCCTTTAAATGTATGAGGGTTCTCCTTAAAAAACCTAGCAGCAGCTAAACCCATAGCTATATGTGCATCATGACCACAAGCATGCATAACGCCCGGGTTTTTTGAAGAGTAAGAAATACTTGTTCCTTCATCAATTGGCAGAGCATCTGTATCCGCCCTTATAGCTGCATGAAAACCGCTCTTTTCGTCAGAAGTAATCCTAGCAATGGTTATATTGTCCTCCGGAGCTAAAAAATCGATTGATAATTTTAAAAGATACTCCCTAATGCGCTTATTAGTAGATATTTCCTTTCCTGTAAGCTCAGGATAGGTGTGAAAAGTGCGCCTTAAATCTATTATCCAATCCTCATTTTCTTTTGCCCATTTTAATGCTTCGTTCAATTTTTACCTCCCTCTATAAGCTGTATTTTCTTTAGCCTTTCATACACCGGTTTGTGTAAATATTCATCCTTATTATATACATATTGAAAGCTTGATACAACTTCTCTTCCGTCCTCCCAAATAACAGCGCCACTACCATCAAGATTTATATTATATGACGTCAAATCTTCTATCGGGTGTATTAATGATAACCTATTATGGCAGCGATTTCCAAGCATAACTTCAAAAATACCACTTTCTGGGTCTATTGCTAGGTGACATCCAGTGTAACCGCTTAAAGCAAATGCTTTCTGCCCCATCCACTCTGGCACCTCGCTAAAACGCTTTACTACGCTTTTTGAAAAGCATATAAGCCCCATATATTGCTGGTATTCACCGCTGGGCTTTAAATACCCTGATTGATTTACGCCTATCATTGAAAGAGTTCTGTAAGATATAAACTTTCCACTAAGCAAACCTTGGCAGAACTTTACCATGTCAGAAAGTGTAGAAAATATACCAGCATGCCCGGAAATTATACTTGATTGACTTCTTAATATACGGGCTTTTGGGTCATGTGGCATGCCATGCTTTACATTTTTGTCTATTATGTATTTGCCGTTTATAATTTTATGCTCATAATTATAGCACACACAGCTATTAAGCTTATCTGTTGGAACATTACCATATGTTGTTTTCATGTTTAGAGGGATAAATATATTATCCCTTAAAAAATCATCAAAGCCGGTATTTGTAACAGATTCAACTATGTATTTTAGCACCAATGCATGCATGTCAGAATACAATTTTTCGGGTTTTTCTTTAGAAGAAAATATGCTGAACACTTGTTTTAATGCGTCATTATAACTATGTTGTTCCGCTATTCTCTCAGGACTTTTGAGATTAACTCTATAAGTAAGCACATCGTATATACTAACGCCATGCAGCTTTGAAAACCTTTTATCAAGCACAGATATTGTATCGGTCATTTTTATCTTGCGCTTTTCAATAAGCATTAGCACTGCAACACAGGTAAACAACTTTGTTAAAGAGGCTACATCAAATATGCTCTCTTCTTTAAGCGGTATAGTATTTTCTACAAACTTCTGGTCTTGCTCAAAAACTTCTTTTTGGTTACCAATATAACTGCACTCAAATTCTTGGTTGTTCCCATAGGCAACAGCCATAGAACTTAACATTTTCGATGTGTTTACAAGATAAGCAAGGTTGTCTGTATAATTACACAAAATCTAAATAACCAAATGCACTTGGAACGTGAAAGTTTATCTCTCCTGTTTTTTGCCACGCCTGATAAGAAACTCCCCTGTCACTATGGTCTATTCTGAATATATTAAAACGCCAATATGACCCTGCCTTAGGCGGTGATATAAAGGCACTATACGGGATAGACCACACAGATGTAATATGACTTTTTTTACTATTGAATACTGTTCTGGTTTTCCAGCCTTCTATATCATAGGACATATCAAGCCGCCTTTTTCCATGCTTATCATATGTGATACGAGCATCAAACTGTACATTATGGGGGCTTACCTCAAGCTCTATATAGTTATTTAAATCATTAGTATCGGATATATAAAGCTCAAATACATCCGCACGATAAATAGGTTCATCTTTTAAACGAAAGTAAGAGCGTATTACATCATCTTCACCAGAAAACTTAAAGAATATGCGCTCTTGCTCATCAGAGCGAAAGGTAGTAAAGTTTGTGGAAAGAAAGGGACGCTCACCCGTTTCTACATCTACCAGTGAAACCTGTTGAACCTTTGACCATTTTTCATTATCAGCAGTGGGAAAACCGGAAAAAGGAAAGTTTTCACATTTTAATCGATTATCTTTCATTTTTACACCTTAATTATCGTATAAAGCTTGCGCGAAACGCTCGGCAAGGTCAACTGCTTTTAATAAATCTTCATCTGAGGGTTTAAAGCGTATTCTAAGACCTTCAACAGTTTTAATTTTAAGTTGCTCTAACCTTGCCATCATATTGGGAACGCCTTCACCGCTCCAGCCATAGGAACCGAATGCAGAAGCAATCTTCCCTTTTACCATAGGCGGGTGTACGGAATAACTTATTTCCGCTATGGGTGATAGTGCGTCACCCAAAATAGTAGGTGTGCCAAGTAAAAAGCCGTCTGACCTAAGAATTGCATCTATTGTGTCCTGCTTGTTATCAGCATTGACTTCAAAAAGATTTACATTTATATCGCCCTTGCTGTTTAGCCTTTCATAGATTGTATTTGCAATTTCCCTAGTATAACCATATGCGCTAACGTATGCTATAACCACTTGTTTTTTATCCGCCGGCTCTGTTGCACACCACTGCGTGTATTTTTCAAGCACATAAGATATATTGGTATCAAGAACGGGACCATGCCCCGTGCATATGATATCCGGCTTCAGTTCCACTGCAAATTCTATGGCATTAACCACAAAAGGATGCATATATGGGCTTAGTATATCCACAAAATATTGGCGAAGTGCTATATTATAATCGTCATGATCATCCATTTTACTCATGAGCACAGGTTCATATGAAAAATGAGCGCCAAAGCAATCGCAGGAAAAAAGTGCATTTTCATTTTCATCGTAGGTGAACATAGTATCAGGCCAGTGCAGATTTGGCATAGGATAGAAATATAATTTCCTGCCGCCAAGATCAAGCACATCACCCTTTTTAACTACCATTTTGTTAAAAGGCTTGTTTACTATATAAGTTAAAAACTGAAGTGCGCTGCTAGTACCTACGATAGTAATATCAGGATTTACATCAAGCAGAGATGCTATAGAGCCCGCATGATCCGGTTCGGTGTGGTTTACTATAAGGTACTTTACTTTATCTATTGGAGTAATAATATTTACCTTATTATAATACTCCTCCCAATATGAATCTTTAACGGTTTCAATTAGTGCTGTTTCTTCCGCCCCCTTTACCACATAGGCATTATAGCTAGTGCCGTAGGGCGTTTCCATTATTATATCAAAGACACGCAGCTTAGGGTTCTGTACCCCGCAATAAAATATATTAGATTTAATTTCCATTGTATGTCCTTTCAAGTTCTATTATTTAGTGCCAAACAACCTATCTCCAGCATCACCAAGACCGGGCACTATATAGCCATGCTCATTTAATTTTTCATCGCAGGCTGCAACATATATGTTGACATCAGGATGTTCCTTTTGAACACGCTCTATCCCTTCAGGCGCGGCTATTATGCTAACTAGGCTAATATTAGTACAGTTTCTCTGTTTGATAAAGCTTATCGCAGCGGACGCAGAACCGCCAGTTGCAAGCATAGGGTCTAACACATAAAGATAGCGGTGCTCAGAATCCGCAGGGAGTTTACAGTAATATTCAACCGGCTGCAGGGTATCCGGATCGCGGTATAGACCTATATGCCCAACCTTAGCATTCGGTATAAGGCGCTGTATTCCATCAACCATTCCAAGCCCAGCACGCAATATAGGTATTATGCCTATAGGCATACCAGATAACATACGTGTTTTTGTCCAGCCAAGAGGAGTTTCAATGTTTACTTCCTCAGTAGGCAGATTGCGAGTTGTTTCGAACACCATAAGCATGGATATTTCATCTAAAAGTTCCCTAAAATCTTTTGTGCCTGTATTCTTATCGCGCATCATACCAAGCTTATGCTGGATTAATGGATGGTCAAATACGTGTACTTTTCCTTTCATCTTAACTGTCCTCCCCTAGTAGTTTTGTGTCCTTAGGTATTATAACCCAGTAGGAAATATCAATCAAATTTATTAGCGTGCTTTTTTCTATAATCACTGGCTTCTTTAAGCATGAGCTTTGCATGTGCCTTTGCACTGCCGGATTCTATCTTTGTTTCGCCAAGCATTCTTGCTATCTCGTTTATTCTTTCTTCATCCGTCATATAATACGCAGTGGTAAGCGTCCTCCCGCTTAATTCACGCTTTTTTACAATTATCTGCTTTGATGCCATGGTTGCTATTTGTTGTAAATGCGTTACAGCAATAACCTGCCTGTATGCGGCGATATCCCACATTTTTTCCGCAACAACCTTGGCGGTTTCACCGGAAATGCCTGTGTCTATTTCGTCAAACACCATGCCAGATATCATATTTTTATCTGCCGCAGAAGCTTTTATTGCAAGCATTATTCGGGATAATTCCCCGCCTGATGCAGTCTTACTCAAAGGTTTTGCTTCCTCGCCAACATTAGGGGCGATTAAAAAACTTACGCGATCAAAACCCTGAGTACTAATTCTTGATTTGTCGGTATTAATATCTATAAAGAACTTGGCTGCTTTCATGTTAAGATGGAATAATTCATCTTCAATCTTGTTTTTAACAATTTTTGCAAGCTTTATTCTTGAATTTGAAAGCTTTTGCGCTGCTTCAAAATACTGTCTTTCTTTTTTAGAAAGTTCAGCCCATATTGTTTCTATTTCTTCATCAAGTGAGCTGTATAAATTTATTTCTTCTTTTATGCTCTCAAGCTTACTCAGAACCTTTTCAATAGAGATGCCATATTTGAATTCCAGCCTTCGAATAGTATCAAGCCTTGCCTCCACCTCCTCAAGGCTCATACCCTCAGTGCTGACTTCACTTCGCATATCATTTATTGCATACTGCAAATCTTCAGCTTCATAGTAAATTGAACTCATACGCTTGTATAACGCTTCAAAGCTACCATCCAATGCAGAGAGGGTATATAATGCCTGCATTGCATCAAAAAAAGCAGGCACTGCTGCTGCATCTGAAGAAAATAAAATTTCGTTTGCCGTATTTAGCGAACGTATTATTTTATCCTTATTTTTAAGCGTTTCCTTTACACGGGTTAGTTCTTCTTCTTCACCTATACGAAGTTTAGCATTTTCAATTTCAGTCTGTTGTTTTGTTAAGATTTCTAGGCGCTCAGCTCTTAAGCTCTGTGTATTAATAAGCTTTTGAAGCTCTTCTCGCTTCGCGTTGCATTCCTCAGAAAGTTCTAAAACAGATAGTAATAGCTCCTGATGTGTTGGCTCTCCCATGGCATCTAAAAATTTTATATGGTTTACCTCAGCCATAAGCGCTTGATGTTCATGTTGACCGTGGATTTCCATAAGATTAGAAGCAATGTCTTTAAGTACCTGTAACGTAACCATTGTTCCGTTTATTCTACATACGTTCCTGCCGCTTTGATATATTTCACGGGAAAGCACTACACTTTCATTATACTCAAAACCCTGCTCATACAACAACTGTTTTACAGCAGCATTTTGCTCAATGGAAAACATAGCTTCCACATAAGCCTTATCTTCACCAGAGCGTATTAAGCTTTTGTCCGCTCTGGCACCAAGTACCAGAGAAACAGCATCCACAACTATAGATTTGCCTGCTCCCGTTTCTCCAGATAGAACGGTTAAACCACCATAAAAGGGCAGCTCAAGCTCCTCTATAATAGCAAGGTTCTTTATCAATAGCTGCGTTAACACTTTAAACCCTTAATTAATTCAATATTTCCTTAAACTTTTTAACAACTAATGTCGCTTCCTCCGGTGTTCTAACAACTACAAAAATAGTGTTATCGCCGGATATACTCCCTAATATCTCTTCCCAGCGCATACCGTCTATCGCTTCTCCTGCAACCGCGGCGGCACCCGATAGTGTTCTAATAACAACGATATTGCCAGCGCTTTCAATTGATAGAACCGAATCTGTAAATAGTCGCACAAATCGCTCTGATATACCGTGTTCCGCATGCTCCGATGTCGCATACCGATAGCCACCGGATGGAGAGAGTATTTTAAGTAATCTTAGCTCCTTTATATCGCGCGAAACAGTTGCCTGCGTTACATTTACGCCCTGTTCCCTTAATATTTCAGCTAACTCCTCCTGCGTTCTAATCTCTCGTTCATTCACAAGATTTAGTATCATTGCCTGTCTTGCATTTTTCATAGATACACCTCCTTCAGTTTACATTCCATTCCATCTGTTTTTCATGCAGTCTTGTTAAAAAACGTTGTTTTGAAAAACGAATGAAAGAAACCATTTCCTTAGCTCTTTTAATGGATATGTCTACATTTTCCTCTATTTCAAGAGATATTTGACCATCTATCACCACCTGATAGGATCTTCCAAAAGGCGGATATTTTGCATTAATATATATAATCTGACTATCAGGAAGCACAACCGGTCGCTGATGCAAAACATGAGAGCAAACCGGAATTACGGCTATACAGTCAAGCCTAGGGGATATTACGGGTCCACCTGCAGAAATACCATATCCTGTAGTGCCTGTTGGAGTTGATATTAATACCCCATCACCATGTATATCAAAAATCTTCTCATCATCTGCAAGTACAGACACAACAATGCTGCTAGGATTATTGCCACGCATAAAGGCAATATCATTAAGCAGCAGATATTTTTTATCCTTGTTAATTTCCGCTTCAAGCAGCATACGCTTTTCTATTTCAAAATCACCCGATATAAGCCTTTTTGCAACATCGGATAACTGCTGTACCTCTGCCTCCATAAGAAAGCCTATGTGACCAAGGTTTATTCCAAGTATTGGCACATCACATTCAGCAGCTTTTGGTACGATTCTAAGCAGCGTACCATCACCACCAAGGGATATGATTGAAGTAATATCGCAGCTTATATCTTCAAATCTGAGCGCCTGCCCTAAATTAATTTTGCTATATAGCCATGGTTCAAGATATACATTTACATTATATTCTTGAAGGGTATGCAGCAGCTTACTTGCCACCGTTACAGTTTCAGGTTTATACGGATTTGCAAATATAAAATATGACTGCACTACCTCAACTCCTTATGCATAAATAATAGCATACTCTGCATATTTTTTCAATATGTTAAATTATCTATACGTGGTTCCCTGCCAATATTCAGTGGGTTTTGGTTTGTATTCATCTCGGCTTATCAAAGTTTCTTCAATAAGGTTTCCATGCTGATACTTTCTTAAATATGTTGATACTATATAACCATCCTCAGCTTTTCTCTTAAGTTTGGTTTCGTCCTTATAGACAACACATTCCTGTTCTTTATCGGGTACATATATAATTTCATCTGTCTTTAAAACTTGGTCTGTAACGGATTTTAGCTTGTATATTACACCATCTCCGAGCGATTCGCCGTATATACGAATTCTACAGATAAGGCTATTTTTGCTACTCCCTTTTATTACATGTGCGGTTATATAAATCCTTGAGGAAGATGTATTCTTAAACTTAAAGTCAATATTTCTATCTCGGCTTAAGAAAACCGTTGCATCAAAACCTTTTTCGGTATAGAGTACAGGAGCGGAGTGTATATCTCTATCAGTTATGCTCATACCAGCTTTAAGCGCAGCCTGATAGAGCGTAGAGCTGGACTGACATACACCACCGCCAACCCCTGTAACAAGATCCCCTTTTACCATCTCATCAGCTTCAAAGAAACCAGCCTTTATTGTCCTAGGGCCGACTACCTTGTTAAAGCTCAAAGTTTCACCCGGCTCAAGAATAGTTCCGTTTATCTTGGCAAGAGATATCCTTATATTATTGTTGCGATTGTCTGTTGAATACTTACTTATAGCAGTGCTCGCTTCTGCGCGTAATGCTACTTTCTGTTCAACCTGCACCTTAGTTATTTTAGGTTGTATGGTTGTGGGTTCAATTTCAAACTTTCCCCCAACGCCTGATGCCGCCATTTCAAGTATTTTTTGTTTTGCGCTTTCAACATCAAGACTCATACCTACCTGTTCTTCCCTTATTAAAAACGGATTTGCATCGTCGGGTCTAAACTGTATAAGCATAGCATCCATAGGTTCTTTATATATGGAATTTGCTATCTGCACTAGAATATCAGTTAAGTTGGAATCATTAAATTCCTGTTTAGTAGTGTATACCCTGTATGGATTGTTTTTTCTGTTTAAAATAGCTTGCTTACGCATATATACATCACCAGTGTGAGTAAGCGCCCAAGCCTCGTTTAGATAAGGATATAACGTGCTCTCAGAAAAACTAATACCTAGGGTATTGTAACTTAGCGTGTAGAACTTCCAGCCATTATATGTTAAATCCAGCTGCCAAGCTTGCGTTCTCTCATACATCTTTGCAGAAACAGCTTCCAAGGCTTGCGATGGAGTAAGACCTGCAATGGGTACGTCGTTTATATATATTTCAGCGCCGTATACATTTTCATAGGGAGCTATTTCAGCTGCAACTTTATTTTCGCGTATTTTTTGTAAGCCGTAATACGCCCCAGCAGCAAGTAACAAAATTATTAGCAAAGCAAAAAGCAGCTTTGGAAACCTTCTTTTATCACCGGACTTTATGGGTCTGTTAGTCTTTCTACCAACAAATCCATTATTCTTTGAAGCGCGAGAAGCTTTTGTGTTCATCCGATTTTTATCGCCATAATAATGCCCGTTGTTAACAAGCGTCTGCCTTGGTTGCCCTCTATGTATGTTTTGAGGAGGTGTTTTCCCTCTGTAATGATTTTGATTTTCGTTCACAGATAAGCTTCCTCTTTAATGAATTGTAAAATTGTATCCGTATCCTGTTTGGCAGTTACCCACTTTGGCAACATCTGTCCTAAAAAACCATGGTTTTCACTCTTTGTAAGGTTACAATGAAAATCACTTCCTCCGGTTACTAATAGACCATTGGAGCGTGCTATTGAATACCAAAAAGCGTTATCAGAACAACTGTGTGAAGGGTGATATACTTCAATTCCATCCAAACCTAAAGCTTTCCATTTTACAATGTTTGAAATAATCTCTTCCCGGGGAAGTTTTATAAGGCTGGGATGGGCAATTACTGTAACCGCCCCAATTTCATTTAGAAACATTATACCATCCGATGCAGAGGGCTTTTCGTATGAAAAATAAGCCTTCTCACCCTTGCCTAGATACTCATTAAACGCCTGTCTGTTGCTTTTAACGTAGTTCTTCCTAACCATAACCCTTGCTATATGAACGCGGTTGGGATTTTCTACATCAACTCCCAATTCTTCAACTGTAATTGGAAGACCTAACACAGATAGTTTATTCAGAATATTATTGAGCCTTAATAATTTACCCTTGCGATAATGTGCTAAATAGGATAACAGTTTCCTATTATTATAATCCAAGCCATATGCAAGTACATGTATGCTGGTTCCATCTTCATTACAACTAAGCTCAAGACCGGATATACATAGCATATTAAGCTCCTTGGCAATTTTTTTTGAAGCTGCGACAGCGCTTATCGTATCGTGGTCTGTGATAGCTAAGCCATCCAGCTTTAATCCTTTCGCCATGGAAAAAATGCTTGCAGGCTCAAGCATGCCATCAGAAGCGCTTGTGTGAACATGAAAATCAACCCGCATAACGCAAACCTCGGAAATTATTCGGCATCAGTTACCGGTTCAGGTTCGGGTTCTTTATATGTATCAATAAAAGCAACAAACTCTTCACGATTTATGGTTTCTTTTTCTATTAATAAATTAGCAAGCCCGTGTAGTTCGTCTATATGTTCTTTTAATGTATCCATTGCTACTTTGTAGCACTCGTCCAGAGTTTTTGATATTTCATTATCTATTTTAGCAGCAACTTCTTCGCTAAATTCCCTAGACTGCCCAAACTCCATTCCGACAAATACTTCTTGATCGCTTCCTAAATAAATAGTGCCGATTTCTTCGCTCATTCCAAGCTTTGTTATCATATGCCGCACTATGTCGGTTGCACGTTTAAGATCGGACTGCGCACCTGTATATATATCCTTTTCTATCAGCTTGTTTGAAGCATGACCCCCGAGCATCATTGAAATCATCTGAAGTAACCTGCTTCTGCTTTGCATATCATATTCTTTTTCGGGGAGAGATAAGGTAAATCCGCCCGCCTGTCCCCTTGGTACTATAGTAACCGTATGCACTTCATCACAAAGCGGCAAGAAATGCCCTACTATCGCGTGACCCGCCTCATGATAGGCAACTATACGCTTATCCTCTTCCAACACCTTATGGCTTTTCTTTTCAGGTCCCATCTGTACACGCTCTACCGCCTCTATAAGGTATTGCTGGCTTATTTTTTTATCCTTGTTGCGTGCAGCTATTATCGCGCTTTCGTTCATTATGTTTTCAAGATCAGCGCCAGTTGAAAAGGGTGTGCGTTTAGCTATGTTTTCTAAATCCACATCATCAGCAAGCGGCTTTCCCTTTGAATGCACCTTTAATATGGCAACGCGTCCGTCAATATCAGGATAATGTACAGTTACTTGCCTGTCAAACCTGCCGGGACGCAGTAGCGCAGGGTCTAAAATGTCCCTACGGTTGGTAGCAGCCATTACAATTACTCCCTCATTAGTTGTAAAACCATCCATTTCAACCAGAAGCTGATTTAGCGTCTGCTCCCGCTCATCATGCCCGCCGCCAAGCCCAGCTCCCCTATGGCGACCAACTGCATCTATCTCATCTATAAATACTATACTAGGTGCGGTGCGCTTTGCCTGTTCAAATAGATCCCTAACCCTGCTTGCGCCAACACCCACAAACATTTCAACAAAATCTGAACCGCTTATCGTATAAAAAGGCACCTTAGCTTCACCCGCAACAGCTTTTGCTAGTAGAGTTTTACCGGTACCGGGTGGGCCTACAAGCAATACTCCCTTTGGTATACGAGCACCAAGCTCAATATATTTCTTTGGGTTTTTTAGGAAGTCAACTATTTCTTTAAGCTCTTCCTTTTCTTCGTCAGCTCCCGCAACATCTTCAAATGTGATTTTGTTTTTACTGGGGTCCGCAAGATTAGCTTGGCTTTTGCCAAAGTTCATTACCTTTCCGCCACCGCCTTGCTGTTTGAGCATAACATACCAAAAAGCCATTACAAGCAGCAATGGAATAACAAAGGGCAGCAATTCCAAATACCAAGGTGTCTGAACAGGCGGAAGATAATCAATTTTAAA
This sequence comes from Christensenellaceae bacterium, assembly GCA_012837835.1. Classification (GTDB taxonomy): domain Bacteria; phylum Bacillota; class Clostridia; order Christensenellales; family Aristaeellaceae; genus DTU024. The sequence goes on along the minus strand of DUQK01000010.1, from coordinate 10,411 downwards.
ATTTAAATCATCAACGCTCACATTATCAACTGGGATATTGTTTTTATTGGCGTACATAGTAAGCACAGTATCATAAAAATCAGGGCCTATAGTCGTTTCAAAATCATACCTGTCTGGGTAATCGCGAAGCGCTATTATGCTTACCTTATTGCGCCCAACCAAAAGGTTTCCACGTATAGAAACCCTGTCAATTTCATCATTTCTAAGTTTTTGCAACAGTTCAGGATATGAAATTTTATTCACAGGCATTTTCATGCTGTCTGACATCATTACCGCAAGAAATATAAATGCAAGTATCATTGCTATATATCCAAATGCACCACGGCGAGAATTTCGCAAAATTAAAGTCCTCCTTGTGTATTCAATTTATTGTACCACGCAAAACAGATTTTATGCAATTATAATTATTCATCCATATAAATCGAAGGCTTTAATACCCCTATTGAAGATAGGTTTCTATATTTTTCATCATAGTCAAGCCCATAGCCAACAACAAATTCATTGGGAATTACCAGACCCTTGTAGTCTATTTCAAGCTCAGTTTTCCTACGCTCAGGTTTATCAAGAAGTGCAGCTATACTTATAGAGTTGACTTTCCTCTGAATTAGCGTGTTTTTTATATATGAAAGCGTAAGACCTGTGTCTATTATATCTTCTACTATTATTACATCTTTCCCCTCCACGCTTTCATCAAGGTCTTTTAGTATACGAACAACCCCCGATGTCTTTGTGCTGCTTCCATAACTTGAAATCGCCATAAAATCAATAGAAAGAGGTAAGTCAACCTTTCTAATTAAATCTGTAAAAAACACCGAGGCGCCCTTTAATATGCATATAAAAACGGGCGATTTGCCACGATAATCCTCAGTAATTTGTTTGGCTATTTTATCTACTGCTTCAGCGATTGCTTCCTCGGAATATAAAATGTGCTCTATATCCTTTAAAAGCGTGTGTTGTTTCATTACTTTTTTCCTCCTCTTATAGAATTGCCATCAGGTAAAACAAAACCATATTTTGCCATAATAATGTTCTTTGTATTATTTCTAATAGACGCATTTTGTGACACGCCATACCCTATTACCCATAGAATTTCGTTTCCTTTAGCCAAAAGCGGCCATATATCACGAAAAGGCATATCAATTTTTTTATCTATCATGTACTGTTTTAAAGATTGACTACCTTTTGCTCCTAAGGGGTGTATTCTGTCGCCTTCTCTTCTAAAACGAAGAACAGACCCCGCTATTTTATCAGCATCCAGCGCCTGAGTAAATATTCCATCACCAAATTCGCCTAAATAATCGGTATATTCAATAATACCTACATTCCAGTTGATATCGTAATTATATAAATGGACACGTTCTTTAGTTATATAGGCGTTTACATTAGCTCTAACTGTATGGAATGTGTTTACACTATCGCTTTCAATCAATTCGCGAAAGTTTTCAACCTGCTCAAATGAAAGTTCGGCATCACTGACTTTATTAAATAAAGCCCTTAAAATATGGCGCTTTAGAGCAATATTCACCTTGTTAAATGCACTTCGCCAAATCCAATTAACACCGTTTAGCGAAAAACCGTATTTACTAAGCCACTCTACCGCATACTCCCGCCAAGCAATAGCTTCATCCCTTATTATACCCGCACAACGGGACATGCTCTCAACTGCCCTTGGATATAATTTAAGCATAGAGGGTATCAAAGTTTTACGAATTGCATTTCGCATAAATGATTCATCTTCATTTGTTTCATCAAAGCAATATTCTATACCCTCGCTATGCAAAAAAGTATATATTTCTTCTGGCTTAATACTAAGTAACGGTCTCCAAATTCCATCGCGGTATTCATGCATTCCGGAAAGTCCAGCACTTCCACTCCCGTACATTAGGTGAAGCAACACAGTTTCAGCTTGATCCTGCATATGATGACCGGTTGCAGTTACATCTATATTGTTTTCTTTTTTTACACTGTTTAGGGCATTGTAACGGGCAACTCTGGCTTCCGCCTCTACATTTGAAGCTGTATTAAGCTCAACTTTTTTAAGTACAAAAGTAGTCTGAAGCTGTTCACATAGATTTTGCACAAATATTGCATCCCTATCAGCAGTTTCTCTAAGTCCATGGTGTACATGGCAACTCATTAAGCGCATGCCTTTTTGCAACTCCAGCTTACGCAAAAAATATAACAAAGCAACCGAATCAGCTCCACCTGATATGGCAGCTAAAACACTCTCCGGAGCACCTATATCATAGTAAGAATCCTCAACTACCTTGTACAACTTATCAAACAAACTCGACATACCGTACATTTTACAATATATATGTTTTAGCTGCAAGTTGTTATATGTGAATTGCGGATAAATCTGACAAGCCAAAAATATAGCATTTTACAATTCAATTTCTACATCTTTATATTCTAACTGCTTTTAATTATATTGTATTTTCAAGTATAACTGTATTGGTACTACAACAAAATCTCAATAATAATTTACCTTTATTTCTTAACCAAAAAATTTTAATATGCTTTTGCCTTTATAGAAGACTTACTTTTCCTCTATATATTCACTACCGCCAACTTTTATTGCACCTGTAGTAAAGCCTTTTAAATTACCGGTTTTCGTATTAAATACCGGCATACGTGGCACCATTGTTTCTTTGCGATAGAAATCATCACTGTACATAAGCGGAAGACTTACTTCGCTGCGAGTTGTGGCAGATTTATATATTGCCTGCACAAGTTCAAATGCGGCGCGAGCCTCTTCACCTGTTACATAAGTGCTTTCTTGCCCTTTAATAGCCTTAATTACATCAGCTATCTGACCTGCATGGCCTTGAAGAGGCGGCAGACTAATAGAATCGTACGCAGCTTTAAGTTTTTCAACTGATTTTAAATCCTCCATAGGAAACCCATTTTCCATAGCTTTTGAAACTCGCGGATTAAAGGGCACACCTATAGCGCCTTTGTCAGTTTGAATTTCAATGCCTTGATGTTCGCCATGATGCAATAAAGAACAAGTAAGACACCCCAACAGACCATTATCATAACGCAGCATTGCCTCTGCAAAGTCCTCTACCTCAGAATTTTCGTGTGCAAGATTATCTATATATGCATAGACATAGTTTGGCATACCGCAAAGCCAAATAAGTTGGTCGATGAAATGTATTGCATGAATTAACGTACAGCCTCCCCCCTCAGTACTCCAACGCCCGCGCCAATCCAAATCATAATATTCAGTACCACGATAAAACAGCGCATCTATTGAAATGTATAAAGGTTTACCCGAAACACCGCTTTTAAGAAGTTGTTTTAGTTTATAATACTGACCCGTATAGCGGTACTGTGAAACAACAGACAATATCTTTCCGTTTTCTTTTGCTGTAGCTATCATATCATCACATTCAGCAAGAGAGGTTGCCATAGGTTTTTCAAGCAACACATTATTTTCGGCTTTTAATGCTTTTGTTGTTAAAGATGCATGACTCGCAGGCGGTGTGCATATGGATACTAAATCTGCCTTTATTTCTTTCAGCATTGTATCTGCATCATCGTATATTTTTGCGTTTAAACCATAACGCTCGTTTAATGCTTCAGCCCGCTCCACATATACATCTGAAATTGCGATAATTTTACACGACTCACTCTGCGCTAAATACGCTTCTATATGTGTAGCGGATATAGCGCCCGCACCAATTATTGCAACTTTTATCATAATTCCCTCCAGTATCTATTGATGTTTGTTTCTCTACAAAATAACTGCCTACACGAAGAGATTAATATTTCTCCCATGAAGATTCTATATTCAATTTATTTGCTTTGCCATTGTGTTTTTTACCAAAAACATCTCTAATCATGTCAACTTTTGACTGTTTTGCAGCAAATTACATTTGTTTCTTTTGCCTATACCATCAAGTATATGATATAATTAATTATAAAATATTTTATAAGGAGCTACCTACCATATGCAAAAGTTAGCATTTATGAAACATTATCAAGAAGCCCCTGATGATTATAGAATATTCTACTATGCGGATGATTGCAGCGTAAATCTAAGCCCGCACAAACATAATTACTTTGAAATGTACTATCTAGTATCCGGTAAGGTATGCTACTTTACGGGCGGTACCAAATTTCACCTTCGCCCAAATGACATACTTTTTATCAATATCAACCAGCTACATCACCCCGTGTTAATAGACTCCACTGTTCCGTATGAAAGGATACTGTTACATGTATCACCTAAAACACTTAAGGCACTTTCCACCCCCGATATACAACTGGACAAATGCTTTACTACAAACAACTTTACAGTATATCACTATCCGCGTAATATTCGAATGATAATACTAAACTATTTCGACCGTCTTTCTGTGCTTAAGGAAGATGAAAATCTTTTTGGCAGGCAAGCTCTCGCCAGAGCCTGCTTAACAGAACTATTTGTGGAAATTAACCATGCAATACACAGGCAGTTTGGCTTTTCATTTAACAGTAAGACAAAAGACAAGCAAACTGTTGAGATAGTTCGCCAATATATTCTGCAACACTTAGATCAAAACATTACCATAGATATGCTTGCGGAGTATGTATATCTAAGCCGTTCAAGCCTTATGAGATATTTTAAAAAATATACAGGCATGACTATATATCAGTTTATTCAGCTAATGCGTCTTAGAAAATCTGACGAACTAATCAATCAAGGCGTACCTTTCACTCAAGCAGCACAACTCTGCGGTTTCTGTGACTATTCTGCATTCTATCGTTCGTTCGTCAAGGAATATAAAATATCACCAAGTGAATACTATAAAATATCCCCACAATGAAGACTGTACAGCTATAAAAGCATTGTTGAATTTGTCAATATAGCAGTGTCCTTTTATTCTGGGTTTTATTAAAATATATGTTGTATTTTGTAAAAACTACTATCCTTCGACTATATTTGCAATGAAAATGATACTATTAACAATTTAAGTTTTAAAAGAACATGTTATCCTTATCATGAAATAATGCATACATTGCAAAAAAAATTAGGAGGGAGATTCTTATGAAAAAATCTGTACTTTCAATGATTGTACTGGTACTGGTGCTTGGTATGTTTGTACCTACCATGGCTCAGGAAGATGTTACTCTTAGCGTCTTGTGGTTCAATGACGCAAACGAATCAGAGGTGTTCCTAGATACAATTCAACCTTATCTAGACGAAAACCCCAACATTAAAATCGACATGCAGGTCGTTGCTTTCTCTGATTATGAGAAGAAAATTAAAATGTTATTGTCAGGTGACAGTGCTCCTGACATCGCTCGCGTAACAAACAATCAAATCCCCGTATTCTTAAGTGAACTTGAACCCATCGCTCCCTATATTGAGGACATAAAGGATGTTGAATCTGCGTTCATGGCGGCTTCACTTGCCTTTGCCAAAAACGAAAACGATGAAATAATTGCATATCCCACAGAAGCCACCGCAAATGGCATGATAGTAAACAAAACCGCTTTTGAAAAAGCAGGCGTTGATGTAGCAGAAGTTTCAAAAACTTGGACATGGACAGAATGGGAAGAAATAATCAAAAAAGTAATAGCAGTCGAAGGAAATCCCACATACGGTTTAGCTTTAGACTTTACTCCCCATCGTTTCTCCACATTGCTATTTGAATTCGGCGGTCGCATGATGAATGATGATTATACAGCTGTAAATTTCTCTAATGAGAAGACTGTTGAAACCATCACATGGTTCAAGAGAATGCATGATGAAAAACTCATACCTGAATCCGTATGGCTAGGCTCTGAAAACCCTGCGGAACTGTTCCAAGCCGGCGTTGTCGCCTGCCATATCGGCGGAAGCTGGAATATTAATGTGTACGCCAAGAACATAAAAGACTTTGAATGGATGGTTGTAGTACCGCCAAAGGGAGAAATTGTATCCTCTGTTCCTGGTGGTAAATTCGTTGCATCATTCAAGAGCAGCAAAAACAAAGAAGAAGCGCAAAAACTCATGGCATGGTTCTCTGAAGATGGACCCAACGCCAAGTATTGCTGCGATACATTCAACCTCTCTTCAAGGATAGATTCTTCAGTTGAATACCCAAGCAATACTTCTGACTTCGCCGCCTTTAGTGAAGCCCTCAAGGCTACCCCTGTTTATGTGGCAAACGAATGGAAAAACCCTGTACTAAGTCAAATTTCACCTATAATTAAAGAGCAGATAGTGCTGGCATTGATGGGAGATATTACGCCCGCTGATGCAGCAGCTGAAATCGACAAAAAAGGCGCTGAAATGATGAAGTAATTCATCAAATCTCCGGATAGATAAAACTTTCTTAATCTCTATCCGGAGATTATATTATTTTTTTCTTATTAAGTTTTTAAGTATAAATGCTGCGAGAGCCGCCCAAGACTATTGTTTAGGAGGTAAAACATGAAAAGTATAAGGCTAGAATCCCGCTCTGCGTCGCGTGGTAATTTTCACCAGCTTCTTGCTCCATTGCTATTCATTGCTCCAGCTTTTTTTATTTTCTTTTGGTTTATTATTGTTCCAGCCTTTCAAGGCTTACGCATGTCGTTTATGGACTATAGTTTTTTCTCCGAAAGTACTTTTGTTGGTATACAAAACTTTTCTAGGCTAATGTCAGATAAAGTCTTTTGGATTACCGTTAAAAATACTATATATTATTCATTTATAACAGTTGCGTTATTGACTATTTTTTCACTTATAGCAGGGTTGCTACTGCATGATAACACATTAAAAGGCGTTAAAGTATTCCGCGCGTCTATGTATATACCATCGCTGCTTAGTATGATAACAGTTGGTATAGCTTGGCGTTTTATATTAGGCGACCAGATGGGCATTGTAAACTATTTACTACGTACTTTTGGTCACGATGGGATGCAGTGGTTAACCAGTCGAAGTACTGCAATGAGCAGCGTTATTTTTGTAAGTATTTGGGCACAAACTGGATATTATATGGTCATAATGCTTTCAGGTTTGCAAGCAATACCACATGAGCTTTATGAAGCTGCTGAAATTGATGGAGCCAACTCCTTGAATGCGTTTTGGCATATAACTTTGCCGCTACTAAAAAGCACAGTTCTTGCAGTAATGGTTCTTGCTACTATTGCTTCATTTAAAGCATATGAGCTTATTTCCGTTATGACGCAAGGTGGACCTGGATATTCCACTAAATTAATTGTCCAACAGATTTATCAAGTAGCGTTTACTGAAGATCGTTTAGGCTATGCAAGCTCTATGTCGGTCGTCTTGATGATTATTATCGGCCTATTTACATTGTTACAATTTCGCATAGTTGGGAGCGAGTATGATTATGAATAATCGTAATATATTTAGAGTTTTGCATTATGCACTATTAATTATTTTAACTGCTTTTTTCCTCTTTCCCGTTCTTTGGGTTGTTTTATCTTCATTTAAGCCGCAATCCGAACTTTTTCAAATACCTATACAAATAATGCCCCAGCAATGGACGTTTGAAAACTATATAGAAGCAATGAGCCGTGGAGATTTTGTGCAGTACTTTGCGAACTCAGTATTTGTTTCTGTAACTGCAACTATTATAACCGTATTGATTAGTATAATGGCAGGCTATGGGTTCTCAAAATATATTTTTGTCGGACGGGATTTCCTATTTATTGTAATGCTGGCAACCCTTATGATTCCCCTTCAAGTTATTATGGTGCCGATATTTTTACAATTAAAGGCTAGCGGTCTGCTCAATACACTTTGGGGTATTATTATCCCCCCATCTGCAACACCTACCGGAATATTCCTTGCTCGACAATACATGGCTACTTTGCCAAACTCAATGATTGAAGCTGCTCGCATTGATGGTGCAGAAGAAAGCCGTATTTTCTTCCACATTATTTTGCCATTATCAAAACCAATCGTTGCTACAATAACAATTTTCTCATTTATGTGGCGTTGGAATGATTATTTATGGCCCCTAATTGTTATTTTAGATGATAAAAAACAGACTATACAACAAGCTCTTGCTAATTTTGTAGGTCAACTTCAGATAAACTGGTCTCAACTATTAGCTATGACAACCGTTGCAATTATTCCTGTTGTTATCATTTTTCTTGTATTCCAGAAATACTTTATGACCGGAATATCTGCAGGTGCAGTAAAGGGTTGATAATTATAAAAGGAGAAAATATTATGCAAGTGAGAGAAGTATTTTTCACTGACAAAAGAAACTGCCAAGTATTGACAAGAGATGAGAACACCGGCTTAGCCCCTGATTCAGTTAGAATTAAAAATCGTTACTCACTCATTAGCCCCGGAACCGAGCTGGCGCTGTGGACCAAGACTCATATCGGATTTGAAGACCCTGATATAGCATGGTGCAGGTATCCTATAAAAGCCGGTTATTCCTCAGTTGGTACTATTGAGGCTGTAGGAAGCAACATAAAAAATTGGGAAGTCGGTCAAAATGTGGTTCACTTTCAAACTCATGCCGATTTTAGTGTTTTAGATCCTAAAAAAGATATAATTTTACCATTATCCGACCCAGAGCATATGAAGTGTGCGCTTTTTACTAGATTTGCTCAGATTTCTTTTACTGCTGCACAGGCGTCAAATTGTTCCGGCTTTGCACTTGTTATGGGTGGAGGTATCATAGGAAATATGTGTGCTCAAATTATGAAACAATTCTTTGATAGGAAAACAATATTAGCTGATATATCTGCAAATAGAGTTGCTTTAGCAGAGCGTTGCGGCTTAAAAGCTGTAAATAATTCTTCAGATAGTAATTTTAGAGAAACTCTGCAAGACTTAACAAATGGCGCAGGAGTATCTACCGTAGTTGAAGCTACTGGTGTAAACAGTATGGTATCATATGCATTAGAACTAATGAATACACACGGCGAAACTATATTGCTAAGTTCAACTCGTGGGCTTGCTGAAATAAATGTCTATAAACTTATACATAGGAAATTCGCCGCGCTGATTGGCGCACATGAAAACCGCTATCCGAAATTTGCTGATGGTAACAAACCCAGCCATTATTACTTTGCAAAAGCAGCTCTTGAGGGTATATTATCTGAAAAACTTAAGGTTGAACCTTTTATTACCGATATTATATCACCCTATGAAATGAATGATGCTTATGAAGCACTCTTAAATACACCGGAACAACATATCGGAATAATAATTGATTGGGAAAGGAAATAACATATGAATAACAGCGCAGAATGGAAAAAAATGCTTACCCGAATGACAGGCATTGCCGACGAAGCAGATGAAAAGATATCAAAGCAAATTGAAGTTCATAAATCCCTCGGTTGGGATATGATTGAGCTTAGAACTGTGCAAGGGGTAAGCATTACAAAGGTTGATGATGCTACTTTTGATAATATCTATGCCCAAATGTCAAAAGCAGGGATTAAATGTGCAGGCTTTGCTTCTGCAATAGCAAACTGGGCACGCCCAATAACGCATCCTTTTGAAGAGGATATTGAAGATTTAAAAAGATGTATCCCGCGAATGAAAAAAATGGATACAAGATTTATTCGTATAATGTCTTATCCGCAAGGTGAAGCAGACGCTGTTTTTTGGAAGAAAGAAGTTTTCCGTAGAATTGGAGAACTCATCAAATATGCCGAAGATTCTGATATAGTGTTACTGCATGAAAACTGCGATGGTTGGGGAGCTCAATCTCCTAAGCACCTAGGTGAACTTATGGGCTATTTCTCCTCTCCAGCTTTTAGAATGGTATTTGATTCCGGCAACCCTATCCAACATGGCGGCACCAAGGAAGATAATCGAAACTTCTTTTTAGAGGCACTACCATATATAGAGCATTTCCATATAAAGGATTGCTTGCTCAATAATGGTGGATTTACCATGCCCGGCGAAGGAGATTGCGAAGTAGAAACGCTTATCACAAAACTCGAAAAAACCGGCTATAAGGGCAATTATTCAATAGAACCACATATAGCTATGGTGATACATGCAGGCGGTACAACAAGTACTAACGCAAACCAAGCAGAAGTCTATAAAGAATACGGAGAGAAAGCAAATAACCTAGTTTTTTGTGCAATGAGTAAAGCTGTTAGTATCTAACACAAAAACATAAGAATATATTAAAATACCTTTTTTATAAAGCGAAACCCATAATTAAAGCAACACCCCCTTGAAACATAAATATCAAGGGGGTGTTGTTCTGTTGGCTCCCCAGATAGGACTCGAACCTATAACAACCCGGTTAACAGCCGGGTGCTCTGCCATTGAGCTACTGAGGATTATTGAATAGAAGCGGCTGACACTCCTATCCATGTTAGTGTTCCGGCGGCGACCTACTCTCCCGGGCTGTTACCTACCAAGTACCATCGGCGCTGAAGGGCTTAACTTCTGTGTTCGGCATGAGAACAGGTGGATCCCCTTCGCCTTTGCCACCGGAATTCTTTCAGG
>DUQK01000009.1 GCA_012837835.1 Christensenellaceae bacterium | reverse complement strand
GTAAAATGGTTCATAGAGAGGTCTCCTTTTCATTGTTTTTGTAGGCTAACAAATTTTACAAGAAAAGGACCTCTTTTGCTATCCACTTTCCTACTAGAGGTTACACATAATATTGTACGCTATGATGCTTATTAGAAGTATCCAAATATAAGGTGAAAAGACTTATTAAATACTTACACCGTAAAACACAATAAAAAACCTAAAAGAATATCACCATCTGCATCAATTTTAACAAAATACGCTTAAAAAGTAAATATTCATACGTCATACTGCAACTTGAATAGTAATTATGAATCGTTCTAGAACAAAGCTAGCATGTTAATTCGCAGAAGGAAGTTTATCATTCCAGCTACTCATAAACTATAATAGGCTAAAGTTACTTTATCACTAACAACTGAAATTAAAAAACCCAATTAAGGTTTACCTTTGGGGATTAAAACAAAGCCTCTTGCATAAAAGAGCTTAAGTATTTATCTAAAAAAAGCAACTGAAAAAGTATTCACGAGCCAGTTTTTCGTAAACCGAAATTCATTCTGATAGGTATTAAAAAGTAATAATTAACCTTTTACTGCACCTGACATAATGCCAGACACAATGTAACGTTGCGTAGAAAGATATAAGATTAGTATTGGAATCATCGCCAAAGTAAAGAATGCAAAGGCCAAGTTTAGTTCAGTCATATTCTCGCCAAAGTAGATAATCTGAGCTAATGGCAGGGTACGGCTAGTGTCGTCACGCAATAGTACCACAGCTGTACTATAATCATTCCATACAAACAGGGTGTTAAGCACCATTTGAGTCACATTAATGGGGGTCATAAGTGGAAATACAATTCGCCAGAAAGTACGTATCTTACCACAGCCATCTATACTGGCAGCCTGCTCTAACTCGCGCGGGATACCCTTAATAAAACCAGTTATGGATAGAACACTGATAGACACCTGAAAACCGGAACGTGCCAATATAAATCCCAAGTTAGTACTGACTAGACCGAGGTTATAGATGTTCATATACAACGGCAGCATGATACATTGGAAAGGCACAAGAATACCACTGATAAATATTGTATACATCATCTTGTAGAACGGAGTGTTGTTACGAGCCAATACATAAGAAGCCATAGATGTTGTAAACAGCAGAATCAACGTGGTAGGAATAGTTGTTAGAATACTGTTCTTAAAACCGATGGCTACGTATTTGTTCTCTTTAATCACACGGGCATAATTTTCAAGCGTAGGGTGTTTTGGCCACGCCAAACGATTCAAGCTGATATCCGAATGGCTCTTAATAGAATATAAAAAACTTATGTAAAACGGAACTAATACGATAGTTATTATAAATAACAAGACAATCACACGCGCTAGACTTATAAAGCGACGCCGCGGGGGAAGACTGAGCCAATAACTAAGACCTAATAACTTACGCGTTCTTTCTTTCTTCATAGCTCTACCTCCCTCCTGCGCAGAATCGAATTAACCAAATTAGTTAGCACCACAAGCACAAGCGTAAGAATAATAGCCGAGGCCTGCCCTACACCAGCACGAGAATTACCGAAAATCCACTCATATACAAATACTGCGGTTGTCTTTGCAGCTTTCATATTCAGAACCATCTGTGAATAGTCAAAGCAACGCAATCCCCAAGATAACAATAATGTTACATTGGCGGTGATAGCAGGCATTAGCATAGGCAAAGTAATATACCTAAACTCATGCCATGAATTAGCTCCTTCCACGCAAGCTGCCTCGTAATATTCACCAGGTATAGACTGTAAACCCGCAATATAAATGAGCATACAATAACCCATATCGCGCCACATGGCTATTACAGCCAAACCAAATATTACTTGGCTGGATACTCCCAGTGGGCTTGGAATACCAAATAAAGGAGAGACTATGTCTGTGTAAACATAACTCCATACTTTAGTGGAGGCAACTAACGATACTGTAAAGGGCATAAACAACAACGTACGCGCCACATTATTAAAACGACTACTTCTCCATATCATAAGCGCAAGAACTAAACCCAACAAATTCGCCCCCACAATATAAACGAGTGTGAAATGGGCTGTGTTTAAAAAGGTGTCCAAAAATGCCCTATTTTTTAGCAATTTAATGTAATTGTCAATTCCAACATAATTCCAACTTTTAGCGAAAATAGCCTTCTTATCTGTAAAAGATATAGGCACACTCTGAAAGAAGGGAACCAGAACTACAAAAGCAAACAATAGAAACGCCGGCAACATAAACAAAAGGTTCGCACCATGCTCGCGCACAGCATAGGTAGTAAGTTTCCGCTTACGAGCCGTACGAGTGGAAATCATTTTCATAAAGATTCAACCTCCACTATATTAGCTATAAATGGATACACCGTCCGTCAGACCAAGGACGGACGGTGCACTTTAAAGTTAGTTTGAAAAAACTTAAAGAGAAATTAATTCAGTGCAATAACTTCATCAAACGCTTTCTGCAAGTTGTCAAGACACTGTTCCACAGTCATGCCGCCACCGGTTAGAGTGCTCTCTGCAAAAGTGGTCAATTCAGTACGCCATGCAGTAGTAAATGCGGAACTCAGAGGCATAGTAAAGTCGCCATAATGAGCTATGTCACCGGTACCCTTCATTTCAGCTAGTGTCTTAACCATGGGCATAAGATTGTCGGATACAACACCTGTGTTTAGTGGCATCTGAGACATCTCGGACCAAACAACACCCTGAGTGAGCCAGTATTCCATGAAGTCAAGAGCAACATCAGCATTCTTTGCCTGCGGGTTAACCATAAAGCTCTGGTCAACTTGTACATTTAGTTTGGCTGAACCCTCATCATCAATTGGAGCTATGAAGAAGCCAATTTCAAATTCAGGCTTTTTGGATAGCATATCGCCTATTGCCCAAGTACCATCATAGCGCATGGCTGCACCACCAGCTGCAAACACTTCCAAGCCCATATCCTGAGTGTTGCTCATATCATCAGCACGAGCGCCAACCAAGCGCATCTTCCAATTTTCTAAGGCCTCAGCAAAATAGGGATAATCTTTGAACTTCTTGGTACCATTCATCAGGTTCTCAAACACATCTATATCGCCAGCGGCAAGTGCTCGGGTCCAGACAGTGTTACGGCACTCAATATCTCCATAAACAGCATCGTTATGGCTGCGGACATAAGGATCAATGCCAGCGGCAATCAGCTTATCTTGTAGAGCGTTAAGTTCAGTCAATGTGGTGGGAACTTCCAGACCTTGCTCCTCAAAAATGGTCTTGTTATAGAATATGCCCCAAGACTTGAAGTCAATCGGGAATCCATAGATTTTGCCATCGGCGGACACATCGCCCAAGTCTCCGGACGGTAAGTTCATGGCTTTAATGGTTTCGTTATCTGTAAGATCCATTACAAAACCTTCGCTGACCAAGTCAGGATAGAGACCGGGGTTACCCATTATTATGTTGGGCTGGTCACCTGAAGATAAGGCGGTAGATAATTGCGGGAAATAGTCGGTACCTTGGTTGTAGTAGATGTTGGTAAAGGTTACATTTGGATGAAGCTCAGTATAAGCGGCTTCAATCGCATCCAGACCAGCTTGTTTAACAGCCTGCGCCATGTAATGGAATACGGTGATTTTTACCGGTTCTTCTGCAACAGCAAAGCTTGCAAAGGAGAACATCATGGCTGCAATCAGTACGATAGCAAGAAATTTTTTCATTTGGAATTCCTCCTTTTAAATTGTACATCAAGAAGCTTTAAAGTATAGCTTCTTCCTCATCATTCGTATTATATCAACAGCACTTGATTAATGGAATATATCAATTTATCGAAATTCTTTATATTTTTTATTTTTTTAAGTAACACTCTGCAGCACTGGGAACTATTGTATTAATAACTCTCTTTTACTAATCACATATCAAATTATTGCTTCTTTATCAAGTTTTCTACAGCAGCGACCCAGGCATGATCCGGGTCATTCACACGGCAAAAACCTTGATGCTCACCCGCCATCAACCACAGAAAGTAGGTATTATAGCCCGGTGCACCGACGGTAGTATGGTAGCCATACGGAAACTCAACTAAATCATTGCTCTTGACACGATAGGCTTCATCGATCTTCCCATCGCCAGTATACAGACACTGAATTCCAAAACCCTGCTCCGGATCAAACAGGAAGTAGTAGATTTCCTCAGCGACACACTCACGCGGCATATCATCCACATCATGTTTATGCGGAGGGAAACCTGCCCAGTTTCCCGGACAACAGTAAGCTTCGCCAATAGTTAATTTTTTTGCATTGGTGGTGCCATCAACTATGAAGCTGGTGTCACGCTCCCAAGGCTTTACACCAAGGCGCATTACACGTACGTCCGCCTGACGAATTGCCTGCGGCTCAGTATCTACATCAATCGGGGTTGCACAGACAGCTATTTTACAATTATGAACACTTGTGATTTCAAGCTTGGTATTGCGCCCAGCATAGAAACACTCAGCCTTTGGATTGGCAAACACAGTTGCGCGAACCCCTAGTTTACCATAATCAGCGCCATTGGCATAAAAATTGACAGTTCCCCAGAGGATTACAAAAGCAGTTTCCTTATTCTCGGTATAATATTCCAGCTTTTGATTCGGTGTCAACTCGATGATACCAAACTCCAAATCCTTAAGAGAACACTCGCCAATTTTGCATATTGGGGTATAGCCGTTATGTGGTTTGTAGGACTTTTTGTAGTTGTAACTCATTATAAAAACCTCCTTAAATTAACATGAATATATATATTTCGACCAATAAAATTTTTATAATATCGTCTGATTCGATTATGCATCCGCTATCAAGCAATACTAAACACGGTTTTCAAGCGCGGAAATAATGCGATCGCAGTTTTCCTCCCAATCGCCGATAATACCATAGTTTGCATGGGCGAATATCGGAGCGGAGCGATCCTTGTTGACTGCTATGACAACCTTGCTGCTGTCCATACCAACCGTATGCTGGACAGTCCCGGAGATACCGAAACCAATATACAACTCCGGTCTTACAGTTTGACCAGTCTGACCAATCTGATAGTCATAGGTAATGAAACCCGCATCGACAGCACTCCTAGTCGCGCCGACGGTACCGCCAAGCAATTTTGCAAGCTTTGCAAGCTTCTCAAAACCCTTCTTGCCACCAACACCCTTACCGCCAGCAATGACGACCTTTGCTTCACCCAAAGAAATTCTATTTTCAGTCGGTGTAAAGCCTATGTTTTTAATATACTCAATAGAGCTGCTCTTTTTGAAATAGCGGATTGGACCTGTTGCATTCTCTTTGATTATCGGCATAGGAAACACACTCGGACGGACACTCGCCATTTGTGGCCTCGCAGTCATGCAGAGGATATCCGCCGTCAGGTTGCCTCCGAACGCTGGTCGCCTTTGCAGCAATAATCCGCTATCCGTAACACTAAGAGCAGTGCAGTCAGCAGTTAGCCCAGTTTCGAGCTTTGCCGCAACCCAGCCGGAGAGGAAACGTCCGCGTACTGTTGCGGGAAAAAGAACGCTATCCGCAGCAAGCGCATTGATTGTTTCTGCGGCCATATCCCCCTGCGCACAATCGTCATATATGAAATCAATGACAACTGCTTCATCTGCGCCTGCGCTGAAAGCAGCAGGACAACAGGTTTCATTCTCGCAAAGTGCAATGATTGTTTTTGAAAACTCCCGCGCTTTAGCGATTAGTTCACAACCGTGCAAATGCATTTTTTCAAAATAAACAATCGTCTTCATTTGCACACCTCTTTCACGATGTCTATCGCTTCTTCAACCGTAATCCATTTTGTTGATCTTACACCACTAGGACGTGCACTAACATGTGTTACCATTGTAGGAGAACCCTTCAGACCAATTTTAGTTGTATCTTCAATACCTATTTCAATAGGAGTCATAATACGGATATCAGCTCGCTTTGCTTTGCGTAACCCAACTATTGTAGGCAAGCGTAGTGCATAGGACCATTCACACAATGTTAGTGCGCTTGGCAGCTTCATTTCCCAATGAATTGTGCCTGTTTCCGTAAGTTGATGAGCAGTCAGAATATCTTCCTTAAATTCTGCTGAGGTAATGTTTGCCACACACGGAATCCCCATAAGAGCCGCAGCCATGGGACCCACCTGCCCTGTTTCACCATCGGCAGCACGGCGTCCAAAGAGCAGTAAATCAAACGGACCTAGCACCTGCGCCGCCGCAGTTAACGCACGGGCTGTTGCAAGTGTATCTGCGCCGGCAAAGGCTTTATCGGTAAGGAGAATTGCCTCGTCCACACCACGGGATATAAGCTCGCGAAGTGTAGTTTCGGCTCTTGGTAATCCCATTGTCATTGCAGTAACCTTGCCGCCATGCTCATCCCGCAATTGAAGCGCTAGTTCTACGGCGGATTCATCCGCCTTGTTCAACACATGAGCTACGAAATCTCTTTGCAGCGTCAGGTCGCTGCCCATACGAACCTCAAGCGAATCAGGAACTTGTTTAATAAGACATAAAATATTCATAACTTTTGATATATAGGCGCGAGCACCGCCTGTATTTCCTTATACACGGCGAACTGTTCCATATAAAAGGCAACGCCTTCAGAACTTGGATGAATCTCGTCCTTAAGTCTTATACACTTTTCTGCTGCTTCCTGGTGGCTTGTAAAAACACCACAGGCAACACCCGCAAGCATAGCACTGCCCAAAGAAGAATCGACATCCTCAACCGTGCGCAGCGGAATGTTGAGCATATCTGCCATTATCTGCCTCCACAGCGGAGCCTTTGCACCACCACCGATGAGTACAGCCTCCTTTGGGGCAATATCAAGACATTCAAGTGTATGGTAACAATCCTTCATTGAGAAAGCTATACCCTCAAGCACTGCACGGTTAAAATGTGCTTTGGTATGATGACTGGTTGCACCCACAAAGGAAGCGCGTAGCTTATCGTTTAAATAAGGTGTGATTTCACCCTGTAAATAAGGATGGAAGAAGAGTCCATTACTACCACGTTCTATTTGAGCAGCCGCTTCACTCAGCTCATCGTAGTCGCCACCGAAGGTATCGCGATACCAACGGTTGCTGGCAGCACAGCTTTTGGTAGCGGTTCCGGGATACCACAGACCATCAATGACGTGACGATATGTTACCAGGCAGGGGTCTACTACTGCATGATCGGTAATAGAGCAGATACGTCCAGCAGTTGCTAATTTGACCGTTGCCTGACCAAGGCTGTTTGCACCTGCAGCGTAGACCTCCATGGCGGTATCGGTAGTGCCGGCAATTACTATGGTATCAGCACATAGACCTGTTTCTTCCAAAGCTTCCTTGCAAATAGGTGAAAGCCTTTGATCTGGGCGAACGATGATTGGCATGTTTTCGGTCTTGAGACCTACCATCTCACATAGTCGTTCGCTCCACTTATTCTTGTTCGCATCCAACAACATAAAACCCATAGCTTCAATATCGTCAGTAACGAAATCACCGGTTAAACGATAACGGATATAATCTTTCATCGCCAGCACTTTATGGGTTCGAGCGATAGCCTCCGGCTCATTCCGGGATAGCCACATAAGCTGAGGCAATGTCCACAAACTGGAAACGGTATTGTAAGATAGATTTACAATCTCTTCGCCGTATTTTTTTTGCAGTTCAGCAGCCTCGCTAGAGGCACGAGTATCCGTCCAATAAATGGCATTTCGAACAGGACGGTCGTTCTTATCCAACAGGACGGCGGTATGGGTGGCGGCGTCCAGCGAGATTGCCATAATCTCCTCAGCTTTTACACCGCTTTCAACAAGTAGGCAGCGAATATTTTTTACAAACGCAATCCATGAATCCTCAGGATTTTGCTCTGCCCAACCACTATGGGGATAGTAGGTGGGATATTCTTGAGTAGAGGTAGCATACACACAACCATCTTCTCCTAGTAGGGTCGCCTTAGAGGAGCTACCGCCAAAATCCACACCGAGCAAATACTTCATGTTATTATTCCTTTCATATAATCACACCTACACCATCTGGAATTACGGTTACAGTGGAGCCTTCGCCTAAAAGGACTGTTGCTTCTGCTAAAGCACTATCCACATCAGACGCCCACTTCATATGCATGGTTTCTATCAATTCACGATTCTCACTTCCCGTAACAAACCAACATGTTGCTTTGCTCATCACTCGAGCTAAAATCTGGGCTTCCCACTGGTCCATAAGGGTTTTTTCCGCTGGGATACTTTCAATGTCATACATTACAGCCTCTGCATTGGGGCGATCAGCAAACCAGCGATAAAAACTCTCACCGCCATGCCCATCTCCAAGCGCTGCACACATGATTATAGCACCACCTTGGCGAACACAAGCTTCTGCCGCTGTCATACCCTTGACAGACTGATAAACATTCTGATCCAATGGATATCCTCCATTGGAAGTAATAATTATATCAGAAACAACCTTTTCTACACGGGTCATCTTTTCGCACAATTCACACCCGGCAAAATGTGCTTTTTCGTGGTCTCCAGCAACTGCAGCAATGACCTTTTTCTCCGTATCAATTATGACATTTAAAATAAAGGCTAGTTTAGCTTGATTAGCAGCAAAGAGCATATCCTTATGAATAGGATTATTATCCAAACTACCTTGACGGGCGTTTGGATCAGCAATAAAACTTGCATTGTGGTTATACAAAACTGTTTTACTAGAAGCTATGCCGGGTAAAATGGATTTGCGTCCACCGGAGAAACCCGCAAAAAAGTGAGGTTCTATAAATCCTTCAGATACCACCAAGTCATTTTCTTTTATAAGCTTATTTAACCACAGCTCCCCACCAGAAGGTAATATACCGAAATATGCCATATCCCCTTCCGAATAGGCATTATGAACAACTATGGATTCATTTTTTACAATTTCATCCCCGAAGCGAGCACGTAACTCCGCTTCAGTAGTGGGACGATGTACACCTGTAGCTATTAAAAGAGTTATTGAAATTTCCGGATTATCACGACGGATTTCCTCAAGCAATAGAGGCATGGTGATACGGCTTGGGACAGGACGGGTATGGTCACTGGTAATTATAAGTACACTTTGCTTACCATAAGCCAACTCACATAGACGTTTAGTACCAATAGGATTAGTCAACGCAGCAAGAACAATTTCCTGCTCAGAGGCAGACATTACATTAGCATGATTTGGACTTATAATTGCACTAAGCCTTTTTTCCGGTACGTTTACAAATTGTTTAGACTTTCCAAAAGGAATTTCAATGGTTTTCATAACGCACACCTTTCAATATACAAAAGCATAAATACAATTAGAATATATTGCTCTGCATCATATTATTAACTTATATACGCTCGTTAAGCATTACAAACAAGTCGCGATATTCTACTCCCTCCGGTACAGACAGACGTAAAGCCTCAGTAGCCTGAGGATCAGCAGCGATTAATATACGGGAATCGGTACGAAGCAAATCAGTGTAACGCTTCTCACATAGCATTACAGACAGCTCAGGCTTCATCTGACCCATAAGAGAGGAGCCACATTCACGGGCACGCACAAAAGAACCGCACGCCATATTTTTAGGATTTTTGTTGTCCTTCTCATTCAAATACATCTCTTGCAGCTCGGCACCCATAGCAGCGATAATATTGCGAGCAGGCTCCAACTCACCCATATCGCGAGCAAGGCGAGCAGCATCATGATAGCTTACAATCTCTTTAATCTTCTTAGGGACAATTTTACCCTCGTTAATAAGATCTTCCACAAACGCAGTTGCAGTCACAATTTCGGGCAGTTCAATTCCCCAATCCTTGCACTCGTGCAGGAAAAAAGCAGCATCGTGGCTATCCAGAACTATTACCTTCTTCGCACCGGTCTTGACTATGGCTTCCGCAGCAGCTTTAGCTAAAATACGAACATCTTCCACATGACCAATCATATCCCCCAGCTCACAACCGGAAGCGGGCTCATCTTTTAGAGCAGCAAAGCTTACACCGGCTTTATTCAAAATAGAAAATAAAGCATTTGCCACATCCGGCACAGCATAGCGAGCGGCATTTCCAAGCCATACAAGGATTTCACCTTCTTCGTCTATGCCTTCAAAATTCACCTTTGACTCCTTAGCACCATAGGCGTTGCCGGTTTCCATCAGCCTATCAATGACCTTTTCTGCAAATTTTGGAGTCAGCTCCTCTAGCATCGCCTGTGTACGAGCTTCACGTATAAATACAAGAGGATCAAAACCGGTAACGCAATCAGCAGTACAAGCACCGCAAAGCAGACATTCATACATGGTTACGGCGGAAGCTTTGTCCATTTTCATGCCGCGTACTATCATGCTCACCTGCAACCCTTTAGCACGGGGACTATTGTTTTCCCTGCCAGTTGCCCGTTCAATTGGGCATAGATGACGACACATATAACAGAAACGACAAGCATCCGCATGCTTTTTTGCTTTTTCACTATACATATATATCCTCCTTCAGTTACAATCCCAGCTTATAGGGGTTCATGATACCATTGGGGTCAAGCTGATTCTTGAGCGCTTCCATAACCTGCATAGCGGGACCATATTGCTCCTTCATCAAACGAGAAAGCTTAAGACCAATACCATGATGATCATTAATAACACCACCGTTTGCCATTGCAGCACGTACACCAATATTCCAGATCTCATTATGTAGACGGCGAGCCTCCTCCGGATCCTGCGGGACATTCGGCGGGTCAACAATAAAGCGGGTATAATTCATACAACCCCATTCATACCAGTGGCTGGAATGAGAAATATAACGAACCTTATCACCATACTTATCATAGATAGCCTTCTTCATTGCCAAGTAAATCTTTTCAACGTTAGCATAAGTGGCTACAGTATCCATGGTACCGAACATCTGAGGTATATCCATAATATGGCCAGGGTAGAAAAAGGTAATTCGGTTCTTGAACCATTTTTCGCCGTAATCACTGCCCAGATCCTCAGCACCCCACTTCTCAGCAATTTCAAGAATAATCTCCATCTCAATATCCACTATACGCTTTATGCCTTCGACAGCAAGGTTCATAAAACAACCCTTCTTTTCAAAACCGATAATTTTTTTGATTATTGAAGTGGTCTCTGCTTCATCATAAAAACGTAATATGGACGGCTTAACCTTCTGCATGATATCGCGTCCCGCCATATATCCGGAATTCTTGTCTGGAAACAGAAAAGCATGAAACCGACGCTCCTCAGGTTGCTCAAAAAGCTTAAAAGTAGCTTTTGTAATAACACCCAGCGTACCCTCAGAGCCGATAAATATCTGATTAAGATCAGGACCTGCTGCATGTTTAGGCACAGGGAGGGTATTAATGATATCGCCATTAGATAGAACGACTTCCATACTAAGGCATTGGTCATCAATCTTACCGTATTTACCAGACATGATTCCTATCCCTCTATGGGCAAGCGCACCGCCAATGGTACCACAGGTGAGGCAGCTAGGGATATGTTGGCAGGAGTAGCCTTTCTCATTGGCATACCACTCAAGCTGTTGAAAAATCATACCTGCTTCAGCAGTGATAGTACGGCTGATTTCATCGATTTCTATGAGTTTACACATACGCTTCATATCCATAAGTATACCACCACTCATAGGCAAAGCTCCACCCTGAGAACCGGAACCACCACCCCATGTGTGCAAAGGAATCTTATAGTAGTTAGCAATCTTCAAAATTTTGGATACTTCTTCAGTCGCACCGGGACGCACAATCCAGTCAGGCATAGGCGGTACTTCGCCACGATCCTGCCACATACGGCTTAGCCAGAAATAATCCACACCATACGTTGCTCGGTCACTCATTTCCATGGATACATTATCATACCCACCTACTGCGTCGGCTAGTTCGTCAAGAATCATGCCAGGCATAAATGCTTTTAGTTTCATATACTTCCTCCTTCAATATATGATTTCATAGTTTTCGCCATGCAAACCGGGATATGCTCCACGCTGTACAACTGGCGCTTCTTTGTGTGCAATAAGCCATTTATCCTTTGCCCAAAGCAAACGCTCCTCCCCATCACCCACATGCAAATGATCCAATGGTTTGTTAGTCCCGTGCGGAAGAATTACGATACAGCAAAAGCCATCGTCATTCACCTGACAGGGACAAAAGTGTAATGTAGTAGCATATATCTCAAGGACTGTATCCTTTGGTACATAAAAGGCGTTTACTTTACCTTCAGGCAATTCATTACCTTCCATGTCCTGCTGGGCTGCCAATAAGAGCACAAAATCACTGACTGCAATATTATGTTCGCTTGCACGATGATATTCAAGGCAGTTCAACTTTCTATTATATCCCCAGCAACAACCAATCTGACAACTTCCTTCACCCCGTAGTGTGTTACGCACCTTGTTTAATATATCCAAAGTTTCCAACTCCGGTATATCCGTCTCATAGCAACTCCCACTTTCAGGCATCAATATGGTTTGCTCGCACAAAGTAGTTAACTCCTGCGTTGGAAAAGCGATAACCCGTCCAAAGCGACGGAATGCATTGTCATGTACTGAATAAAACGGAAGCTCCGGATTTAGCTTTTTCAATCTATCCAACATCTCCTACACCCCTTATATTTCTATACCGCGTGCTTTCAGAAAAGAGCGGCATTCCTCATCTGTTGGCATTCCACTTCGCGCGCCCAACCTAGTACACTTAATCGCCGCAGCAGCACTTGCATAGCAACACGCTTTGTCATTATCAAGACCGTACAACTTACCCGCAATAAATGCGCCATGAAATGTATCACCACTGCCATTTGAATCTACTACATCTACTGAAAAACTTTCATAGCGACGCATACCCTTTTCATCTAAAAGAATGCCGCCGCGTACACCCTGTGTAATTACAACCAGCTCTGGATTAT
Organism: Christensenellaceae bacterium; assembly: GCA_012837835.1. GTDB lineage: Bacteria > Bacillota > Clostridia > Christensenellales > Aristaeellaceae > DTU024. Next base: position 27,149 of record DUQK01000009.1, on the reverse strand, counting down.
AGGTTTCGTAGAGCAAACGTGCTGCTTCCTCGCCTGTTTCTGTACCGGTAAACTTCAGAGCAAATTCTTCTGATGGAATTAACCAATCAACATGAGGCATGAGACGTTCCACATTCGGATATGTTCCGCCCGCATCATAACTCACCTTGACACCCTTTGATTGACATAACTTTGCAGCATAAACTGCCGCTTCCAACATATGTCCGTCCAAATGGAGTACCTTTGCTTGGCTTAATACATCTTCATATAAATCGCTTGCTTTCGGCTGAGGCACATTACCCCGGTTCCAAACACAGGTTCTACTTTTCGTATGTTGGTTAAGCAATACAACAGCGTGGAAACTTATTGTATCTGGCACAATTTTTACACAACTCGTGTCCACACCCCAAGAATTTAGATCATCAAGCATAAAATGCCCAAAGGGGTCATCACCAATGGTGCCCATGTATGCTGAAAACATGCCTAATTTTTGGGCGGCAACAAGCGCCGTTGCACAGGGACCGCCTCCCTGTACCTTAGTTTCAACACCTTCTATCTTCGTATCCTCAACAGGAAAGCTATCTATGACCATTAATGTGTCATAGACCGTAGAACCTATACCAACCACACCAATTTGACGATTAAGCATTGCTTCCCTCCGCCCCAAGCAATCGAATCTTCTCATGGGCAAAATTCTTTACACGCTGTATCGGTTCCTTCATGAATATATCCACACCAACGATTGATGAATCCACCTCGCGTACACCATCAAGGAATGCAAGGCATACATCCGTTCCGAAATTAATCTTGCGAATACCAGCTTCTACCGCCGCTTGAATCTGATCATCCGGTACACCGGAACCGCCATGCAGAACAAGTGCCGCAGGAACTGCATCATACAATGCACGAATGCGGTCAATTGCCAGTACGGGATCCTGTTTATAATGGCCATGAGCTGTTCCCACGGCAACAGCTAGTGCATCAACACCGGTTTCTGCATAGAACCTAACAGCCTCCTCAACCTTAGTATAATCTGTGGGCACTCCATCCTTAGCTAAACCAATGTGACCCAGTTCTGCCTCAACATCAATTCCCAAGTCATGGGCAAAGTACGTCACATTTTTAATAACTGCTATGTTATCCTCAAACGGAAGAGCGCTCGCATCGCGCATTACAGAAGAGCAACCGTATTTTATAGCACGGAACACAGCTTCATCGCAACTACCATGGTCTAAGTGAAATGCAATTTTGCACTTGGAGCGGTGCGCAGCTTCTACAATAGCCGGGGCAATAAATTCTGCCTCATCACTCATAAAAAGACGGCTGTACATCTGCACGATAATACAGGCATTAGCTTCCTCGGCAGCTTTAAATATGCCCATGGCAGTTTCGCCATTGTAAACATTAAAAGCAGGAATAGCACAACCACATTTATCGGCAATCTCAAGGATTTCTCTCATACCGGTCAACATCGTTTTTTGCCTCCTATTATTCTACTGCGTCCGGCGTAATGCCTGGTATATACTTACAGAATTCACGCAACTCCTGTGTATAATCGCCTTCAATTTCTGCCATATGATGTATGTAAGGTCCTTCAACTAGCTTTCTTTCCCAAGCGGGCAGGTCATCAAATTCCGCCCATAGGTAAGTGCCAAAGGTATACGGTCCGTCAGTGGATTTGCAGGTACCAGCTAAAAGTTTGTAATCGCCACTTTCCTGATCAAAACGCGCAATAGTGTATTCGCTATCCTTCACTTGAAACCATGCACGCATATTAACCGCCTTACAAGGCGTAGCCTCCTTGCGCAGACTATAAGCAAACGGACCGCAATGCCACAGGAGTTCCGCATTTTTGTTTTCCGGATGACGCACAGTAAACTCCCCAAAAAAAGAAATCTTTTCACCAAGAGATGCACAGGAGAGCAGGGCCATGGTAATCGCACCATGCATGTCACTTTCGCAAGAAATTATATAACCCATGTCCGCCAATACGCTGTATGCCATACAGGGCATTGCTCCAACGGCAAGTTGCATAGCTGTCCAACACTCAGCAGAGACGACCTGCACACGATAGGTTTCAAATACCCATTTATACAACAGTACAAAAGCATAAACCTTTTTGAGCAAAGGCTGTGTAATATCGTCCATCTCATAGCGGGATAATAACAACTTTGCGCCCTCTTGAAGCACAGCATCATTTTCAGCTAGTATTTTATTGTATTTGTCGATGATAATAGCCATGTTTACAGGAATCACCTGCATGCCGAATTTTTCTAGCAATTCGCCCTCGTTATAGATAACAGAACAAAATGGCTTAGGACGCATACCAACTTGCGCAATGCGCATACCACGAAAATTATTAACCATGCAAGCAACGGAAATAAATCTCTTAAAACCTTCAGTAAAAATTTTATCCTCAATCTTACAGGTTTCAATGTAAGAGAAAGGGATACGTAGGCGCTGCATCTGACGGCTTACCCCAAAAAGACCGCACTGACTGTCCGTGTAGCGCGTCCCGTCCGGTAGGAAACTATCATCCATTGGCGCCCAGATACACACCGGTTTACCCACAGCACGCGCCACATGAGCTGCAATCTCTTCATTGCCGAAATTGCAGTTGATAATAAATACCGCATCCACTTTTTCTGCCAGAAAACGTTCAATAACGCACTCCGCGTCATCATCATTGTACATCACGGAAACAGGGTTGATACCCTCCAAATCCACGAAGGACACTTTTTCTGAAGTAAAGTGCTCCTTAATGTAGGCAACAGCATGATGACCACGCTCTTCAGCCTTTTCCCAATTAAAGATGCCTGGACGGGGTGTAACGTCACGACGCATGGGGGCTAGACCGATTTTTACTTTGTAGTTCAACATTACGGTTTCTCCTTATTGTAAATTAAATACAGAGAGACATTTTATAAAAGAAAATCACTCTATTCTATAATATTAATTTTTACAGAGTAATTCTCGAATGTCAATATACAGAATCAATTTATATCTATATTTATTTTTTATTATTATACAGAGAGGTTGAAAATATAGAACACATTGAGGTTACAACTTTCCAACAAAAAGATAAGCAATTAACTTAAAAACTCACTTCAATTTTGTTTGAGAATGAATTAAATTCAATGGAGGATTCCTTGAACAAAAACCTTCTGTACATAAAAATCTTTATCCATTATGACTATATCAGCATCTTTTCCAACTTCCAAGCTCCCTTTACAGTGTTCAACACCACTAAGCCGTGCCGGAGTTAAAGATAGCATGCGACTAACTTCGTTTAATGGAATGCCATAATACACATGAGCCGTTCTTAAGCACCTATCCATTGTTGCTATGCTCCCAGCATAAAATGAGAAATCAGGAAGCTGTGCAACATTATCCTTTACCACAACCTTTGTCCCTCCGTTTCGAGGACCTAGTATGCTAACCGTTTCACTTGTTCCCGCCGCACGCATTGCATCGGTTATTATACAAATCTTGTCCGCTCCCTTAATCTGCTTTGCAAGAAGCATCGATTCCATAGGAATATGGCGTCCATCGCCTATCAGTTCAATTGTTATTTCCGGGCGAATGTATGTTGCTTCTATATTGCCGGAGTGCACAATTCCATTCTCTTTATGGAAAGTTGTACAAGCATTGTAAAAATGCGTTATATGACTGAAGCCCCAATCAAAGGCTTGGGTAGTAATTGTTGCATTGGCGCCGGAATGAGCAATAGAGCAAAGGATTCCATTTTCTTTCATCACCTGTGCAAACATCTGCATATTTGGCAATTCAGGCGCCGCATCCCAGCGAATAATACTGCCCTCAGCAACTCTTATAATGTGCTCTAAATTTTCTCGTGTTGGAATTCTGAGCTCCTTGACAGGCTGCGCACCCTTGGAAGTGGCTGCAAAATACGGGCCTTCTAAATGAAGACCCAATATTTGAGCACCTAAAGTTTGTTTTTTCATCACAGAACGTATACAGCTGATTGCATCCTCAAGAAGATCATCTGAACAAGTCATAGTCGTCGCAACTAATGCGGTTGTTCCGTACGCACAATGTGTGTTACATACAGTACAAACATCTTTTTCTGACAAATCCATAAAGTCACTTCCACCACCACCGTGGACATGAATATCGATAAACCCTGGCAAAACATATCCTTCTTGAGCGTCAATAACCTCTACCCCTTTAGGACAATTACTATTGATTGCGGCAATTTTACCGTTTTCAACCAAAATCGAACCGCCCTGTACCACACCTTGCGGTAAAACAACTTTACCATTTCCAATCCAAAATAGATTCTTCATTTATTATAAATAACAATCTTCGGCACTATGGAAGTATTAGCAGCTTGATATGTGGCATATATCTTTGCGTCAGGGTGATTTTGGAACAAAGATACTGGCACATGGCAACTAACGGGACCATGAAGAGCTTTCCGTAGCATAGCTGCGTTCCAATCACGCGGCATACACATACGAATCTTTCTGGCATAGTTAATTTCCTTCATACCCACAGTAACACACCACTCGGGGATAGCATCAATATCAGCTCCAGCGTTCATAAAAGCATTAATTGTACGTGTTTCACGAGCTATTTTTAAACAACGTGTAGGACGTTGTAGAAATTCTTCATCAGTGCAAACCTCACCGGGCTCCGGAGGCTCATTAAAGGCAATATGACCAGTAATACCAACACCGCCCCAACACATATCCAGCTTGCCGTGTTCTTGAATTACTTCCCATATCTCACCTTCATTGCCCGGTTCTGGGAAGAAACGCTGAGTCTCGGGTAAGTTCAATTCTGGGTCAATCTTATTGTAAAAAACACGATCCATACCACCACGAAAGGACAAGGGATCGCTCTTTGGAAGATATTTCAAATTGTCATCCAGATATTCATCCATAGCAAAAAACCAACAATTTTTCAAACTGATACGCCGAGTATTTATTATATCTACAAGGCGGGAGTGAGGACCAATAGGACCATAGGGAACAATCATAAGTGTTTCTTCACCTTTGACATTATTTTCTGCTATCAATTCAGCTACTTCAATAGCCATCTTCCAATAAAGATCAACTTCAGTTTCACAAAGCTCCAGCTTAATATTACTACCCTTTCCTAATTCTTCTGCAGGGATTGTACGGTAATCAATCATAAACATATCCTCCTATATATTGTAAATTTAATTTCAATCGTTTTCCGGATTTCAGTGTTTACATTTGCTGATACAAAAAATCGGGTAACACCTCCCAGATAAATATGCATGTCTTTTGAAAAATCGATTACAGGTAAAATATCACTCCTCCCCAATAAGTATTTCTAATTCTCCTTTGCATTCCCCTTGTCCTGTTCTCTATTATTCACTTTTTTCTGTATAGCTGCAAACATTAAACAATTCCCTGCGCTATTTTCTCTGTTGTGCAGAAGCGGACATTTGAATGAGTACGCAATAAGGTAGCAGGAATTTGGGCTTGTATCGTATTACACAACGTTTGCCGGAGAATACCATGTTGCCATTCTCTATTTAGTGCGATAAAAATTGATCGTGATGATAAGATTTGCTTCATTCCAATTGTTATGCACCACTGAGGCATACCATACAAATCCCCTCTTTGATATCCTATAGCATTCACCGTACGGGTTTCCCGAGAGACTGGCAAAATACGTGTACAAAGAGATGCAAACTCATCGACAGTATATACTGTGTTGTCTTCAGGAGGTTCATTAAACGCTAAATGTCCATTGATTCCCAATCCACCAACACAAAGATCAGCTCCACCAAAAGAATCAAGTAAAGCATCAAATTCAGCCTCTTCTCCCGGTTTTGGAAAATGTCGCTGAGATTCTGACATAACTAGTTCTGGATTGACACGACAGAAGAATTCTTCTTCCATTCTCCTACGAAAACATAGAGGATGGTTAAAGGGTACCCAGCATTTTTTATCAATAAGGTACTCATCCATATTAAAGAAGTGTACGTTATGCAATGATAACGACAATTCGTTGACAAGACGTGCAAGGATTCCGTACTGTTCTGTAGGACCTACAGGAACAATCATTACGGTAGGTTTGCCTTTCTCATTATTCTGCATTATTTCATGAAGCATCACCAAAGCTGTCTCAAAATATACATCCCATTCATTTTGGACAACATGAATCAATTCCATATATATTTGATTGCAATTTCTCATATAATCACCCTTTCTCTTTAGGTTTGATTATCCTTTGACAGCACCTGCTGTAATTCCACTAACAATGTACTTTTGTAACGAAAGATAAAGAACAAGTATAGGAAACATAGCAAGAATAAAGAAGGCAAATGCATGATTTAACAGCGTTGTGTTTTCATTAAAATAAGTAATTTGTGCTAACGTAAGTGTCTGCGACTCTTTAGAACGCAACAAGATAATTGCTGTACTATAGTCGTTCCATACAAATACCGTATTTAAAACCAGTTGCGTAATGTTTATTGGTGTCATTAAAGGGAAAACTATCTTCCAAAATGTTGCGAATCTAGAGCAACCATCAATACTGCTTGCTTCTTCTAGTTCACGGGGTACAGTCTTAACAAAGCCTGTAACTGCAACAAGACTAATTGAGATTTGTAATCCGGAACGGGCAATGATAAATCCAATATTATTGCTCACTAAACCCAGTTTAAAAAAATTAACATACAACGGTAGAATATAGCACTGAAAAGGAATCAGAAGACCCACTGTCATTATTGAATACATCAAACTATAAAAGCGTGTATTAAACCGTGCTAAAACCCACGAAGACATGGAAGTTGTTACTACCAGAATAAGTACAGTTGGTATGGTGTTTAAAACCGTATTTTTAAAACCGCTAATAAACTGTTTGTTCTCAAAAATAACTTCATAAAAATTTGTTAATGTTGGGGATTGAGTAAAAGCCAACCTATTTGCGCTTATCTCGTATACCGGTTTAAAAGCATATAATATTGCAACATAAAAAGGGAGAAGAACAATACAAATTAACAATAAGGTACTTAATGTTCGGATGATTTCTTTCAAAGCAAAGTAACGCTGACCGGCAGATTTATGTGAATAACTGAATTTCCGTTTTAAATAATTGTACATTACAATTCCACCTCAATTCTTCGAAGTGTATACGAGACAATTTGAGTTAGCACAACTAAAATGATTGTAAGGATTATTGCTGCCGCTTGTCCCAGTCCTGCATTATTATTAGCAAAAATACTCTGGTATACATAAACTGCTGTTGTCTGCCCAGCACGCTTTGTTGTGGAAACAACCATTGGCAAATCAAAAGTTCTTAGCCCCCAAGCTAGAGTAATTGTAATATTTGCTGTAAAGGCAGGCACAATCATCGGCAACGTAATTCTTCGAAACTGCTGAAATGCATTTGCGCCCTCGATGGAAGCTGCCTCATAAAAATCCTTTGGTATCGTCTGCATTGCGGCGATATAAATAAGCATAGTATAACCCATATCACGCCAAGATGCGATTATTACCATCGCATAGACAATTTGACTTTCCAATCCTAACGGACTTACAAGCCCGGTAATTGTCCCATATATATCTGTAAATACATAAGACCATACAATCGCAGCGGCAGTCACTGACACAGTAAAAGGTAAAAAGAAGACAGTACGAGAAAAATTATTAAATCTCGAAGTTTGCCTTAGAAGAAGCGCAAGAAAGAAACCCATGATATTACTACTTAAAATAAATAAAATAGTAAATTTAAAAGTTACCCCCAGTGACATCAGAAAATACTTATTTTTAAGTAAGTACTCATAATTGGCTAGTTTGTTAAAAGAATAGTTCGTACTCACAATACTCTTCCAGTTTGTAAACGAATAAGGTATTCCTTGAATAAACGGCGCTAAAACCACAAATGTGAACAATATAAAAGTAGGCAAAAGAAACATTATATTACCAATATGAATTTTCTTTGTTAAACGAGAAACAGACCTACTTCTATTTGTTTTCGCACTCATTTGTCTCATAAAATCCTCCCTCCGCAACAAAATGTTTAGGAAACAACCTTTCTCATAGGCAACTGGCTGGCAATCCTGCCAACCAGTTGCCTAAATAACTATTTTTACTAATAATTGGTTTTATAAAGCTGCTTTTGCTATCTCTTCATCAAAGAGTTCCTGCATATAATCTAAGCAAGTTTCAACGGAGTTAACACCAGATTGAGTTTCTCCCGTAACGATGGATGCTGCAAAAGCAGTCAAAGCGGTGCGATATGCTGATGTAAATGCTGAAGTGAAAGGAACAGTAAAATCGCCGTAACAAGCAGTATTACCTGACGCTTTAGCTTCTAACAGAGCTAAGAGCAACGGCGGAGTATTTTCTGTTTTTGCACCAGTAATACCAGGTTGGAAACTCGCATCACTCCATAGTCCCATGCAATCTGTGAGCCAAAATTCCATAAACTTTGACGCATAATCAGGATTATTTGCCTTAGGGTTAATCATAAAAGCTTGATCAACCTGAACATTCAGTACGGGATCTTGACCTGAATCATCGGTCGGACAGAGGAAAAATCCATATTCAAACTCTTTATCTTTTATTAGTCCCTCAATTGAGCCAATATTCCAAGTTCCCTGATATAACATGCCTGCTTTCCCGGAAACGAAAATTTCATTCGCATCAGTTTGCTTATTAGAAACAGCATCAGGTCGAGCCCAATTACCAATCCGACGAGCCCAGGTTTCTAACGCTTCCTTCATGTAAGGATAATCATGGACTGTCTTATCTCCACTCATGAGATCCTTAAATAAATCCTTGTCACCATTCGCTAAAGCCTTTGTCCATAGAACCGTACGCATATTGATATCCACAGAGGCACCATCAGCATACCATTCTGCCCAAGGACTTATGTTGTTTTCTTGCAACTTTTCACAAATTGCTAAAAGCTCCGATTCAGTTTTAGGTACATCAATGCCAAGTTCTTCAAACATCTTTACGTTGTAGAACACTCCCCAGGATTTAAAATCAACAGGGTATGCATACCATTTCCCTTCATATGACACATCACCCATATCACCCGATGTGAGACCCAGATTTTTAATAACTTCATTACCAGTTAAATCTTTTACATATCCTTCCTTAATTAGGTCTGTATACAACCCAGGGTTCCCCATCATAATGTCATAAAAGTCACTTGCGTTGATTGATGAGTTTAATTGAGGCCAATAGTCAGTACCTTGAGAGTAAGCGCTATTCTCAAATTTGATTACCTTTCCCTCTTCCTCAAGAATTTTCTCAGAGAAGAGTTTCTGAATCGTCTCCATTCCAGCAGCTTTCTCACCTTCCACCATATAGTGGATTGTCCTAACAGTGATCGTTTCGGATTCAGCCTGAACAATCGGCAAAACACCAATTAAAATCACCAAAGATAGTATCGTTGCCAACACACGTTTCATAAGATAACCTCCTTATTATTACCGGTTTCAACCGGTTAGATCCCATAATAATTTACATATACTCTATTTTTTACATATTTATTTTTGCAGAATGATTCTGATTTGTAAATATACTAAATCAACTTTTATCTTTATTTATTTTTTGGTTTTTGTGTTTACAAATACAAGCAATAAAAAAATAAATTCTCAACTTTGCCTATTGCCTATCATGTCATGCAAGCTTGTTGTTTAGTTCATAAAGCGAATACTTGTCACATTCTATGACTATTTACACCCCTATAAGAATATAGAAATGTTGATCTTTACGTTTTATAATAACTATACTTAAATAATATCAATAACTGTTAGGGTATCGCCATTAACTATAAAAAATATCTCCATATCGCTAAAATAAAAGCCGTATTTTCTGCCATCCTTATGGTATGAAGGGCGAGGGTCTTCTTTAAGTATTTCTATTAGTGCGGCTTGTTTATCGGTAGGTACTTTATTTAGTAGGCTTTTGTCTATTTTAACATTAAGCCTGCGAATTATATTAGGGAAAGTAGCAGTATCTATAATATCGCTTTTAATATACGGTTTAATATCTATTATGGGAGTTTCGTTTACCATATCAACGCCTGAAACTATTATAATAGGGCTTTCCGCGCCTTCAAGTATTATTTTTTCTATTTTTACTACTGACATGCCTATGCTATTTGGTCTAAATGGGGCTCTTGTAGCAAACACACCCCTTCGCATGTTTCCTCCAAGGCGGGGCGGGCGCACGGTTGCAGAGTAGCCTGATTTTATGTTTTCTGAAAATATCCACAGCAGCCAAATATGCGAGAACTTTTCAAGCCCTCTTAGCATATTAATGTCCCTAAAGGGCTTTTCAAATACTATTTTCCCCACAAGTTCGCCTATACCATGCTGCCTAGGCACCCCGAATTTGCTATGAAAATCGGTATATATATGGGCTATGGGTGTAATTTTATGCAATTTATTTCAGTATACCGCTGCGCTCTGTCGCAAGCACTACCGGCGGCACTATAAGAAAATGCAGAACAATTCCGGGTATGCTGCTTAGCGCAGTAGCGTTTATGAATGCATCAAATGTATAGCTCTGACTTTTTAGCATAAGCAACACATACAAAGCAGCCCCAAATACTATTCTACCTAAAATCATAGCTATTACAAGGGTTAAATATACGCTTTCGCTAAGCTTCATATGCTTTTTGGTAAATTTATATATAAGCCCTGCTACTATGCCGTATGCGCAAAGCTCAAAAGCCATAGCTATTGCTACGGGATAAAGCGGAGGCATTCCGAATATTATATTACGAAGCAGCGGAGCTATCGCCCCTACCAACCCGCCATACAAAGGACCCGCCAAAAACGCGCATATATATACAGGTATATGCATAGGCGATAACATACTGCCTATTGTAGGTATTTGCCCTGTTAATAATGGTAGCAGCAGGCATAGCGCAAGGCATACCGCGGCTATGGTCAGTTTTTGTGTTTTTACTGGAGACATATTTCCTCCTCATTAAATGAATGTCAAGATTCATACTTGTGAAAGAATTGTACCAAAGCTCAGTTTCCCTGTCAAAAAGCGAGGCTTGTTATGGTATTTAAACTGGTTCACGGTTTGACCTTATATACATTCTATGGTACTTTTAGCTTATAAAATAAATATTTACAGGGGTGCGAATATGAAATCGGAAACACATGGGCAGATTGCTCATTTACTTAAAGCCTTGGAGAGGGATTTTTATCACCCGCTTGGCGAAATAAATTTTAGAGGCTTTGTAACTAAGGATTTATTATCCATTGACAAAGCTAAATCTCAAGATAAAAACCCCATGCCAAAAGGCTATAACTGGGGAAAAACTGAAGAGTACTGCTGGCTTTTTTCTGATTTTATACTGCCCGAAAACTCAAAGGGAGAGCGCATAGTAATAAGCCTTGATACAGACTGGGAAAGTACCGTTTATTTAGATGGTAAACCCTTTGGCACTGTGCGCGGAGGCGAAATAAGATACCCTCACCATTATTTGGTAGACCAAACAATAGTACACTGTGCAAAAGGCGGTGAGAGTTTTAATATAGCGCTTGAAACATACAGCGGAACGCTGCTGCCCCTATCCCCAAATGGAAAACGTGCATCAGGTTATGTTTTCTCGGATATGGGTGTACCTGTGGAATACCCGTCCCCTGCTTTAATAGGCGAAAACACTTACGGTATATGGAATGAAGAAGCGTATCAGCTATGGCTTGACATAGCCATGCTATATGATATACATGAAACACAGCCTGAAAGCTCTTTTTTTAAGGAGAAAATAAACTATAAACTGTGCGAACTCTTAAATAAGTTCGACATAGAAAAGCCACTGTATGAGCGTAGAAAAACATATACGAAAATGCGCGAATTCCTATCAGAATTAATGGGCGCAAAAAACGGCACATATGCACCTAAGATGAGCGTTATTGCAAACTCCCACATAGATGTGGCTTGGCTATGGCCTTTAGAGGAAACAGTGCGTAAAGTCGCACGCACATTTGCCCAACAGTTAAGGCTGCTTGAGGAATACCCCGAAGCACGCTTTTTGCAAAGCCAAGCTATACTATATGAAATATGCCGCACATATTATCCCGAACTTTTTAACAGAATTGTAGAAGCCGTAAAAAATGGAAATTGGATAGTTGAAGGGGCTATGTGGGTTGAGCCTGATACAAACCTTGCAGGAGGAGAGGGTCTAATAAGGCAAATAATGTACGGCAAGGAATATTTTAATAAGTATTTTGGTAAAGACTGCAAAGTAGCTTGGCTGCCCGATTCTTTCGGTTATTCAGGTTCTCTCCCGCAGATACTTAAAAAATGCGGTATAGAAGGTCTTACAACCCAAAAAATATTCTGGACATATAATGACGCCGCCGCCTTCCCCTACCACAGCTTTATGTGGAAAGGCATAGACGGCACTGAAATTGACTGCTATCTGCATATGCAGTATGAATCCTTTGTAGACGCCAAAACCCTTAACAACCGCTGGAGAAATAGGCTAAATAAAGACGGCACTGGCGAATTTTATCTGCCCTTTGGCTACGGGGACGGAGGCGGAGGTCCAACTAGGGACGATTATGAGCAAATACGCAGAGAAAAAGACATTCAGGGTGTACCAAAACTTAACTATGAAAGCCCTGAGGATTTCTTTGAGCGACGTAAGGATATTGATAAGCCAACATACTTTGGCGAACTTTATTTCCAGTGCCACAGGGGGACATATACCTCCCAAGCTGAAATTAAACGCAGCAACCGACTATGCGAAAACGGAATACGCACACTTGAAATGCTATCTACAATTGCTGCAAAAAAAGAAAATCTTCCCTACCCGCACGATAATATCCGCAAAATATGGAAAAACATACTACTAAACCATTTCCACGATATACTTCCGGGGAGCTCTATTTACGAGGTTAATAGAAGAGCGAGAGAGATGTATAATGACACGCTTGATATGATAGATAGCGGCATTGTTTCAGCAACCCAACCTCTTTGCGATGATGGCAATGGAGTAGTACTAATAAACACGCAAAGCGTTCCTGTAAATAGGGTTATAGAGCTTGACAGCAGTTTTAGTGATGGAGCTGTTACGCTTGAAGGTAAAGTTGTTACGCACACAAGTTTTGGCGATAAAACACTTGCACTTGTACATATCCCCTCAATGGGTGTAACTAGTATAGTACCTAAAAAACAAGACAACACTTATACTCCGGTAAGTATAAAAGAAACGCCTGAAGGCTACGAAATATCAAATGAATGTGTTATCGCGCACATATCTAAAGAAGGACAGCTATTATCTTTTAAGGATAAGAAAACAGAGGTAGACTATATAGGTTCAGCTTCAAACAAGTTCTGTTTTTACAGGGATGTTCCAAGAGCTTACGAAGCTTGGGATATAGACAGCCAAGTACCTAAGCGTTTAATTGAACCTAAAATAAAAACAAAGTCAACTGTAATATTAAAAGAAGGCGTACGAGCTTCTATTAAATTTGAGCATGAAGTATTTTCATCTAAAATAGAGCAGGTAATAAGCCTTGATTCAGGCAAAAAGCGCCTAGATTTTGAAACCACTGTAAATTGGAATGAAATACACAAACTGCTCAAAGTAGCATTTGATACAGGAATAGAAAGCAGCGAGGCTGCAAACCAAATACAGTTTGGTTATATTATGCGACCTACCCACTCTTCAAGACAGTACGACGCAGACAGGTTTGAAGTATGCAACCATAGCTACACTGCGCTTTTTGACTCAACACACGGAGCTGCGGTACTAAACGACTGTAAATACGGAGTTAGCAATAGCGGAAGCTCTATTAAGCTTACGCTCTTAAAGGGCGCAACCAATCCCGACCCCTACGCCGATAAGGGCATACACCATTTTACATATGCCTACTACATATGGGATGGTGCATTTTCAAATTCAAACGTAGTGCATGAAGCAGGCGAAATTAATAACCCCGTATATCAAGGCTGCGGCACTGCAAATGAACAATCTTTCTTCAGCGTAGATGACCCTGCCTTAGTAATTGAAACAATTAAACTGGCTGAAGATAACAGCGGGGATATTATTTTAAGGCTATACGAAAGTATGCAGGGCAGAAGAGAAACTGTACTTTCAACTTGCTTTAAAATAAAACAAGCATGGCTATGTTCCATGCTTGAAGAAAAAGGGAAAGAGCTGCAAATAGGCAACAGCTCAATCCTCCTTAATTTTAAACCATTTGAAATAATTACTCTGCGCCTAAAGTGCGAGTAGTAATTAGCCCTTAACTCCGCCTTCTGTAAGCCCTGCCACTATGTATTTTTGACCTATCCCGAATATAACCATAGTGGGAAGCAACGATACAACTATACCTGCGCTCATAAGATCCCAACTGACACCCGCCTTAGATATAAAGGAGTTTAGCGCGACCGGCACAGTGTATTTTGAAGATTTATTTATAAGCATTACCGCAAGGAAAAGCTCATTCCATATGTTCACAAAGGCAAAGCAGAATATAGCTGCAATGCCGGGAAGCGTTAGCGGCAACACCACATAAACTATTGATTGCAGCATGTTGCAACCGTCTATTTTTGCGGCTTCCTCAAGGCTTACAGGAATCCTATCAAAAAAGCTCCTTGACATAAGCGTGCTGAAGGCTATTACCGTTGCAACGTATATGCTCGCAAGCACAGGTAAATTATCCACCAGCTTAAGCTTAGAAAAGAACATAAACAGCGGCAACATTATCATAAACGACGGCACTGTCTGGGTAAAATAAAGCAACAGCTCAATCCAGCCTTTTAGCTTCTTCTGCCTGAACCTAGATAGTGAAAATCCTCCCATTACCGAAAGCACCATTGCAACCAGCGATGATGACAATGTAACAGACATGGAGTTTATAAAATACTGCTTAAAATTACTATATGTAAATAGCCTAGTATATGCATCAAAGGTGGGGTTTTTGGGCCAGTATACCAGCGGAATACTGTATAGTTCCTCACCTGTTTTAATGCTGGTTATAAATATCCAAAACAGAGGAAGAATGGCAAACAGCAGGAACAGTATCAAGATAAATACCCTGAATACATTGTATGATATGGTTTTAATCTTTCTTACACTCATAGCATATTATCCTCCGAAGCCTTCGTCAGCTTAAGATAGACTATCGAATAGCTTAGCAGCAGCACCATTATTATGACGCCGTATGCGGAAGCCTGACCATAGTCAAACTCTTTATATACCTTGTTTATCATCATGGTGCCGAGTATATGCGTCCTGTTTACAGGTCCGCCATTTGTCATAGCGTAAATTAAATCGGGGAAGTTTACTATCCACATGCTCCGAAGCAGCACCGTGCTTACTATAGTAGGCTTTATGTACGGTATTGTAACATTGAAAAGCTTCTGAACCGAACCGCAGCCGTCAAGCGTTGCCGCTTCGTATAAATCATTAGGTACTGATTGCAGCGCTGCAAGCAGCATAATACCAAAATAGGGTATGCCATACCACACGTTGGCAATTATTACACTGTACATCGCTATATCCGGATTTGAAAGCCAACCTATGTTTTCACTTATTATGTCCGCCCTCATTAGAAGGTCATTTATCACGCCGAACTGCCCGTTAAATAACCAAGACCATATAAGTCCTATAGAAAAACCGCATAGCGCCCAAGGGTAAAAAACAAAACCGCAGTATACGCTTCTCCCCTTAAATGGGCTCTTTAGCATCATCGCCAGCAAAAATCCCAGCAGGAATTGAAACATAAGTGATAGAACAGTCCACTTAATGGTGTTCATTAATATCATTCCGAAACTTACATTTTTGTTGGTAATTATGGCTTTGAAATTTTCAAGCCCCGTAAAGCTTATGTTTTTCAGGTTAAACAGGTTATAATTCTGAAAGGCAATTATGCCGCCTTTCATAAGCGGATAAAAAATGAAAAACGCAACAACGGCGATAACCGGGAGTACCATTAAGAGATACCATTTATTAGCTTTCATAATCCTCCCTCTCAATCGTTAAATTAGAATAAAATTCGGGGCGGCATTAAAAGCCGCCCCGAATTAAATTATTAGTAGCCCCAGAAATCTTTACAGGTTTTAATAAATTCTTCCGCGGTGGTTTCGCCAAGCAGATAGCTCTGTATGGCGGCAAGGTGTACGGTTGAAGAGTATTCTGCGAACCTCGGATCTTCAAGGGGGAATTTGGTAAATATTGTGTTCTCATCTTCCATTTCATCCGCCCATGCCTTGTATACGGGGAGTTTGAACATATCGGATGTTTCGTAAGCATTCTTGTTTACAGGGAGCGCGCCGTAAAATTCGCATATGTTTGCGTTTACTTCGCCTGAAATCATGTATTTGATAAATTCAAATGCTTCCTCGGGGTATTCGGAGTTTGCCGCAACCGCAAGGCCTGCATAGCCATAGTCAAGGTAGCGCTTTCCGGATTCACCAAGGGGCATAGGTATTGCTGTGTATTGCTCGGGCTTGAGTGATTTTGATACGTTGCCAACAGCGTCGGGGTCCTGTACCAAGAAGGGTGTTGTTCCGGATACGAAGCCGTTTATCTGTTCGTTAAAGCCCCAGTTGATAGAGTCTGGCGGGCAGCATTCCTTAAACAGCGTATAGTAGTTTTCTACAGCCTTTTTGCCGCCGGGAGTATCCATGTAGAAAGTACCGTCTTTGGTAAGGTAGATGTTATCTTCGCTTATGTCGGGCACTTCAGTTACCCACATTACGTCAGTAGTTTTGCAGGGAGCGCCTATGCCGCGCAGCGCAAATGCGTATTGACCCTTATCAGGCTCGGTTATCTTTTTGCATACTTCAAGGAATTCATCCGTTGTTACGGGCATTTCCGTAATGCCGAGCTTTTCAAGTATGTCTGTCCTTACCATCAGCGCTTTTACATACAGGTACTGAGGGATAAAGTATGTCGCATCCCCAATTGAAGAGCCCGCAAGCAGCGCCGCTTCAACCAGATCATTTCTGCCTTCCCAATTTGCAACCAGCTCATCAAGCGTATACAGGAAGCCGTTATTTATCCACGGAGCGACCGAGTTATCGCGCATCTCAACGATGTCAACCTTCTGACCTATGGCTAGCATAGAGGCAACCTTGGTTTCCGCAGTTTCATAGGGCGGTGAAACAAGCTCAATCTCTATGTTGGGATATTTCTCTTCAAAGCCCTTTATGGCTTCTTCAAGCACGAGGGTTCTCTCGGGCGAAGTCATAACTTCAACAAATGTAAGGGTGATTTTCTCCTCTGTCATTGCGCCCATAAAGGGCATAGCCCCTACTATGAGCACCAAGGTACAAAATAGTGCAATTAGTCTTTTCATATCTTACCTCCTAGGTTTTTTATTTTTATAAACAATAGCATTTTTATGCGTATATGTCAATTTGGGTAAGTGAGGAAAATTGTTTTTTATTTTGTATATTTATTAGTTTAGTTTATCTATAACAACTGTTAATATGTATACACAAAAACAGGGCATCCCGTTTTTATGGATAGCCCTGTTTTTTTATCTAATATTTATCACCTGAGATTTTCCGCGAAGAACGTACCAGTAGCATCTACTGCTTCAAGCAACGCGTTGAATTCCGGTTCGGTAAACACGTTAAAAGTATGGTCCATGCCTTCAATTATGTAGGTCTTAGAGGCATCATTCTTATTGGCGGCAACTATTTTATCTGCCCATTCAGGATCTACAACAGTATCTTCAGAGCCATTAATCGCAAGAACAGGTCCTTCAAAAGCGGCAAATTCAGCCAGCACGTCAGTATTCATTACGTCTTCACACCATTGCAGTGAAAAGTTTAGCGGATCACGCCATCCGAATTCCATAACATAAAAGCCATTTTCCTTTGCTTCATTGTATTGCTCCTCTGTTAGCATAATCGTCATATCCGGTGCGCCCGCCCACGTTACTATTGCTTTAAACAACTCTGGATGATTTGCACAAGCCATAAGCGCATTTGTACCGCCCTGACTCCAGCCCATTATACCTATGTTTTCACCGTCAATATTATCTAAAGTCTTTAGATAATTTACAGCAGCTACGGCATCTGCCACAGCAGAATCGAATGTATAATCCTTATAATCGCCGGTAGAGTCACCACAGCCAATGAAATCAATACGAATTGTCGCTAAACCATACTTTTCAGCGAGCACAGGAGCAGCTGTTTTGTAGCCGTTGCCCGCTTCTTCACGGTTAGAACCAGTGCCATGCAGCATTACCACTGCGGGAAACTTCCCCTCACCCGCAGGCACACATAAGGTAGCAGGGATTATATGGTCGTCCGCGTCGATATCAATAACTGTTTCAACATAGCCGGCCTTCTCAGCAGCAACGCCCATAGATAGAACGCAAAGTACAATCAGCACAAGAGCAATTAGTTTTTTCACCAACAAAACCTCCCTTTTGTTTATTTGAATTGTTCACTGTAATTATATGCCGTTTTTACTGTATAGTCAATAAACATGATGCTATCCGCATGTAAAATTTTAGTAATTATGCCTTTAAATAAGGCTTTTATTCCTATGAAACAATTGACAATCAAGCTATAATCTATTATCATAACCTCGTTTTTCGGAAACATAGGTTTTATTTGTTTTTTTCTGCCAATTTCGTGCTATAATGGTATGAGTCTGTTGTATTGTCACAGGAAATAAGCGCATATACTTGCAGCATTAAAGCAAAGAAGGCTTTGCTTGGCGGGAGGATAATAGAAAATTTTAGTACATATGAAAGCAGGTAAGCAATGAACATTTTTGTATGCGTAAAGCAGGTGCCGGCGACCAGTAAGGTAGAGGTTGACCCGGTTACGGGGGTACTAAAGCGCGAAGGGGTAAAAAGCCGCATGAACCCCTATGATTTATATGCGCTTGAAACGGCGCTAAGGCTTAAGGAAAAACATGGCGG
Organism: Christensenellaceae bacterium; assembly: GCA_012837835.1. GTDB lineage: Bacteria > Bacillota > Clostridia > Christensenellales > Aristaeellaceae > DTU024. The sequence continues at coordinate 8,293 of DUQK01000009.1, read as the reverse complement.
CACTGTTACAGTAGGCACCATGGGACCAAATCAGGCGCAGGCTATTATAAGGGAAGCCTATATGATGGGAGCTGACAGGGGCTATGTGTTCAGCGACAGGCGTCTTGGCGGCGCGGATGTGCTTGCCACAAGCTACACGCTTTCACAGGCAATACGCTCCGTTGGGGATTTTGACCTTATAATCTGCGGAAAGCAAACCACAGACGGCGATACCGCTCAGGTAGGTCCATCAATAGCAGAGCATATGGGTATACCCCATGCCGCATGGGTAAGCGCTATCAAATTAAGGGATAATGGAATAGAGGTAGTTCAGCAGCTTCAAGATACTGTTGAAACGATATACATGCCTTTCCCCTGCCTTGTAACCGTTGAGAAGGATATATACATGCCGCGCCTTCCCTCGCTAAAAAAAGCAAAAGAGGTCAAGGATAAACATATAGAGATATACGGGCTTGAGCGTTTTTTAGACCAGAATGAAGAGCATTACGGTCTATCCGGCAGCCCAACACAGGTTGAGCGTATATTCCCTCCCGATAGCGATATAGAGCGGGTTGTAATAGAGGGTAAAGACTTAGCTAACCGTGCATATGAGCAGCTCATAGCATGGAAATATATATAGGGGGTAAATATGTCTAAGATAGCTATACTTGAAAGAAAATGTACAGGCTGTGGAATATGCGCTGAAAACTGCCCCTTTAATGCCATAGATATGGTTGAAGGCAAACCGGAAATAAATGCTGCTTGTAAGCTCTGCAATATATGCGTTAAAAATTGCCCTGAAAAAGCTATAATAAGGCTTCAAACAAAGGCTAAAAGCGTGGATAAAACCTTGTGGAAGGGAATACTTGTAATTGCAGAAGCCACGGGAGGGAAATTGCACCCTGTAAGTTTAGAGCTGATAGGCAAGGCGCAGGAGCTTGCTAAAAATGTATCTTTTGATGTACATGCGCTTGTAATAGGCAGCGGTGTAAAAGATATAGCAAATGAAATACTGCACTACGGTGTAAAGGATGTTGCTGTATATGATGACCCTGCGCTTAGCTTCTTTAGAGCAGATGTGTTCGCAGACTGTGCAGAGGATTATATAAACTATATAAAGCCTTCCGTAGTACTTATAGGCGCAACTTCCCTTGGGAGAAGCCTTGCGCCTAGATTATCTACGCGCTTCCTTACCGGTCTTACCGCAGACTGCACTAAGCTGTTGATGAAAAATAATACCGACCTTGTACAGATACGCCCTGCATTTGGCGGCAATATTATGGCTCAAATAGTAACGGAGAGCACAAGACCTCAGTTTGCAACTGTACGCTATAAGGTTATGGACGCGCCTATAAGACAGGATAAGCCGTCCGGCGAAATAATAAACAGAAAAATCCCAAAAAAAGTTTTTGATTCCAAGGTTACACATGTAAACACGGAGCCTATCCCTGCGGGTAAGTCTATATCGGACGCTGAAATACTCGTTGCAGGCGGCAGGGGCTTAAAAAAGGAAGCTGATTTGGAGCTTATAAAGGGCTTAGCCAAGACCCTTGGAGGGGATTGGGCAGTTACAAGACCGCTGGTTGAAAAAGGCTGGGCGCCGCCTGATAGGCAGATAGGCTTAAGCGGGCGCACGGTAAAGCCTAGGCTTATAATAACCTGCGGCATAAGCGGTGCTGTGCAGTTTACCGCCTGCATGAGCGGGAGCGATTGCATAGTCGCCATAAATGAGGATAAAGATGCGAATATATTCTCCGTAGCCCATCTTGCCGTAATAGGAGATTTATATAAAATAGTACCGGAGCTTACAGAGCTTTTACAAAATGGAGGTAAGTATGAAGCCGTATAAAAAGGTAGACGCGTCAGATATCGCCTTCTTTGAAGAGATAATACCCGGCAGAGTAATGCACGGCGAAAATATAAGCGTTGACTATTCCAGAGATGAAATGCTTGAGTACGGCACATTTATGCCTGAAGCTGTGCTTATAGCCAAAGAAACGCAGGAGATTTCAAACATCATGCGATACTGCAATGAAAAACGCATACCCGTTACCCCAAGGGGTACGGGAACCGGTCTTTGCGGCGGCTGTGTACCTATAGAGGGCGGAATAGTGCTGGCTCTTGATAAGATGAACCGCGTGCTTGAAGTAGACACTAAAAATATGACAGCAACAGTGGAACCGGGGCTTATGCTGCTGGACTTCCCTAAACACCTTGAAGGCACAGGGCTTTTCTATCCGCCGGATCCGGGCGAAAAAACCGCTACCATAGGCGGAAACGCCATGACAAACGCAGGCGGTATGCGTGCAGTACGCTATGGCGTTACTAGGGATTACATACTAGGCATGGAGATGGTGCTGCCAGATGGCGAAATAATTACACTAGGCGGCAAAACGGTTAAAACCAGCTCCGGATACTCGCTTTTACAGCTTATGATAGGCAGCGAAGGCACGCTTGGCATACTTACAAAGCTCATAGTAAAATTAATACCTGAACCTAAGGAGAGCGTAAGCCTTCTTATCCCCTTTGATGACCTTGATAACTGCATAAACGCTGTACCCAGTGTACTCGCCTGCGGCTGTGAGCCTACTGCGGTTGAGTTTATGGAAAGGGAAGTAATAGCCACCGCTGAAACATACCTTGGCAAACAATTCCCCGACAGCAGCGCAGATGCATATTTACTTGTACGCCTTGACGGCGCAAGCGATGAAGCGCTTAATCCCTCCATAGAAGCACTGACAGATACGCTGCTTTCGCTTGGCGCTAGAGATGTACTTTTAGCAGACACAGACGATAGAAAAGAAAGCATATGGAACCCGCGCGGTGCATTCCTAGAAGCTATAAACAACAGCACACCTTCCATGGACGAATGCGATGTAGTCGTGCCAAGGGATAAGATAGCCCAATTCGTACGTAAAAGCATAGAGATAGGCAAGGAGAATAGTATTCGCTTATGCTCATTCGGTCATGCGGGCGATGGTAACCTGCACATATATGTTTGCAAAGACGATTTAAGCGAAGATGTATGGAAGCCGCTGGTACAAAAAGTAATGCAGGAGCTTTATGACTACGCCAAGAAGCTAGGCGGCGAAGTATCGGGCGAACATGGCATAGGTCATGCTAAGAGAGATTTCCTTCTTGAAAGCGTGGGAGATAGGCAAATGCAGCTTATGAGCGGCATTAAAAAACTGTTTGACCCCAATGAGATTTTAAATCCCGGCAAGGTAGTATTGCCATAACATAGCTTAAGGAGGATACTATGCCCCTATTTGATATGCCATTTGAAAAAATGCTCACCTACCAAGGCACCAACCCCAAGCCTTCTGACCATGAGGAATATTGGAACCGCGCCTTAAATGAAATGCACTCCCTAGGTACGGATTGTAAACTGGTACCTGCTGACTTCAGCGCCCCTAATATTAAATGTTTTGACCTGTGGTTTACAGGCGTAAAAGGCGCAAATATCTATTCTAAACTGCTGATACCTGATGGCGAAGGTCCTTTCCCTGCTGTGCTCATGTTCCATGGCTACACCGGAGCTTCCTACGAATGGGTTAACTATATGCCTTACGCACAATCCGGTTTTGTAGTAGCTGCACTTGATTGCCGCGGTCAAGCCGGAAAAAGTGAAGACGTAGGCGGCGTAAAAGGCAATACCATGCACGGACAGATAATACGCGGCATGGAGGACGAGAACCCGGATAAACTCTTAACCCGCGCGCTTTTTTTAGATACAGCACAGCTGGCAAGGGTTGTTATGGCGCTCCCCTATGTTGATGAAAACAGGGTGGCAGCCACGGGCGGCTCACAGGGCGGTGCGCTTACAATAGCCTGTGCTGCGCTTGAGCCTAAGATAGAGCGTCTTGTAAGCGTGTATCCCTTCATGAGCGATTATAAGCGCGTGCACCAGCTAGACCTTTCCGTAAACGCCTATAAGGAATTATCCGAATACTTCAGGAAATTTGACCCTATGCACAAGCGCGCGAACGAAATATTTACAAAGCTTGGCTACATAGATATACAGCACCTAGCGCACAGGATAAAGGGCAAGACACTAATGTTTACCGGTCTTATGGATACAATATGCCCGCCCTCTACCCAGTTTGCAGCATACAACAAGATTACCGCCCCTAAGGAATACCGCTTATGGCCTGACTTCGCACATGAAAGCCTTCCGGGCGCTGACGACCAAACTTTTACATTTATATCAGAATTGTTGTAAGATGGTAATCCGTCAAATTAACATAGCACAATAACAGCTTATTCCGTAGTATATACTGTTGCTTTTTGTAGTTTGCACTAAATAGCAAAATCTAATATAAAAACCCCGAATTATAACAGCTCGGGGTTTTTATACTTTATTAATTAAGCAGAACGATGTTTATCAGTTTATATTATTCTTCGCCATCTTCGTTTTCTTCATCGTCTTCGTCAAAATCATCATCCTCATATTCCTCATCGCTGTCGGGAAATAGGGGTTGATGACAGGATGGGCAGCGATAGTCCTCCTCAAGGTCAAAATCGCACACCTCAAAATGGGTGAGGTAGCCGCAGTGTGGGCATTCATATTCTACTATGCCGTCTTCAATATCGTCACCCTCATCAAAATCATCATGCATCATATCGCAGTGGGATTCAGGGAAGCTGTCTACGATTTCCTCAAATATGTCTTCAACCATGCTTAAATCCGCATCAAGCACGCCTATATAGTCGTCCAATTGGTCTATCCTCGCGATAAGTTCATCATATTCCTCAGAGAATTCCTCAAGCGCCTCTACTATTGAGAGCAGTAATTCGCTTTCCGGCGTTTCAGCTGCAAGCTTAAGGCCGTCCGCAAGCCCTTTAAGGTACGCAACATTTTTTGACAGTTTACTCATTTTCTACTCCTTTACACGCGGGACAGGTATTCACCTGTGCGGGTGTCTATTTTTATTACGTCGCCTATATTTATAAACAGGGGCACCATAAGTGAGAACCCCGTTTCAACAGTTGCAGGTTTATATGTGTTGGAGGCGGTATCGCCCTTAAAGCCTGGCTCGGTTTCGGTTACTTCAAGGTCTACAAAGTTGGGCGCTTCAACGGAAAAGGCTTCGCCTTTAAAGAAGCGTATATTTACACTGCTGTTTTCTTTTACAAACTGCACCGCTTCCTCTACCTGCGAATAGTTTAAGGGTATCTGCTCAAAGGTGTCATTATCCATAAAGTAATACAGATTACCATCGTTGTATAGGTACTGCATTTCCTTGGTTTCTACCCTTGCGCGCGGCATCTTGTCGCTAGGGTTGAACGTACGCTCAACCACAGCGCCTGTCATTATGTTTTTTATCTTGGTACGCACAAATGCAGCGCCTTTCCCCGGCTTGACGTGCTGAAAATCAACTATTGTCCATACATCGCCATCAAGCTCTATTGTTATTCCTTTTCTAAAATCCCCTGCGGTAATCATGTTCTAATCCTCCTATAATATAATAAGCTCTCTTGGTGCAGTTATAAGCGACCTTGCGCCGTTTTCAGTTATGAGGCAGCTGTTTTCTATGCGCACGCCGCCTATGCCGGGTAAGTATATCCCGGGTTCCACCGTAATTACTATACCGGGCTTTAGCAACTCATCGCATACAGGGCTTAGCCTAGGCTCCTCATGCACGTCTATACCTATGCCATGCCCAAGACCATGACCGAAATTATCTCCATAGCCGCGGGAACCTATTATATCCCTCGCCATAGCGTCTATATCCTTGCATACTTTGCCGGGCGCAAGCGCATTTTGGCAATTTTCCTGCGCCTCTTGTACTATGGAATATATTTCAGCCATTTTGTCTGTAGGCTTACCAAGGGCGACTGTCCTTGTCATATCTGCGCTGTAGCCCTTATATTTAGCGCCAAAATCTAGGGTGATAAGGTCGCCCTTTTTGACTTTTCTATCAGAGGGTATGGCATGCGGCAGTGAACCGTTTTCACTAGAGGCGACTATTGAGTTAAACGCCAGCCCCTCGGCTCCGAGCGCATACATTTTATTTTCAAGAGCAAGTTTTATTTCAATCTCGCTAAGCCCTTCTTTTATGTATGTTATTATATAGTCAAAGGCTTCTGATGAAATTTTGCAAGCCTGCTCCATTAGTTTAATTTCGCCCTCGTCCTTTATGCTGCGCAGTTTCTCAGGCGCATTATTAAGGGGCAAAAGCTCCGCCCCCTCAAACAGGGATTCCAGCTCTTTATATTGTTTTACCGTTACACGCTCGTATTCAATATAAACTTTTTTCGCATCGCCAGCTTCTTCTTTGGCAAGCTTCATATGGCTGATACCTGTTGATATGGATTTTACATCCCAAGTGGGCGACTCACTCTGCGCCTGCTCTACATACCTAAAATCTGTAATAATCGCACGTTTTTCATCTGTTATAAGAAGTATTCCTTCTCCTCTATAGCCACTTAAATAATACATATTTGAAGGATTATGTATAATAATCGCTTCGCCGGCTTTAAGCTTAACAGTTTCGATTAATCTATCAGCCCTTGACATTTTCTTCCTCCTTATACTATATGCACAGTATATTACCACAATTAATTAATATTTACTATATTTTACGGATTATTCTTATCGTCAAAGGCTTGCCATAGCGGCAAGTATATCTTGACCGCCTGTTCATGCTCCTTAAGCGTTTTGGAGAAATGCAGCTCGCCTGTATCGGGGTTCTTGCTACAGAAATAAAGCATATTATCTTTAAGAAACTGCTCATCGGGGTATAACGCAGCGCGTATTGCATTTGCGGAAGGGTTGCATATGGGTCCCGGCGGCAAGCCTTTATGTTTATAGCTGTTGTATGGAGAATCTATATTAATATCTTCATTGCTAAGCACCATACGTTTTGTACCCAGCACATATTTTATAGTAACATCGCTGCCTAGGCTGATATTTTGCTTTAGCCTGTTGTGAAATACCGCAGATACACGAGCAAAGTCGGCAGTTTTAGCTTCTTTTTCTATAAGCGAGGCAAGGGTAAATATATCGTCCATAGACATTTTAAGCTCCTCAGCCCTTTCATGGTAGTCTGCCGGGTACACCGCCTCTGTTTGGCTTACAAGTTTTTTGATTATATCTTCCTCACTTACGTTTGTGTAAATTTCGTATGTATCGGGCGCAAGGTAGCCTTCAAGCGCATATTTACGCAGGTGCTTATCAGGGCTTGACAGTACATCGTGCACATAGTAATAAGCGTTGAACTTTTCCCCAGCTTTGCATAGCGAAAGAAAAGTATCGCTAGAAGCGATAACGCCTTCTTTTACCAGATAATTAGCTATATCTTCTATGGTCCAACTCGGAATAACAGTTATATCCCGCACTATGGGTTTACCGTCCCCGCTAGATAGACTGTCTAATATTTCGTCCAAGGTCATAGAGCGTTTTAACTTATACTCCCCCGCTTGTATCTTTTGACCGAAGCCCTTAAAGTCCGCAAAATACTTAAAAAAGGAGCTGCTCCTTATTAGTTTCTGTTTCTCTAGATTGTTTGAAACACGGCTTAAACTATCGCCGCTATTTACTACGAAGCTTACCTCGCTGTTATCGGAAACATCTACAGGGTTCACCCATTTTTCTTTTATTGAGCTTACTGCAAAGCTTAATATGCCATATAGTAACAGCAGCGCACAAAAAAACATAAGCACCGACCTTATAATTTTCCATAGACCTGCGCCAAATCCCGGTGTTATGTTGTCATCATACATAGTTATTCCTCTATTTATAGATTAAAAAAATCAATAGGTCCTGATATAATGCTGAATATTTCGCCCACCAAACTTTGCAGGCGCATCTTAGCTAATAGATATGCGCTTCCTTCACGCGTTTCATATATAAGAGAGGAAAGTTCCTCAAAACGCTTTGTATTTAGGCTGTCGGGCTCTTGTTCAAACACGCTGCCCATTTTGAGCGACATCTCAAGCGCGTTATATGCTTTTACTAGTGATGAAACATATTCATCGTTAGAAAGCTCCTCCTTTGCCCTTTTGTACTCTAAATACTCAGGCGAATTGAGCAGCTCGCCCGATAATTTACGGGCAGTATCCATAAGCATTATTTATCCTAAATCGACTATTACAGGCAGTATCATAGGGTTGCGCTTTATTTTTTCGTATATGTAACGACGAAGTTCGTCCTTTATGCGGTTCTTTATACTGGGCCAGTCGCCGCCTTCGATATTTTCGTAGGATTCTATTAGATTGCGTACAGCATCCCTTATGCCATCGATAAGGTCTTCATTTTCGCGCACATACACAAAGCCCCTTGATATTACTTCCGGCCCTGAAACAAGTACTT
>DUQK01000008.1 GCA_012837835.1 Christensenellaceae bacterium | reverse complement strand
TCTGCAAAAGTTAGATGTGTACCTTTCTTCCTCTTTCTGATACAATAATTGTAGGTCATTTCTTTCTCCTTTACTTGTTTTTTGCACTAATATTGTATCAGAGAAAGAGTGGTCTTTTCTGTTGCACTTTATTTTACAACTCGCCCTGTTTTGTGTATTTTGTTGTAGAGAAGCTAAGACTAAGCAAAGCGGCTATAGAAATTATTTGAATTTTCCTCTATAATGAGGTTTGTAGTGTTTTATACTTGCATCCTCTTTGAACAAAAAGGGGCTTATTTCGAGTATAGGAGGCGGAAATGACTATCTTTAATGGATTGGAGCTAATTGGCGGTCTGGCTTTTTTCCTTTATGGTATGGACTTGATGGGGCATAGCTTGCAATTGATAAGCGGAAGGCGCCTGCAAAAGATTTTAGAAAACCTTACAGACAACCTTTGGAAAGGCATACTGTTGGGGGCGGGCGTTACGGCGGTAATTCAATCGTCATCGGCGACAACCACTCTAGTTGTATCGCTTGTAAACTCCGGCATAATGAAGCTCTTTGGGGCAACGGGCGTAATTATGGGCGCCAATATCGGCACCACTATGACGGCTTGGCTATTATCTATGACGGGCGCCACCAGCGAAAACCTATTTGTGAAATTAATGAATCCCACTCATTTTTCACCTGTACTAGCTATGGCAGGGGTGCTGATGATAGTGACAAGCAAGCGGGAAAGCCGCCGCACGGTTGGCAAAATTATGATTGGCTTTGCTATTCTTATTTTCGGTATGAACACCATGTCCGATTCTATGAAGCCCCTAGCTGCCATGGAAAGCTTCCAAATGCTGTTTGTCCGCTTTTCTAACCCTATATTGGGCATGTTGGTAGGCGCTTTGCTTACTATGATTATCCAATCTTCATCTGCAGCCATAGGCATAATTCAGGCTCTGTCTGTTACGGGTATTGTGCCATACAGCGCCGCCCTTCCTATTCTTATGGGACAAAATATCGGTACTTGTATTACTGCATTGCTCGCTTCCCTTGGCGCCAATCGAAACGCTAAAAGAGCGGCCACTATCCATATTCTGTTTAATACCATAGGCAGTATTGTGCTCTTGAGCGTATTCTATCTTATTAATTCCTTTGTATACATTCCCTTGATGGATATGGAAGCGACGCCTGTTTTAATTGCCATAACACATACTGCGTTTAATGTGCTTAGCACACTTATCCTTTCAAACTTTGCAAGTGGATTAGTGAAGTTAGCCTACATCATCATTCCCGAAAGTAAAAAGGAAAAGGAAGAAAGGAGCGAGGAATTCCGCTTGTTGGAAGATCGCCTGCTTGAAACGCCCATTATGGCATTGCAGTCGGCTTTTAACGCAAGTATTCGTATGCTGGAAAGGGCGCAGGAAGGAGTGAGGATTGCCCTTGATCTAATCTATAACTACAACGACAAGGGTTTTGAGCGAGTAAAGTATCTTGAAGGCATTGTAGACGAATATCAAGACAAACTTGGAGATTACCTGTTCAAAATCAGCCAAAAACATATCAGCGAGGGGGACAACCGTCTGCTGAATTTACTAATGAACAGCATTGTAGATATTGAACGCATTTCCGACCATTCCCTAGACATTGCTATTGAGGCGCGGCATCTGGAAGAAGACCCTGCTTCTTTTAGTAAAAAGGCGCTTAAAGAGCTTTCAGTATACTCAAGGGCTGTAAATGATGTCCTTGACATGACGCTAAGCGTTTACCGTAATGAGGATGTAGAGCGGGCTCGAATGATTGAGCCTTTGGAAGAAGTTGTCGATCGACTTAACAGTGCTGTGCGCCTGCGTCATATTAGCCGGGTTAAAAAGGGTAAATGTTCAGCCGAAGCGGGGATGATGTTCACCGACCTTTCAAATGCTATGGAGCGCGTAAGCGACCATTGCTCCAATATTGCTATTACGATGATAGAAGTTCATGCCGGTTCCTTTGACTCCCATAGATATCTGACAGATATTCAAGAGAAAGACCGCTCTTATCAAGATAAAGTAAAAGAACTACTGCAAGAATATGAATTGCCGGAGGAATAGAAAAAATTAATAAATTTGCCTGCTAAAGCTAAAACTTCAGCCGGTTCTTGTGCTTTGCCCCAAAGGGGACGTTTTATTTTTCGGCTTGGCGTGTTATAGTAGGTAATACTATGTTGCCTTTACCCCGGCGTTTTCTTATGCGTCTTTTCCACTTTGGCTTTGCTTTGCGAAGTTACCATAGGGTCCACTAGCCTGCTTCACAAAGCTTTGCCAAACCGAAAAAACCACTACAATGAAATCGCTGTTCTAAAAGCAACATAGTATTAAACACACAAGGGGGCGTACATGGCTTTTTGTTGCGGTATAGGTAAGGGGGATTATTGTCTTGCAGAGAGAGGCTTTAATCCTGAGCATAATTATATATTTGAAAAATTGTTCAGCCAAGGGAATGGCAAAATATTTTTTGCAGCCTCGCTTGAGGAATGCAGCGCTTCAAGTGCAAATGGCATGTATATGCACGGCTTTTCATGTTATGATGAAAATTTAGATACTTACATTCCCTATGCTTTGCCCGATGTATGTAATATGAGGTTTTATATACACGGTTTTCCTATGCAGATAGAAAACACAAAGGATTATGTAAGGAAATTAAATATAGAAAACGGAGAGCTTGAAAGGCGCTTTATATACCGTAACGAAAAATGCAAGCTTAGCTTTAATTATAGGCGCATATTAACTGATGACAATATAATAGCATCGCTTGTGCGCGTTGAAGCGCTTGAGGAAAACGCTGAAATTGTGTTTAATTCGGGCATATATTCAGCTCATAATAAACACATATTAAATATAAAGGCTAAAAACTTTGCAGATGAAACCATGCATATGCTTGTAAGCGGCGGCAAAGCTAACGGCGTATGCATAAGCTCCAAAATGTGCATATATATAAACGGAGAGGAAATACACCCCGAAATAGAAAAAGAAGAGGGCGAAAGCCATATAGCGATAAATGCCGGTATAAATTTGAATGCGGGGGATATACTTACTGTAGAAAAAATATCATCTGTGGATTTTATTGACAGCCTTTCAGGTGTAAATTTAACCGATAGCATACCGCATAATGAAAACAATAAGCTTAATATGAGATATGCTCAACACCTATCAGAAAATACTAAAGTATGGGCAGGTTATTATAAAAATGCAGGTATAGATATTGAGAACAATCCATCAGAATATTACATACCCATGCTAAATGAGTACTACCGCAAAATAACAGTTAATTTTCCCAATATATACAAAAGCCTTTCTTATGAAAACAACAGCAATATATGTCAGTATATCTTGCAAAAATATGCGGGGGTTTATATTGCGGATAACAAACTATTTATAAGCCCTACTCCTTTAGATAACGCGCTTTATGTATGCGTAGCGCTTAAAGTGCGGGGCGTGTATGTTGAAATTCAAAAGTACCCTTCCATGACAAATATATATTTTAGCGAGGGTAAAAAGCTTTATATCGTAATAAACGGTACTGAAAACGAGCTGCTCCCGGGCTTAAATCAATATTACAAAGGTAGAATAATTCATCTGCCTATGTATATAAAAGGCAAAGTAATACAGGGCAAAAAAATGGGACGAAAATTAGGTTTTCCGACAGCCAACATACAATATCCGCAGGATGATGAAAACCTTGTAAACGGCGTGTATATAGCTAGGCTTGTAACTGAGAGAGGAACAATAATAAACGGTATAGCAAATGCGGGCAGACAGCCTACACTTCCAAGCGGCATAAAAACCATAGAAATACATCTATTCGACTTTGACGGCGATTTATACGGGGAAGAGGTTGAAATACAGCTTATAAAATACCTGAGAGATGAAAAACTTTTCCCAAGCGCTGAGGCTATGAAAAAGCAGGTTTTTGGCGATATACTTACTGCCAAGCGCTTTTTTAAAGGGTTCTCTTAATAAAATAGCAGGCTTTAGTCATTGCAACAAAACGCTTATTCGTATATAATGACCGTATTAACACCAAGGAGGCTAGGATTTTGTACAAGCTGCTGCTCATCACCGATAGAGATGACATACGCCAGGCGTTTGACGAGATAGATAATTGGGGGCAACTCATGTTCCGCCCCATAACCATAATAAGCAATGTCCAAGAGGCGCTTAATTTTATGAATAAAAATGTCGTTGATGCTTTAGGCTATTCGCTCAAATATACGGATGCGAGCCCTGTTCAACAATATATAAACGAACATCCCAGCCTGCCTATATTCCAGACACATCACAAGGGCGAAGCGCTTGTGGGCGAACTTAACCGTATACGCCATTTCTTGGACCAAATGCACCGAGATGACGGCGATTCCACCTATGATGAGGCGTTTGTATTCCAGCTACTGAGGGACGAGCTTATGAACCAGCTGCTAAAAGGCGGCATAACCACCGAGGAAGAGCTTGTAGCAAGGGTAAAGCTGGTAAGGGCAAATGCCTCTTTAACTATGCAGTGCTACCTGTTTGATTTTGACATGCCCCAAGGCGAAATCTACCTTAGCGACCGTTGGCACTACGGCGCGGAAAGGCTGCAAAATTCCCTTAGGAACAACTTCTTCGGTAAATACATGGGTGATGTTTACTACGATGTAGTAGTGCTATCCCAAAGGCATGTAAGGGTGTTCGCTTGCCCGGACTTTAATACCGAGCTAACAGAAAGCGAAATAAGGGAACAGGTAATGCAAAGGGTTGGCACCGTGGTTGAAGATATTAAAGATTATCTTGACCTTGTTTTAAACCTTGAAAGCGTAACCGAGCTTAACAGTATTATGGACCTTGTAAACAAACAATAAAGGAGCATTATTATGAGCTTATTCAACTTTATCAAAGGCCAGTTCATAGAGGTAATCGAATGGACTGATTCTTCCAGCAACACCATGGTATACCGCTTTGATGACGGCGGCAAGGAAATCAACATGGGCGCGCAGCTTACAGTGCGCGAAAGCCAAGTGGCGGTATTTGTAAACGAAGGGCAGATAGCTGATGTGTTTAAGCCCGGCAGGTACGAACTAAGTACCCAAAACCTGCCTGTGCTTACAGCGCTTAAGAGCTGGAAATATGGCTTTAACTCTCCCTTCAAAAGCGAAGTATATTTTGTAAACACCAAACAATTCCTAGACCTTAAATGGGGCACATCAAACCCCGTTATGATGCGTGATAGGGATTTTGGCATGATACGCTTGCGCGCCTTTGGCATATACTCATTTAGAGTGGCGGACCCTGTTGCCTTCCTTAAAGAGGTGTTTGGAACCTCCGCATACTTTACTGTAGAAGGCGTTGAAGGGCAGGTTAAGCGCACTATAGTTTCAAGCTTAAGCGATACAATAGCGCAAAGCGGCATACCGGCTTTGGATCTTGCTGCAAACTACGGCGAACTGTCCCGCCTTATGCTGGAAAAGCTTTCATCTGCATTCCTAAATATAGGTCTTAAAATAGAAAGCTTTGTAATAGAAAACATCAGCCTGCCTGAAGAAGTTGAACAGGCTATGGACAGGCACACAAGCATGGGCGTAGTTGGCGATTTAGATAATTATACCCGCTTCCAGACTGCTGAAGCCATAAGAGAAAGCGCAGGGAGCGATAATTCTATGGCAGGCGTTGGCGCTGGCATGGCAGCAGCCATGGCTATGGCAGGCGCTATGCAGGGCGCAGTAAAACCCGCTGAAGCCGAACCTCAAAAGGTAAGCTGTATTAGCTGCAATGCTTCTATTCCCAAGGGCAGCAACTTCTGCCCCGTATGCGGAAAGCCGCAAAAAGCTGCAAGCTGCAGCGCCTGTGGTAGGGAAATAAAAGGCGGCGCGAATTTCTGTCCGCACTGCGGTGCCAAGCAGGGCTAATATGCCCTACCCCATAACAGAGTTTGATAACGAACATTCGCTTATAAGCCCCTCGCTTACAAGCGAGCTGCTTTGCGACCTTAACGGCATAGACACCTGCGTTATGACTTTCTACCCCGAGGTAGAAGACGAAGAAGATATATTTAAAAACCTGACGCCGCTTTACTGCTTTTCAGCAGGGGCGGCGGAAATAATGCAGTATATTTATAAGGATAGGATAATCCTTGCCAATATGCCGGCAGGCGCTCCAAGCTGCGCCGCTATAATGGAGGAGCTTATTTCACTTGGCGTTACACGTTTTTTATGCATGGGCGGCGCCGGGCTTATAGACCGCAGGTTTGACCCTGACAAATATCTAATAGTAAAAGACGCCATACGCGATGAGGGTACTAGCTATCACTACCTGCCGGCAGGTGAACAGGCATACACTTCGCCGCTACTTACAGAGCAGCTTGCAGGCTGCCTTGAAAGGCGCAACATAGCTTTTGATATGGGCAGAGTATGGACAACTGACGCATTTTATAGGGAAACGCCATCAAGGGTAAAAAGACGGCTCTTCCGTGGCGCTGTCGCTGTAGATATGGAATGCGCTGCGCTTTGTGCCGTAGCCCAAAGGCGCGGGGTTGAGTTCGCCCAAGCGCACTACTTTATAGATTTCCTATACAAGGATGTGTGGAGCGGCTTTGTGTCCCATACATCACAAATAAGGCTGGATTCCCTAAAGCTTATTCTCGACTGCGGTATGGAAATAGCCGATATGTTCTAGCTGCTTAACGCGGGAGGGCGATAATATGAAATGCCTTGTAATAAACGGAACGCAGCAAAAAGGCTGTACATACCATCTAAAAGAAATATTTTTAGACGAATTAAAACCCGACAATCTTATAGAATTATATTTTCCAAAAGACGCTCCCGCTTACTGCATAGGCTGTAAGCGTTGTTTTATGGAAAGCGAAACTTTATGTCCGCACTATGATAAGGTAAACCCTATATGGCAGGCAATGCTAGAGGCGGATTTAATAGTATTTGCCTACCCCGTATATGTTTTAAGGGCGCCGGGGCATGTAAAGAGCTTTTTAGACCACCTTGGCGTACACTGGTTTGCACATAGACCTGAGCCTAAAATGTTCAACAAAACCGGGGTTATTATTACCCAGAGCATAGGCGCGCCCAACGGAGCTGCTCAAAAAGATGTTAAAACCAGCCTTAACTGGCTTGGCGTGCCTAGGGTTGAAAAAATAAGCTTTGGCATGATGGAAGGCGTAATTTGGGACGAGATTTCAGAGAAGAGAAGGCAAGGCTTTGAAAATAAAATGCGCGCATTTGCAAGGAAGTTTCATAATCTAACCCCTTCAAAGCAGACATTTACAACTAAATTTTACTTTAACATGTGTAAAATGCTTCAAAAGCAGTTGTCTAAAAAGACTCCTGCAGGCGCAAAACTTAGTGTCGACTTACAGCACTGGGTAGATAATGGTTGGGTTGTAAGGAAGTAGGCATTAATACATTAATAGTCGATACGCTCCAGTAGAGTATATGTACAACAAAATGCCCCGGGGAGAACCTCGGAGCGTTGAGTTTTAATGGATTTATTTGTTATTTTGCGTTTTCAGCGGCTGCCGCACCTGCTCTTAAACCCATGGTGGAGTAGAAAGCAAGCGAAGCTGCCAAAATATAGTACTGGTTATAGAAATCTCTATTGCTCATTTCACCAGCTGCATAAAGATTTTTTTTGCCTGTTCCGTCTTCGCGCAGCACATTGCCTGCATTTGCAAGAGTGTTGTTACACTCATATGTGGCTGTTAGCGTATCAACATCTACATTCATGTTTTTAGCAAGTTTTTCTATAGATTCGTATTTATTTATTTTTTTGAGCAATAATTTCATTATATAACCGCTCTAAGCGTTCGCTGCGCACAGCCTTTTTTAGCTCACATTCCCAAACAGTTATAACGTTCCACCCGTTATATTGAAGTTCAGCAATGTGTTCGGCATCACGTTTTCTGTTTCCCTCAAGTTTTGGAACCCAGTATTCAAGTTTAGACTTGGGGATAATAAAATTCGGGCATCCTTCATGGGCATGCCAAAAACAGCTGTTTACAAACACAATTGTTTTATATCTCGGCAGAACTATGTCCGGTCGCCCGGGGTAACGTTTGTCATTTTTTCTGTAACGTAAACCACGGGAAAAAAGATATTTTCTAACAAGCAATTCTGCTTTGGTATCTTTACTACGAATTTGCGCCATATTATAGCTGCGTGTTTCCTTTGAATGAACATCTGCCATAGTATACCATCCTGATTTAAGATAATGAACACTTTCAAGGTATCCGTTGTTTTAGTCCAATATACCTATTTGTGCTAAGATAGTATGACATTCTGGAGGACATTCTAAACGAACATCATCTACCATCCAACAAACGAGAATTTTTCGGTCATATAACAAATAATCAATTACCCATTCTTGTGACGGTTTTTGTTGAAGAACAATGCACAAAATTGCTTCTGGTAATTTGCTTCGGTAACGATATTCATAGAGTTGCGCAATCGCTTTACGAATTTGACTAAGAACATTTCTGCTATTATTAGACTTTACTTCAAAGATAAAAGTTTGTTCATTAGCGTTAACCATGAGGTCAATAAAAGTATTTTCATAAACATCTTCATATCTAAGTCTTAAAGTGGCTGCTAGCATATTCAGAATACGAGTGTGTTCACGATTGGCTTTTTCTCTTAGTACTATCGTTTCATATGGGTCAACTACATTCCCGCTTGGTACAAATGTCCTTGGCAGATTTGCTTGAAAACTCCGCATTGTGGGAAAAGCCTGCGTGGCGGATGGAATAGTGCCTATTGGAGCATTATTTAAGATGATTTCAGTGTCATCTATCTCGTCGGTTAGCGCAGATAATGTCTGCATCGGAAGTGTTAAAGCATCAAAATAAATACCCCATGCAGGGCTTGATACTACTGTCTTAACCCTATCTTTAATGTTGATGCTGTCATAACAATTGTCAAAGCCATTAAAATTAGTGGTCATTTCACTGATTGTGGAAATATATGAATAAACCTTTTGCAGTCTATCAGTACGGACAGTCAAACCGTTTCTGTCGCGTAAAAACAATCCTGTTCTTTCCATGATATGAAAGTTGCGTTTGAAATTTGTTAGATTTTTTCCGGAGGTTACCCAATGGGGCAGAGGATTAGCAGCGTACTCATTTAAGACTTCAACAAGAGTGTTTTTGTTTGGTGAAAATGACCTATTTATCCTGTCATCATTCATTAACATAAATATGTTTTGGTATGAAATATGAATATCTGATAGCGAAACATTCTTAATTTCATGTAATGCAACCACAATACGGCATAATAATCTTAATGGATTGACTCTTATACCATTTGAAATTTCTTGCACAGTGTCTGCATGAATATTGGCTTGAATATGGACAGTACCGCGATTATTCTGAACTGCACCTGCTCCATTTGGATATTGAAATAGAGATAATTGAGTGCGGCAAAAACTCTCAACATCCGGTTCGGTTGAACAAAGGAAATGCTTTGCGGCATTAGATAAAAATATTTTCCAGCTATTGCCAATTCGTTCTGTCCGAAATACACCTAAATATGTACCATACGCCCCAAATTCATCCCGAAAGTTTGATATATCACGCAGAGCATAAGGTGACCTGCCACTAATCGCCGAAAATCTTTCTGTAAGAAGTTCTCTGTCTAAATCTTCGCCATCAAAAGTAGAAAATATATCTGCAATTTCAAGAAGATAGTCTCCCCATTCCGGGCGGGAACTCTCAATTTTATTGGTGAAGAATTTTTTAAGTACAGGTTTAGTAAGTAACCCCATCGAGAAATCACCGCCATTCTTTTATATTTACTAGATTAAGCTAGACAGCTTTTGCACATTCATTTACTTCTTGTTTCCCTGCTTTGTGCTTTAAGTAGTCTAAACCTAACCGTTCAATGATTTCTTCGTAATCTGGTGTTTTCTGAATGCCAAATGCCTCTTTAAGCAAATGTGCACCAAGAACTGCAGCGAAAATAGGCGGAACAGCATTACCGACTAGCCGTATTGGATGGCGGCTTGTGCCAGTAAACTCCCAATAGTCAGGGAAGGTCTGTAATCTTGCTGATTCACGGGGTGTAACTTCTCGTGGACTATACGGGTGAACGTGACCTTTTCCTCCGCCTTTATCTGAGCCAACAACTATAGTAAAGCTCGGTCTACTTGGATTGAGTCGATTTATACGGGTCTTTGAATCACGCTCACCAAATTTAAGCGCAGAGTATCGTTTGATTATATTTTCTCCATGTACCCTGCCAATATGGTTAGGTAACTTGATTTTATCAGGTTCTTTCAAGGTTCCAATAGCATCTTCTACAGTAACCGCAGGTGATAATTCATTTGCGTCTTCTGCGCTAATAGCGTGAGTTTTTACTGGACAAGAAATTTTCTTTTCTTTTGAACCAAACACAATAATTCTTGACCGATATTGCGGTACTCCAAAAGAAGCGGCATTTAAAAGATAATGTGTAATTTTGTAAACAGAATTTCCATTAGCATCTTTTGAAAGTTCATCTAAAAACTGTTTGAACACTCTGCCATCATCAATAGTCAGTAGCCCTGCTACATTTTCAAAAATAAAACAAGCAGGTTCAATTTCTTGGATAACGCGAAGATAGTCCCATAATAGTGTACCGCGGGGATCTTCCATACCTTTGCGCTGTCCAAAAACAGAAAAAGACTGGCATGGCGGTCCACCGTAAACAAGGGCAACTTCATCCTTTTTTAATCCTGCATCAATAAGCATCTGTTCTGTGGAGTATTCCTTTATGTCTTTTTGAACAACCTTTGCTTTAGAAAGGAAATGTCTGTCGCTGACGTCTTTCAGTTTGTTGCGATTAAGTTTAAGTGTTTGGCAACTATGAAAATCAATATCAGTACAGAGCCTTGTAGTAAAGCCTGCTGCCTCCATTCCGAGGTCAAAACCACCAGCCCCAGAAAAAAGTGAGATAGCGTATAGATTATCCATTCTGTTGGTCACTCCCCTCTGAATATGTTAGGATATACTACATAGCTTACATAATTATCATTAAAACCACAAAATATAGACTTTAGAAAGGTAAATATACCATGAATAGTATATCATGGTATCGGAAAAACAACAAGAGTTATGTAAAAACAACAATAGTACGCACGTAGAGAAGTCAAATGTTTTCGGGCGGATTATGATCCGCAATATATCTGAAAGTTATCTTGCAACCTCTTTTGAGTAAATTTCGTTTTTCTGTTGAAAATGGTTGTGATGCATTTTTATGCGCACAACCTACGGTCACACTTGAAAATCCTGGAACCGTATACACCGCTTCAGCGGATGTTTTTTTCTGTGCTTTAGGTTATATATCAAAACCGACGCAAAAATTTGCGTTGGTTTTGCGTTGGAATCGTCGGTTGGAGCAAGGTGTTTTTATTGGTGCTTATAGGTTTTATTCTTTATCAATATTTTAATTATTTGTTACCCCTAACCGGTAGCCACACAAGCCTTTTTGCGAAAAGCTTTATGTACTGCAACACATTAAGCCCTTTGTATGTATCTTTATATAGAGAAATTACGGTGTTAAGCAGCCCGCCTATTGGCGCTTTTTCAGAGTACACGGCTTCGCTTATTGCTTTTGCTATATCATTTAACCTTTCATTTTCCAGCCTGTTTGCGTATGCTATTATTGTTTCGCTCTCTAGCATGGGGGCGTTTTTAATTTGCATTAACTGTAAATACGCGCGCCAGTATATGTTAAGCTTGCGCCTATCGGTTTTTGCCCTTGTAACTAGAAAAATAGGGCTGCTCAAATATATTTTAAGCGCTATAAGCAGTAGCAGCAGTAAAAGCCACAGCAGCCATTTTATTCCGCCTTTTTCACTTGCCGGATCGCCATCTTCCGATACTTCACTTGGTATGGGCGAAGGCTCAGGTGATGGAGTGCTTCCCGCTGGCGGCACTGGCGATGGGGTTTCCTGCTCATCAGGCTTAGGCTCATCGCTTGGTTCAGGCGATGGAGAGGGGGGAGTATCCGCTCCGCCACTGCCATCATTATCATTGCTTGAATTATCGCCGCCTGTTGAAGCGTCAAAAACAGTCCAGCCTATATTGGGTATATATATTTCAGCCCATGCGTGCGCGTCCTTGCTGGTTAGTGTACTAGCTGTGCCGTCGCCATTTTCAAGCATAAAGCCCTCAACATAGCGCGCGGGCAGGTTTACGCTCCTTGCGAGTACCGCCATTGCGCTTGCGAAATATGTGCAGTAGCCTTCCCTTGTTTCAAAAAGAAAATGCGCCACAAAATCTTGGTCTGTTGGGGGTTTTACCACATTTTGCGTGTAGCGGTAGTTTTTCTGCAATGCGTTTTTTATGTTAATTGCCTTCTCATAGGGGTCTTCAGTATCGCCCGCAAAGCGCTGCGTGAGCTGCGCTACTATACCGCCATCAGTTAAATGAGATGGCAGAGAATAGTATTTTTCGTTTAAGCTAAGGTAGCCTTCATCAGGCGTTTTAGGAAATGTATTATAAAGCGCCTGCAAGCTATCTCCGGCTATATAGTTTTCGTACACAACCTCGTAGCTGTCGCCCGCCTTTAAATTCCGTGTAATAAAAAGCTCAGACGCCAAATTGAAATACGGCACCATATGCGCGCCAAGCTGTATGGAGCGTATTCTTTGGGGGGTAAATAGCGTGGAAGCGCTGTCCCTAAGCACATTTATTTTAACCGTCTGCTCTTCAAACCTATTTTCTTTAGGCAGTTCGTAATTCATAAGGCTCTTTTTAAGACCGTCAAAGCGCCTAGAGTGGAAGCCATAGCGTCTGTCGGAAAGCGTGTCCTGCCAAGTCCTGCCGCTGTAATAGTCCTTAATAGTGCCCCTTAAATATACCTTGCCCTCTGCAAATACCTCAAGCACGGGCACATCGGGGGGATTGGGCACTCCGCCAAGACCTCCGTCTTCCATGGGTTGCCAGCCCTCATTTTTAAGTGAGAAGGCGTTTCTTGTATCTGTAAAGAAAAAATAATCGTTTATGAACTGCCTTATTTCATCCGCCTTCTGTTTAAAATACGGGGCGGTTTCAGGGTTTTTGGGCGCGCTTATATAGGACAGTATGCTTATTATTAGCGCTATTGTTAAAAGTATTATGGGTTTTGTTTTGCTTTTGGGTTTTTTAGCTGCAGGGGCGCTCTCTTGTATAGGTCTATTGATAATAAACATAAGCGGTATGCTAAGCGCCGCAGGTATATAGTATTTAAGCTCTATTTTAGCGCCGGATAACCATATAGTGGTTATGGTTGTAAGCATTAGCGGCAGGCTGTAAGCAGGGTCTCCCGCCGCAAGCAGAGATGAAAAAATAGATAATATAAACGCAAGCAGAGTTATAGTAACATCTGCGTACAATATAGCGGTTTGCGCAACGGGTGCGGAAGCGAATATAGCGGAAAATGCGCTTAGTATATTGCTCCCCCCGCCGAATATATATATAGCAAGCGCAAAAAGCGCAGTGCGCAAAATAGCGTTAAGTGCGCTAGGTAATGGAATATTAATATAGAGTATAAGCGTAAATACTACTATTTGTAATATAGCGTAGCCTGCAAGCGGCAGCAGCGATGCGATGCCAAGTATTGGCAGCATAATGGCGGTTGCTATAAGGCAGCTTAGCGCAAACATATAAAGCCGCTTTGGCATACTAGCTTGGAATAACATAGCGTACCTCCACCATATAGCGCTGCAATCTTGATATATAGGGTATGCTTTGCTCGGTTTCAGGCTCTAGGCTTATATAATAAAAGCGTACATTTACCTTTAGCTTGCGTATATTTTTTATAGCCTCAACTATATGGGCGTTTAAATTTGTGCTAATTACTGCACATGCGCCAACTCTTCGCATACGGCTGAGCTCTATGCCTATTATCTTTTCAAATGGTTCTTCCATATTGAAACTAACTGCGGCAAGCTCTTCTTTTAACATCTGGATATTTGTCATATTATCCTGATGAAATTCGCCTATGCGGCTGCCATACAGAGGTACGCGCACGGGCATAGATTGTTTAAGCTGGTTTTGCGCAACGGATAGCGCGGTTTCGCAAAGCGTATCCCTAAGGCGAAGCTCTTCTTCCTCTCCTTTGCCGCTTGTATTAGGGCGGCTTATATCAAGCAGCACAAGCGTATCCGGGGGAGCGGGCACTTCAAAGCGGCGCACTATAGGCTCTCTAAAGCGCATGGTAAGCTTCCAGTGTATGCGCTTTAATGGGTCGCCCTCTCTGTAGCTGCGGGTATCCTCAGGCGATGTAATATCTTCTCCTGAGTCATTAGCCATAGCCTTGCCATCGTCCATAATGGGGAAGCTTAAATTTTCAACATCAAATGAGCGGGGGAGGGAAAGTACATTAAGCTCGCTATCCTTTATTTTTTTATTTATCCTGATTAATCCGAATATATCGCTAATTGTAACAGAGTTTACACGAAATGGGAAAACGCCCACATGACGAAGCTCGCTTGTAAGCTGTGCGCTGTGCCTTTTGCGTGGGGATAGGCTGAGGCTAGCGCTGCCCCTACCTTCTGGCATATCCATAGATAATACTAGGGGAGCTATGGGCAGTAAACCGCCTATCCTAATATTTACGGTAAGGCTTACGCTCTCGCCCCTCTCTTTTTTTGAGCTATCTAGCTGCTGGCTTATATCTATATAGTAATATACAGAAAATATAGAAAGCACGGAGAAGGATATAACAAGCGCAGCTGCCCTATAAAATAGGTAGAATATAGTATCCCCAAGGCTTAGCGCGCATATTAGGTTAAAAAGCGCGGCTGAAAGCACTGCGCCAAGGCGGTGTGTCATGCCTTGTTGCCCGGCACCATTACATTTGCAAGTATTTCGCCAAGTACCCCTGAAGCGCTAATGCCCTTCATGCGCGCCTCGGGGCTTAGTATAAAGCGGTGGCAAAGTACGCTTGGCGCCATAAAACGTATATCATCGGGGAGTACATAATCCCTTCCGCTAAGTACTGCAAGCGCCTGCGCCGCGCGAAGAAGCGCTATTGCGCCCCTTGGGGAAGCGCCAAGTGTAAGGTTTGGGTGCTCACGGCTTGCGGCTACTATGGTTGCAACATAGCTTCTAGCTTCAACGCTGGAGTATACTTCGCCTACCTGCCTTTGCATGGCTAAAACTTCGGCGGCGGAACATACCGGCATAAGGCTGTCTAGGGGAGAATGCTTGCCCGAGTAGCGACCAAGTACATCTATCTCCTCTTCTATGCTGGGGTAGCCTATGGATATCCTAAGGAAAAAGCGGTCCATCTGCGCCTCGGGCAGGGGATATGTGCCTACAAAATCTATGGGGTTCTGCGTTGCAAGCACCATAAAAGGTTCCGGCAATTTGTATGTTGTGCCGTCAACGGTAACCTGCCCCTCTTCCATCACCTCCATAAGGCTTGACTGGGTTTTAGGGCTGGTGCGGTTTATTTCGTCCGCCAAAAGTATCTGGGTAAATACTGCCCCCGGTTTATACTCCATTTCGCCTGTCTGCATGTTTAGCATGGTAAAGCCCGTAACATCAGACGGCATAATGTCCGGTGTAAACTGTATGCGGCCAAAGCTGCAATCAAGCGATTTTGCAAGCGCCGCCGCAAGGGTTGTTTTACCTACGCCCGGCACGTCTTCAATAAGTACATGACCCTTGCAAAGAAGGGCAATAAGCGCAAGCTGTATGGCATCGTCCTTGCCTACTATTACCTTGCGCACATTGTTAAGCAGTCTATATACCAAGCTGCGTGTATCTTCGCTCATCAAATACCTCCTGATAAAAACAAGTACATTATATATATACATCGAAAGTTTTGCAATAGAAGCGTAAAACAAAAGAAACAATTTACATTTGCATTAGGTGTGCGGATATTAAAAAATTCTAATCCATACTTTATTTGTAATTAAGCTCTTTGATGTATCATAAAGCTGTACACGAAAGGAGGAGCAGGAATTATGCAGAGCAATATTAAAAGATATTTGGCTATGGTAGATTGGCAGCTTAGAAATCTCCCCAAAAAAGAGAGGGAGAGGATAATACAGGACTTACATTACGATATGGAGCTTAAAAGGCTGCGTGAAGGGCTAACTGAGGACGAACTTATACTAAGCATGGAAAACCCCGCCGAAATGGCAAAGCGCTATGGCGGCAAGGGCGAACCCATGTATGCAAGCGATGTTGAGCAGGCGGAGGAAGCAGCATACAAAAAGGAGAGGGAAAGGCTTGAAAGGGCTAAAAGGCGCAAGGAGTTTATGGAGGAAGAAAAAGAGGGCTTTAAGCGCAGCAAGGAGAACTTTGAAAAGCAAAACTCCAGCACATTTGCCAAAATTGCAAAGGGTATAATAGGCTTTTTTCTTGCTATACAGTTTCTTAAAATTATCCCCGGAATATTCGGCATTATAATAGGCATAGTGTTTTCGGCGATAGGTGTATCCTTTGTACTGCCAATAATAATATGGACCGTGTTTTTCGTAATACGCATGACCCTGCTCCCGTTTAAGATAATATTTTCTATATTTAGAGGATTCTTTTCTTGGTAATACACTATGCCGGGGTTTATGTAGTTTAACTTTTGCAAAGCTCTTACCTGGCAAAAAATAAGCACAACAAGTTGAGTAAAAAACCTGTTGTGCTTTTATTATGCCTTGCTTACTGCGCTAAGATCTATTTTTAAGCCTTATATAGTCCTTTATAAGCACGAACATAAGTATTAAATATACCGCTGATGCGCCGAATGTAAAGTAGTGTGCAGAGGTATAAGATGGGTATGAGAAATGCATTATCCAAAAGAAAATAGTAATTAAAAGTAAAGGCAGCATTCTTCTTCTGGCTACGGATTTTAAGTATTCTAATCTGGATTCTCTGTCTGAAAACAGCTCTGTATTTTCCGCATCTGCGGATTTTCTGTAGTATACGAACTCAGCAAACTCAAATACATATTCCCAGCCGTTTTCTTTTAGCATTTCTTTGTACTCTTCATCTCTTTTATACTTTTCTCCCTTATAATCAAGCCTGTATACTATATCTTTAGGCTCGCCCACTTCAAAGGTATATTTACCGGGAAAGATTACGGATTTAAGGTGCAGCCCCTTGTTTGTCATTTCCCTTAGATATTCTTCTTCAAGGTCATACTGAAAAATTGTGAAAAACTTGTATTTTCTAACAGTTTTAGCCATATTTTTATCCCCTTACTATTTATAGCTTTGGTTAAATTTTTGGAATACTGGAAAGCTTGTTTTTAAGGCGCCTGTAATCCCTTAGCAGGAATAAAGCTGCAATTATAGACACTGCAGACATGACAGATGCTAATATATCCGTCAAATTTGTGGGTGAGCTTGAAAAAACGCTGTACCAAAGGCATAGGTTTATTAGCAGTATAGGCAGTCTTCTTTTTTCCATCATGGAAAGCACATGTGCTAATCTGGATTCCCTATCAGATGATAGCTCTGTATTTGTTTCTTCTGCGAGCTTTATATGGTATGAAAAGTCTGCAAATTCTGTTTTGTATTCCCAGCCGTTTTGTTTAAGTGTGTTCCTATACTCTTCTTCATCTTTGCCGTCTTCTCTTATAAAATCCAGCCTATATACTATGTCTTTAGGTTCTCCTACTTCAAATGTGTAAAAACCGGGCAATTTGGCAGATTTAAAGTGTAGCCCTTTTTTAGACATTTCTCTTAGATAATTTTCTTCAAGGTCGTACTGAAAAATTGTGAAAAACTTGAATTTTGTAACAGTTTTACCCATCTATTACCTCTCCTTTGCTGTTTTTATATAGCCTTTCTATCCTTTTAAGTTCAATATTAAGAACCTCTCTGCCAAGGTCGTTTATTTTGTAAAACTTCCTTTTGTCCTCATTTCGTATAAAGTCTATAAGCCCGTCTTTTTCCATTTTGGATAGGGTGCCGTACATGGTTCCCGGGCTTATTGAAACTTGGTTTCCTGTTATATCGCTTATATATTTGCCTATGTTGTAGCCGTGCATTTCCTCTTGCAAGGAAAACAATATGTAGAACCCCGTTTCTGTCATTGGTACATATACCCTTCGTATTCTCTCGTCCATAGCAACCCCCTTTTATGTGAGCCCTGTATACTCCACCTCGATACATCGAGCTTCGATACATAAAGTATATCACGCCTCGATATACTTGTCAACAGTTTTTTTGAGGAATTTAAAAAGTTTTTTGTTTTGGGGTTGCTATGCTGGAATTAGTCAAGTAATAAAAATGATTTTATTTGCGTTTAAGTGTGAGTTTACAAGTTTTTATTTCAACATATCAACCCGACTTGAAATAACAAGCTCGTTTTGCTGTTCTTATTTCAATTTAGCGTACTAAAATGAAATAAGAAGCGTTTTTATTGCTCCTTATTTAATACTCATCTCAGCCTAAATCAGCTTTATCTTGTGCGCCTTTTCCGATTTGTCTTTGCTTTGCTCAGTCAATATAGCACCGCTATGTTTCCTTCGCCAAGCTTTGCCAAATCAAAAAATTCGCTACAATCTATGCGCTGCTTTAAACTGAGATAAGT
>DUQK01000007.1 GCA_012837835.1 Christensenellaceae bacterium | reverse complement strand
TCGCATTCCTTCTGTTATACTATCCATTGAGAGATCCTTTCTTGATAATTATTTTTGATGATTTATAATATACTAAAGGGTTTCTCGTTTTTCGTTCCTCATGTCATAAATGTATTGTAGGCTAACATGAAAAAAAAGTTTTTGATGTGAAAAAGGAGTGGTTGAATAGTTGTAATTGTCACATAAGCATTATTGTTCCTACTTATTACACAATCCACTATCCGCTTCTTATATCGTATTCCTTCTATTATATATTAGCCATTGAGAGAACCTTTTTTGATAATCACTTTCATGATATACCCAAAAGGAGCTTTCTGCTTTGATTCCATTTGTCATAAATGTATAATATTTCAACACATATGAAATACTTATCACTTTTAGTTTGTTGAATTACATTAGGATTTATAAATTGTTACAAATAGATGTTGAAATTTTGCTTTTTTTGTAGTAGTATGAAAGTGAATAATAAAGGAGGTTTCAAATGAAAAAATTTATCGCATTATTTATGGTAGCAGTATTACTGCCTGTAGCGGCGTTTTCACAAGAAATAGCCATACCGGGGCGTGTGCATCACAGCGTTCCGCTTAGAGTAAGCTATCCTGACAACCCCATAATTCCCGGGGAAAGCAGCACAACAGGGCTGCCTTTTAATGGTAGCTATGTACCCATACTTATAGTAATTGACAACTCTGAGGACGCTCACCCTCACTGGGGAGTATCAAAGGCGGATATAATGTATCAGGTTCCGCATATGGGCAGAGGCGCAACAAGGCTTCTGGCCTTATTTGCAGACCAAGTGCCCGAAAAAGCGGGAGGAGTACGTTCAGCAAGAGCACCCTTTGTGGATATTGCCACAACATACGGTGCAGCCTTTGCCTATGCAGGACATACGAGTGAGGAACTCGGAAAGGAAACGAGCGTTCCAATGAACTTAAAGGCTGCAAATATGCAGAATAAACACTTCAACCTGCTCGGAAGTCTTTTTAACAGCAGAGAAACTCATCATAATGCCGCGGGTCACAATTTATCCTGTCATGTACAGGATATAAAAAGTAATCTCATATCTAATGGCGTAGTATTCATCCCCCGCCCCATGTTGTTTAGGGATTCTCTCCCCGAAAAAGGAATGAATGCACAAGAAATAGCTATAAATTACACTAAGGATAGCTCTGGCGTTCCTAACCCTGCAAGCCTTTCAAGCTTCAGCTATAATAAAGAGCAGAATTTCTATGTCCGCAGCAACACATCTGGACCTTATATAGATATGGATACGGGCAACATTGTACCTTTTGCAAACGTAATTATACAGCGTGTAGCCATAGGCTGGGAACGCGGTTATTTATACCTTAAGAACTTTGGAACCAGCGGAGCTGCGGATATATTCTCCGGCGGCAAATACATAAGCGGCGCCTGGTACAGAAACGGCGAAGATTCCCGCACGGTATTTGTAGACGAAAGCGGCAACGAATTTTCTTTCCAAAGGGGCAAAACCTTTATCGTAATCGCCGATGAAACTGTAGCTGTAAGCTACAAGTAGTATGCTGGGAATACTCGGCGGTACATTCGACCCAATACATTTAGGTCATATGAATATGGCGGATATCGCGCTTGAGGAGCTTAAATTACCAAAAATAATGTTGCTCCCAAGCGGCGATCCGCCGCATAAAAGCGCAAGCGCAAGCAAATTCCACAGGCTTGATATGCTTAAAATAGCAGCCGAAATGAATGACCGTTTATTTATAAACACATACGAATTATTCCGTGAAGGCACAAGTTACACTGCAAATACTCTCGAAGCTCTAAAGTACGAGTATCCGCATGAAGATTTTATATACATAGTAGGCAGCGATAGTATACACAACTTTCATACATGGCGCGAACCTAAAAAAGTAGCAAGCTTATGTAGTATGGCAGTGATTTTACGGAATGAGTCTCCAGATAATATTGTAAATATAATTGATGAGCTTAAACAAGAATATGGGCTTAAAACAATACTATTAAAAGGCAGAGGGCTTAATATTTCTTCAAGCCATATACGCCAACTACTAATAGAAAGGAAAGACATTTCCGCACTTGTCCCACAGGGAGTAAAAAACTATATTATTTCAAACGAACTATATCTACAAAACCGTAGCGAGGAAATTAATGTTTAAAAGAAGATTCGCGCTTTTTTTTGCGCTTATTGCAACAATTTCAATGATTATTTCGCCTGTATTTGCTGAATATGACTTGAGAAACGATGTCATGTTAAGTATTAATGATATGCTTAGCCCTGAAACAGATATACCTGACGAGGCACTGGAATACACAGTAACATATGATGAAGAAATACTTTCCGCAGGCACGGGAATAATTACCCTTACCTTTGGCGGCGACTGCGTACTTGCAAGCGATGTAAAGGATAGAAAAGACCAATTATCATTTGAAGCTGCTGTACAGGAAAAAGGCATGGATTGGTTTTTCAGCGAAGTACTTCCCGTATTTGAAGACGACGACCTCTCCATGATAAACCTAGAATGCGTACTTGCTGAGGATAAAACGGGTTTTAAAAAGCGCCAACATAATTTTAGAGGTCTGCCGGAATATACCGATATACTAAAAAAAGGCAGTATAGAAGCAGTAAATATCGCCAATAACCACCATGTAGATTATTCTTACAAGGGCAAACAAGCCACAAGAAGGGCGCTTGAAAATGCGGGAATAAGGTACAGTGGCTATGGGCATTTTGATATATACGAAAAACATGATATACGCATAGGCTTTGGCGGAATGCGGGAGACTATTTACCTGCAAAACCCAAGTAACATGCACGAGGAGATAAAAAAACTCAAGGAATCAGGCTGCAACTACATAGTTTACAGCCTACATTTCGGCAAGGAATACGAAGAAAACCATAACGAGCTACAGGAAAAAATGGCGCGCGAAGCTATTGATAGCGGCGCAGATTTAGTAGTCGGCACTCATACCCACGTTGTTCAAGGTATAGAAAGATATAATAACGGCTTGATAATATATTCTCTTGGTAACCTAGTATTCGGAGGCAATCTAAACCTTGAGGAGTTTGACGCTATTATCGCAAGAGTGGAACTGTCTTTTAGCGGTTATAAATTAACAAATACAGAGCTAAAACTTATACCCATACACACAAGCGGCAGCAGAGAAATAAACGACTTTAGACCTGTTTTCGCTTCCGGTGAAAACGCTCAGCTTATACTTTCCAAAATTGCAGCGGATAGCAAAATAGAAATCAGCGAGCATATGTCTTTTAAAAACCTTGATTAAATTACATATTGTCTATTAATTTATACATCTCAAGTATTTCATCTTCATAATCTGTAATATCAAATAATTTGTTTTGCTTCTCTCGCTCGTCAAATACACCTTCTATACGCAGGTACATGAAAAGCACCTTCTTGTTTTTATATTTATTTAAAGATATAGGTTCCTCTAACTCCAGTCCCTTATATCTGTACTTTATGCGTCTTGGAGTCAGTTCATCAAGCGACGAGTAAAAGTGGAGAATTACATTTACGTCTTCTGTTTTATCTGTATAATAATCAGCAGAAGGTATTATTTCATCTTCTGTTATCTCGAGAGATAAATCCCCTATAATATATTTATTATCCGCAACGAGTGGATAGTGCATTTCCCTTGGCTCGGAAATATCAAAAGGCACAAGCATAAACCAGCTTTCAGTTCTATCCGGAAGCAGCTCATTAAGTGGTATGCCAAGTGGCGAGAAAACTACAGCCATAGCTTCCTTTGAAAGGCTATATGAACGCTTATCCGCTACTTGATTACAGTTTTTACATATTCTCTGTTGCACTCCCGGTTGATAGGGCTTTGCTTTCTGTACGGTTATAAAGCGACCGGGCTTATGTCCTTTACCCCCTACAATTTCCATCTGCTCATAACCACACCTTTTACATGCGCGCTTGCGGCTTCCATCGCCCACGCAGCTTGCCGCTTTTATTGTTTCCCATTTGCTAAAATGATGTTCTCTAGCTTCTATTGTACGGATTTGTTCTTCCCCGCAATTTTTACATACCCTAGTCTGCATGCCTCCCTTAGTACAGTCCTCATATTTTATTTTGCTCCAAGCACCGTATCTGTGGGAAAGCGCATCTATAACCTTTTCTTCCACAAATTCACAGTAATTACATATGCGCTTTTTTATACCTTCAACCCCACATGTGGCTTCTTTTTCTACTTCCCACTCTCCATAATCGTGTTTGTTTTCGCTTTCGGGTATTGGTTTTGTTTCTACCGCTTGGCATTTTTCGCATATGCGCATATATTCTCCCTTATCAGCGCATGTTGCGCTTACGGATGTTTTCCACCTTGTAAATCTATGTTTTTCTGCCGGTATTTCCTTAATATCTTCAAAACCGCAGCTTGCGCACGTCCTCTTCTTTTCTCCTTTTTCTTTACATGTTGGAGTTATTATCTCCTCCCACTGCGAATAATCGTGCCTGTTTTCTCTTATGGGAAGAAGCTTGTTTTCCACAAAA
This sequence comes from Christensenellaceae bacterium, assembly GCA_012837835.1. Taxonomy (GTDB): domain Bacteria; phylum Bacillota; class Clostridia; order Christensenellales; family Aristaeellaceae; genus DTU024. The sequence continues at coordinate 15,458 of DUQK01000007.1, read as the reverse complement.
GCGCAATGCTCGCACACCCTTGTGGATTGTCCCTGTTCGGCACAGGTTGAACCATATTCAACTTTCCAATTTGAAAAAGCGTGCTTTGATAAGCCAAGTACCTTTGTTTCTAGTTTTGCGCACTGTGCGCATATTCGCTGCGTCTCTCCCTCGCTAATACATGTAGGCGCAACGCTTATCTCCCAATCTGAAAACCTATGCTCCCCGACAATTGCACGCCTAAACTCCTGTGTGAAGCCACATATTTCGCACTCACACTCAAACAAACCCTCCTGCCCGCAATTAGGCTCGCGTATATCCCGCCTTATACTAAACGTATGCCCCGGAGCCTTTATTGCCCTATCTATAACATTTTCGCAGCGTTTACATACGCAGCTTTCCAAGCCATTTTCAGTGCAGCTGGGCTTAACAATTTGTGTCCAATCCTCATAAAGATGTCCCATTGCGGGCTTTTCCTTATATATTATTTCATTGCATCTTTGGCAGATAGTACTGTTTATTTCGGTTTCTTCACAACTAGCTTCCCTTATCCTATTCCATTTTCCTGTTATATGTCCTAGCGCCGGTTCCTTATATTCAACTTTTTTGTGGCATACAGCGCACTCCAAATAGTATTTTCCATTCTCCTTACAGCTTGCCCTGCTTAGATATACTGGTTCAAGCCAGTTATGTTGTTTTTTGGCGGTAGATTCTTTCAGCTCAAAACCGCAATCATCACATATTTTGGTGATTTCACCCTCCTCAGTACAGGTAGCTTCCTTTGTTTCTATAGTAAGTACATACCTATGGTGGTTTCTTAAGGGCTGTGTTTCCTTTTTTATAAAACCACAGATTTTGCACTTCCTACTTATTGAGCCTTCCGTAATACAGGTTGATTCTACAATGTCATAACCATTGCCGAATTGATGTTCTCCTGCTTCTATTTTCCTATTTTCGGGTTTTTCGCAGGTTTCACATATTCTGCTTTCAGTATAACCTAGTTCACAAGATGCATTTTCGGGCGCAGTCCATTCACTCCACAAATGTCCTGTCGCTTCAACAATAAATTTTTCCCCAATATAAGCCCCGCATGTGAAGCACTTTTTCATGCTATAGCCCTCAGTTTCACAAGTAGGAGTTACAACTGTAAATAACGAAGCCATTTCATCATGCCCTTTAGGCTCTACATCATCAGTTTCCTCTTCCTTACAGATAACGCAATGCCGTAACTTTGTACCGCCATCGTTACAGTTATAGTTTTTATTAAGCTGCCACTCGCTCCATTTATGCCCATTAGCTTTTCCGTGTGTCGTAATGTTTTTATCACCACACACAGAGCAGGTTTTTACGCGCCTATTTGGCAGTGTACAAGTAGCTTCTAAAGTTTTTTCTTCCCCATAATCATGATAACCGTTAGCCTTAATAATTTTGCTTTCAGTATAAGTGCAGCCGTACCTTTGACAAGCATATGTGATTTCACCGTCTTCAGTGCATGTAACTTCTTTTGTTGTTTTGCCTTCCGTAGGCATATCATGCCCTAATGCTTCTATTTTTTCCGTTTTAGTTGCACCGCACTCATCACAAACATATTCAATTATACCCTCGTCTTCGCATGTTGCTTCTGTTGCGTTATTAGTAGGCAAATAGTCATGATCAAGCGCTAATAATACCTCTTCATCTTTTTTAAAACCACAAAAAGTACATTCTTCTTTTTTATAGCCATTCTCAGTGCAGCTTGGAGCTTTTTCCTCAACCACCTCAAAATTATGAGGGGTTTTTTCTATTTCAACAATATTTTTCGCTCCGCAAGAGCAAATTTCTGTATATTCTCCCGGCTTCGTACATGTAGGTTCAATTCTTGTACTTTCATCAATTACGTATTCATGTACATGTGGTTCTTTAACTTTTATATGACATGTTCTGCTTTCCGCATTAGACTTATCCCCATTACTATGTGTTATTATAATATTATTCAATTGAATATACGGTTCTTCCGTTAACCCTTCATTGAGCCTAAAATAGATTGTACCGCTTACAAACCCCTGTTTTTGATCTGCTTTTATTGATAGTTTTTTATTATCACATTCACCCGAACAGTTTTTGAATGATGAATTTACAATTTTTACTCCTGATACTTTTATATTTGAGCTTACAGAATCAAGAAAGGGCTCGGTAACCCAAAACTGAAAGGACATTCTCCCCTCTGAACCAAATTGTGCTTCAACCTCGCTATCGACTTTCATTCCGAATTCCACACCTAAAGCACACACAGGCGCAACAAGCTGCACAAGAACAATAATTAAGCACAATATGCGTTTTGTCTCTCTATATTTCATTACTATCTCCAATAATATATAATTATTTGCATCAAAAAACCGCCCGTTAAAGGCGGTAAAATTTTTGTTTTATTCTTTGGGACCGGCGTCCACCACTTCTTTGGGCATATTTGTATATTTTTCAAAATTCTCGCGGAATTTTTTCGCCAGTTTCTTTGCTGCTTTCTCGTACTTGGCTTCGTCCTCCCACATTTTGCGGGGGCTTAGTATTTCATCAGGCACCCCGGGACAGGTTTTAGGTACTTCCAAGTTGAATATCGGATCATGCTCGTATTCTACATTTTCAAGCGAACCGTCAAGACAGGCTGAAACCATAGCGCGAGTTAGCGGAAGCTTTATGCGGCTTCCACCCTTGCCATATGCACCGCCTGACCATCCGGTATTTACTAGGTATACATTTGAGCCATATGTATCTATCTTTTCACCTAGTAGCTGTGCATACCTTGCTGCGGGCAGCGGTAGAAAAGGCTCCCCAAAGCAGGTGGAGAATGTCGCCTCGGGCTTGGTAACCCCGCGTTCCGTACCCGCAAGCTTTGCAGTATAGCCTGACACATAGTGGTACATGGCAGCCTCACGATTAAGCTTACTTACAGGAGGCAGCACACCAAAGGCATCGGCGGTTAGGAAAATTACCGTCTTAGGATGTGAACCTACGCCTGAAAGCTCTACATTACTTATAAAATCAACCGGGTAACCAACCCTTGTATTCTCAGTGTATCTACCATCATCAAAATCCAGTACTCGAGTATCTTCGTCTACTACGACATTTTCAACAAGCGCGCCGAACTTAATAGCATTCCATATATCAGGTTCATGCTCTTTAGATAGGTTTATGCACTTTGCGTAACAACCGCCTTCTATGTTGAATATACCCGCGTCATTCCAGCCATGCTCATCATCGCCTATAAGTTTGCGATCAGGGTCGGCTGATAGCGTGGTTTTCCCTGTGCCGGATAGACCAAAGAACAATGCGCTATCTCCTTCTTTGCCTATATTTGCAGAACAGTGCATAGGGAATACACCTTTTTTGGGTAAAACATAGTTCATTACCGAAAATACGCTCTTTTTGATTTCTCCCGCGTACTGGCTTCCGGCAATTATAACAAGACCTTTTTCAAAGTTGATTATTATCGCAGCTTCGGAATTTACGCCGTCCTCTTCCGGAATGCATTTGAAACCGGGAACTGCAATAATGGTAAAATCAGGCTTGTGATTTTCTATTCCATCTTTATCACTTGGACGTATCAATAACTGATGTATAAACAGGTTTTGACTTGCAAGTTCATTTACCACTCTAATCTGCTGACGATAAGTTTTGTCCGCACCTGCAAAGCCATCGAAAACATATAAATCTCTGCCTTGCAGATAAGCACGCATTTTTGCGTATATTCTGTCGAATTTTTCTTCGCTTATGGGCATGTTTACACTGCCCCAAGCAATTTCATCATGTATGCTGGGCTGGTCAACAACGAATCTATCTTTAGGTGAGCGCCCTGTATATTTTCCGGTTTTGACGACCAATGCGCCCGTTTCGCTAAGTACGCCCTCTCCTCTTCTAATCGCATGCTCAACAAGCACTGCCGGTGATAAATTACAATAAACATTATTTGTACCGATTATCCCCAGATATTCTAAGTTCTTAGTCATTTTTGATACTGCTACCTCCTATCTAGCTTTTTTTATCCGAACGCTTCAATGCTAAATGAAATATCTCATATTGTCAATACATATTTCGGGAATTTTTTACCATTTTACAAAAGAATTTTTACTAGGACAAAAAACGCCCGCATTTTAGCGGGCAAAATCATGGAGCTGATGACCAGAGTCGAACTGGTGACCTCATCCTTACCAAGGATGCGCTCTACCTACTGAGCTACATCAGCAAAGCAAGTGGAATTATACTAGATGCATGTAAAAAATGCAAGCCCACAGAAAAACATTTTGCTTTGCACATGGCAAACACTAAAAACACACTAAGTACGCTTTAATTAAAGATATGCGGGGAGCATATAATACACTCCCCACATATCTATGCGTAGCTTTTATTCTGCGTTTATTTTTAATCTTCAACATATAAATTCATCAATCTGTCCTCATATCTTTCATTTAACTCCATAAGCTTTATATAGTATCTATCATACGCAGGACTGATTTTTCTAATTAGCGGTATAGCTACATCGTAAAAGCCGCTATCGCTTAAATAATTACGCATTTTTTCTGAAACGGTATAGGCTGGGCTTTGGCGGTATTCTTCGGAATTTTTATATTTCATATAGCTTTTTATAGTTTCGGCATTTTCTTTAAACCATTTACCTCCACTATAAACCGCGTTGACTTTATCTTCAGCTGCACTTTGCATCATTTCAAGTGAAATTTCTGCTGCCGTACTTTGAAAAAATTCTTTTTCCTCTTCAGACATAGGCGGCGGGTTATCCATGTTATCAAGAAATTCCACCAAATCGTCAAAGGCTTGTTTTTGCTCTTCCGTTTCTATTTTACCCTGAAGGAATGGACGATAACTTAAAAACATGCTCTGCCCTATAAAGCCCGGGAATTTTTCCGATAACCTATCGTAAATTGATTCCTGTACCTCAATTAATAGAAGCTCCTCTTCAATATCGCTTGATATACCGCTTAAAGCAAATTTTTCAAGCAAGTTTATTCTTTTTGTTGCTATCTCTTGGCGGATTTTTTTGTCCTTTACTATTTCAGCTAGAATTTCCTTTTTGCTTTCTGAAAACAAAATACTTTTGATTTCAGGCACGCTAAGCCCCATTTTGCGGTATGCGCTTATTTCATTTAGCTTATCAATATCTTCATTGCTATAATGGCGATATCCGTTTTCTTCCCTTGAAGGCACTACTAAGCCCTGTTCTTCATAGTATTTAAGTGCTTTTCTAGTTAAACCCGTCTTCTTTTGTGCATCATTTGTTTTCATAATTATTGCACCTCCTAACTGCATTGTAAGGGCGCCCCCAAGGCGCATGTCAAGCCAACTCTATAAATTCCCTCTTATTTATAGCAAATTCTTGACTATCAGACGAACTCTGTCTATAATTAATACGCATATAAGGTGTCCTGGCAATATGTGCACCTTTATTAAAAAGCGTATGAGGAGGTCAAACATGGCAAACAAATTCACCATTGATGGTAACGGTGCGGTAAGTCATGTAGCATATGCATTTAGCGATGTTGCTGCAATTTACCCCATAACTCCATCATCTACAATGGCAGAGTATATCGACGAATGGGCTGCCCAAGGGCGCAAAAATATCTTCGGACAAACTGTGCTGGTACAGGAAATGCAATCAGAGGCGGGGGCTGCGGGGGCTGTCCACGGTTCACTAGCTGCCGGCGCACTTACAACTACCTATACTGCTTCACAGGGACTGCTATTGATGATACCCAACATGTACAAGATATCAGGTGAGCTGCTGCCCGGCGTATTCCACGTAAGTGCCCGTACACTCGCTACACACGCGCTGTCAATATTCGGCGACCATAGCGACGTTATGGCATGTCGTCAAACCGGTTTTGCCCTTATTGCTTCCTCTAGCGTACAGGAGGCGGAGGACATTGCGCTGGTTTCACATCTTGCTGCTATAGAGTCATCCGTTCCTTTCATGCACTTCTTCGATGGTTTCCGTACAAGCCACGAAGTCCAGAAGATAGACAAAATTGAGTACGAGGACATGGCGAAGCTCGTCAACTGGGAAAAGATAGACGCTTTCAGAAAGCGCGCTCTTAACCCCGAGAACCCTCATCAGGCAGGAACCGCCCAAAACCCCGACGTTTTCTTCCAGAACCGCGAAGCCGCAAACAAATACTATAATGCGGTTCCCGAAATTGTAGAAAACGAGATGAAAAAAGTATACGAACTAACCGGTAGAAAATATAAGCTGTTCAACTACTACGGCGCACCGGATGCTACAAATGTAATAGTAATAATGGGTTCAGGCGCTGAAGCCGCAATAGAAACCGCGGCAGCCCTAAATAAAGAAGGCAGGAAAGTCGGCGTACTCAATGTACATCTATACCGTCCGTTCAGCATTAAGCATTTTATAAATGCACTTCCTGAAACCGTTAAGGTACTCTCCGTAATGGACCGTACAAAGGAAACCGGTTCAATAGGCGATCCGCTTTATCTTGATGTATGTGCGACACTGCTTGAAGGCAGCAAAGACAATATTAAGGTACTTGGCGGCAGATACGGTCTTGGCAGCAAGGAATTTACTCCCACCATGGTAAAAGCCATATATGACAATGCCGAAAAAGATGAACCCAAGAACCACTTCACCGTAGGTATAGAGGACGATGTAACCTTTACATCCCTGCCTCTTGGCGAACTGTATGACGCCGCGCCAGAAGGCACAGTAAGTTGCATGTTCTATGGTCTGGGCTCTGACGGTACTGTAGGTGCAAACCAGAACTCAATAAGGATAATCGGCGACCATACCGATATGTATGCTCAGGGCTATTTCGCTTATGACTCTAAGAAGTCCGGCGGTCTTACGGTATCGCACTTGCGCTTTGGTACGCATCCGATACGCTCTACCTATCAGATAGATTCGGCAAACTTTATCGCCTGCCACAACCCTGCGTATGTAACACAGTATGACATGGTTAAACCCCTAAAACAGGGCGGCACATTCCTTCTAAACTGTCAGTGGAGCGAAGACGAGCTTGACAGCCATCTCCCCGCTTCCATGAAACGTATGCTTGCAAAGAAAGAAGCGAAGCTCTATATAATCGACGCTACTGATTTGGCTCGCCAGGTTGGCATGGGCAGGCGCATTAACACTATAATGCAGGCTGCGTTCTTTAAACTTGCAAATGTTATTCCCTATGAAGATGCTGAAAAATACATGAAAGAATATGCCCAGATTGCCTACGGTCGCAAGGGCGATGCTATAGTCAAGAGGAACTGGGATGCTATTGATATAGCAATCACAGGTCTTAAAGAAGTCAAGGTACCCACGGAATGGACAAACGCCACAACCGGTGCAGAACCAGTACACGTAGAAGCCACTGAATATTTCTACGATGTAATTCAGCCGATACTGCGCCAAGAAGGCAATAATCTGCCTGTTTCTGCTTTCACACCTGATGGCTTTGTTCCTACAGGAACAACTAAGTTCGAAAAGCGCGGCATTGCTATAAACGTACCCGAATGGCTTATAGACAACTGTATCCAGTGTAACCAGTGCGCATTTGTCTGCCCCCATGCAGCAATACGCCCCTTCCTAGTAAAAGAAGGCACGGATAAACCTGAAGCTTTTGAAACCAAGAAGGCGCTTGGCAGGGATTATGCAGGCTATGAGTTCCGCATTCAGGTAAGTCCGATGGATTGCACAGGCTGCGGCAACTGCGCTGAAGTATGCCCCTCCAAGGAGAAATCCCTTGTGATGAAACCCCTGGACAGTCAGAGGAATCAGGAATCCAACTGGGAATTTGCTATGACTCTGCCTGAAACAAATGACCTTAACCACAACAAGAACACTGTCAAGGGAAGCCAATTCCTAAAACCCCTGTTTGAATTCTCAGGCGCCTGCGCAGGCTGCGGTGAAACACCCTATGTAAAACTTATCACTCAGCTGTTTGGCGATAGGATGATAGTAGCCAACGCAACGGGCTGCTCCTCAATCTACGGCGGTTCAAGCCCGACAGTTCCCTACACCGTAAACGAAAAAGGCAATGGTCCCGCATGGGCAAACAGCCTGTTTGAAGACAACGCAGAGTTCGGCTTCGGCATTAACCTTGCGATGAACCAGAGAAGAGAAAAGCTCGCAATACTTGTTTCAGAGCTTATAGCACTTGAAGCTTCAACTGCTGAACTAAAAGAAGCAGGTCAGGCGTGGCTTAATAATATGAACGATGCCGAAGGCTCCAAAAAGACAGCCGCAGCGCTTATCAAGGCATGTGAAGATGCTATTACAGCAGACGCCAATTGCCCCGCCTGCGGTCTTGCCAAGGAGATACTTGACAGCAATGATCTGCTGGTCAAGAAATCCATATGGATATTTGGCGGCGACGGCTGGGCATATGACATAGGCTACGGCGGTCTGGATCATGTAATCGCTCAGAACCAGGATGTAAACATCCTCGTACTCGACACCGAAGTTTACTCAAACACCGGTGGTCAGGCTTCTAAATCAACGCCCACAGGTGCGGTAGCTAAGTTCGCTGCGGCAGGCAAACGCACTAAGAAGAAGGACCTTGGCATGATGGCAATGTCCTACGGATATGTATATGTAGCCCACGTCGCTATGAGCGCTAACTCACCGCAGCTGCTGAAGGCTCTTAACGAAGCCGAAGCGTACCCCGGTCCCTCGCTCATAATCGCCTATGCTCCGTGCATTAACCACGGCATAAACATGTCGCTTGCGCAGGCGAAGATACGCGATGCGGTTGCAGCCGGCTACTGGAACCTGTACCGCTACAACCCGCTGCTGGCTGAAGAGGGCAAGAACCCCTTGACTATAGACAGCAAGGATCCCACCGAAAGCTATCAGGACTTTATCCGCAGCGAAGTACGTTACACCTCACTGCTAAAGACATTCCCCGAAGAGGCAGAAGTACTATTCGAACAGGCAGAGCAAGATGCTCGCAACCGCCTAGAGAACTACAAGAAACTCGCTTCTGAATAATACAAACATTAAAGGCGCGTCCCCCAAAAGGGCGCGCCTTTTTCAATTTGAAAATAGTTATCTACACTATCCCCTTTTCTTCCATCCAAAGTATAGTGTCCCTTATGGTTTCATCAAATGGTCTTGGGGAGAAATCCAGCTCTCTTTTCGCCTTATCGCTTATGAAATTTGAGTTGCTGCCAAGGGTATAAATAGAATAGCGGGTATATATAGGGGTTTCTTTAGTTATAAAATATTTTACTGCGTATACCGGTACAGCAAACAGGTTTACAAACCAACGCGGCACCATAATATTAAGCTTTTTAAGCTGTCTATCCGTATTTCTATGTATAGCGGACAGGAATTCTTCTATGCTTACATAATGCCCACCTATTATATAGCAGCCTTTTTTATCTTTTTTATTACATAGGGATATTACTGCACTTGACACATCCCTAACATCCACAAAGTTATATCCGCCCTTAACGCCCGCGGGCAGCTTTCCATCTATATATTGCTTCATCATGTGGGTTATGCTACTATTTGTAAGCGCACCGGGACCTATTATGCCAGATGGAAATATTATTCCTGCATTAAGGTCGCTATTTACAATAGCATCTATTACATATGCAGTAGCCATAGCCTTTGTTTTAGCATAACCGCCAACTACAAGCTTTGGGTTAAAACAGCTTACTTCCTCCATAGGCTGTCCTTTAGGTTTTTCGGGTATAGAATGTACTGAAGAAATGTATATAAGCCGCATATTTTGCTTTATACAAGCTTCAACTATGTTTTGAGTCCCCGTTACATTTACCTTTTTTACTATGGGCTTAATGCCCCATAGAAGGGAAATCATACCAGCGCAGTGTATTACGGTTGAACCTTCTCCGCCGCCGCTTAGAAAGGTATTTACATCTTCCTTTGATGTAATATCTCCATATACAATTTTAACTTCCGCGGGCAAAAAATCAACGCCCTTATCGCCGGGCATAACAAAGGCTGTTACATCATCACCTTGTTTAAGCAAATCATTAACTACACGTAAGCCCAAGAAACCCGTTGCACCGGTAATATAATACCTCATACACACCTCCTTATGTCTAGGCTCTACTTCAAATTAAGGCATATACTCCGTAACCTAAGCTTTATTGTCTGCGCTGCTTTCAAAAAGCCCCCTTGTGCCGACTATGGGCTCTACAAACATAATACCTTTGCCGGGGGAATCTAAATCCATGCCTTTGTGTATGGCTGTAAACACCTTTTCTGATATAGTCCTTGGTATAATAATAATGGCTATTTCCTTTTCAGGCTCTATCTCTATGCCAAAAATGGTCTGCGCTTCTTTGCCGGTTGAGCCGCGCCCATGTAATATTGTGCCGCCGCGCGCCCCTGCCTCCTTAGCTATTTCTACCACTCTATCAGCCTGTCCTCTATCTACAATTACCGTTATTTTCTGATACATACTATCCTCCGAATCCAACCCTCTTGTTTCGTTAAAAGATATATTTTTTCCACTATGCAGACCCCTGCATGCAAGTACATTTGTTATATAGGCTATACCGTGCCCTGGTTTATCAAGCTGCAATTTATCATTTAGTGCGCCGCAAAATTCCTCAAGGAATTCCTCCTCCATGAGAATTTTTATAATCTCTCTCCTATCGCTGGTTATTCCAAGCAAGTTTAGAAAATAGCTTGAAATTGTACCGAATGCAATTACAGTAGTTGAGCTTAGACGATATTTCCTTGTGAGCTTTGAAAGTGCTTTGGATTGCTCCATTGTAAGTATCAACGTAAGCGCTTTTATATTATTCGGCTCCATGCCTTCCTCCTCATACGTTTCGAGTTTTAATCTTGTACAACATGCCAAGCAGCTGCAAGGCGACAACAGGCATCATAGCTACAACCGCTATCATGCCAAAGCCATCGGACACTATGTCCGCATGCGGAGTAGAATATGCTATCCCCTGCACAAATGCAAGGCTGAATGTGGCAGTCATAGGGCCTGAGGCAACGCCGCCCGCATCAAAGGCTACGCCCACGAATAAATCCGGCGTAAAGAACGCCATTACAACCGCAGCCCCAAAACCTATTAACAGATACATCCAAAGTTTAATTTCCGGCACCAATATGCGAATAGTTGCCATAAGTATTGCAAGCCCCACGGATACGGAAAGGAATAATAATACCAATGGGCGCTTTACATATCCACCTGTTATATCCTCTACTTGGTGAGTAAGCACTATAACCGCAGGTTCTGCAAGCACAGTTACAAGCCCCAATACAAAAGATACCACCAGAACAGGAATTTTATTTTCCATGTCTGCAAGCATATGTCCAAGGGTTCTCCCCACCTTCATAAAGCCGCCGTTTACGCCTGATAAAAACAGCACCAACCCCACATAGGTTAGAGCAACGCCTTTCATAACTGAAACCACAACAGACCTACGCTGTTTAAGGTAGACATACTGAAAAAATAAGTAAGAAAGTATAATGGGAGATAGCGAAAACAAGGTTTCGATTACAACCGTAGGCACTACGCTTGCATACACGCCTGCAATATCATCAACTACCATCGCAACATTTTCAGGAGCGCCCTCAAGCTTTTCAATGCCCATTATTATGCCGGATAACAGCACGCCTATTATAGCCCCCGTTGATGATATGCCGACTAAACCAAAACTATCCGCCTCGCTGGTTTTAGAGTCTTTCTTCATAGATGCAACGCCCGAAGCAAGCGCCAGCATAAAAGGTGTTGTGAGCGCACCGGTTGTAGCGCCCGAAGCGTCAAAGGCTATGGCTAAAAAATCCGGCGTTGAAAAAAGCGAAAGTATAAATATAAGCCCATAGGCAAGCATAAATGTTGTTTTAAGGGGCACGTTCTTAAGTATGCGCAGCATACCGAGTGTCATCATAACGCCTATGCCTACGGAAACGGCAGTTACCATAAGCCATCTGCCGAACTGCCCGCTTGTTACATCAGACACCTGATTTGCTAGTATATGAAGGTCCGGCTCTGCGAATGAAATAAAAAAGCCAAGCACTAAACCTACAACTATTACTAGCGCTAACTTACCTTTTTGAACTAAGAAATTACCTATGTTATGCCCTATTACATCTATGCTTAGGTCTATTCCAAATAAAAATAAGGTTAAACCTATTATCACTAGAAAACTGCCTATAAGAAAGGCTGTAAACATGCTTCCCCCAACAGGAGCAATGGTAAAATGCAGTATAGACACTATAAATACCACCGGAAGCACCGCTGAGAGCACTTCCTTTAATTTACTTCGCAAAGCTTCCAAGCAACCACCTAACCAATCCGTTTTTAATGAGTTTAACCGGATTAATGATAACGAAAAAGTATATATGCGTCAAGTTTTTAAGGGTTATATTTATAAATAATTGACATATCTCATAATTATCATTACCATGTAAATGGCAAATAAAAATTATAATTTTAGAGAGGAAGTAAATATGAAGTTTCCAAAAATTATTTCTGTTAGCGGTAATATGCCCTATGCAGTGAAAGAGATGAAGAAATACCTAAGCCTAATATCAGAATCTGAATTCAGTAACACGGGTTTCCCTATAAAGCTTACTGCCGGAGATGGACTATCGGAGAGCTTTTGTGTTGATATAGATAACAATTCTATTTCCATAAACAGTGAAAGCCAAAGAGGGCTTTTATACGGCGTTTATTCATTTCTTGAAAAGCTGGGCGTGCGTTTTTTGGCACATGACGAGGAATATCTGCCTAAAGTAAATGAAATAAATATAAATAGCTATTCATCTATGCCGGATTTTGCTTACAGGGATTTATACTGGAGGGGCGCACTTGATGGCGCATTCAGCGTAAAGTGCAGGCTTAACTCCACCCGCGCCTATACCACAAAAGATATGGGCGATACAATTCGTTTTTATAATTATTCCCACACATTTGATGAACTGATACCTCCGGATGAATATTTTGACAGCCACCCCGAATATTTTTCTTATTTCAACGGAAAAAGACAGAAAAAACATAGCCAGATATGCATGACTAACCCGGAAGTACTTAATATATGCACAAATAAAGTTCTTAAATGGATGAGGGATAATCCGAACCACCAAATTTTTTCTGTCGCGCAGAACGACTGGTATGGCGGCTGTGAGTGTGATAACTGCAAGCGCATAGACGAAAAAGAAGGAAGCCAATCCGCCACACTTATTCTCTTTGTAAACGCAATAGCGGACGCCATAAAAGAGGAGTTCCCGAATAATAAAATTCACACTTTCGCCTACCTGCACACAAGAAAAGCGCCTAAAACAATAGTTCCAAGGGATAATGTAATAATAAGGCTGTGCCCCATAGAATGCTGCAAGAGCCACCCCTTAGGTGAGTGCGACTATGTAATTGACGGCATAAATGTAGAGAACAACTGCGCGGATGCATTCAAAAGGACAAACTATTCCTTTATAACAGACCTTAAAGAATGGTCAGAAATTACAAACCACCTTCATATATGGGACTATACTACAAATTACAGCAACTACTTGCAGCCCTTCCCTAATTTGAGCGTACAGAAGCATAACCTGAAACTGTACAAAAAATACGGAGTTGAGGGTATGCTTATGCAGGGTAACTACTCCCCGGGCAAAACAAGCGCATTTGCGAATCTTCGAATATACCTTTTAAGCAAACTGCTTTGGGATACGGAAGAAGACGAACGCTCATTAATAGAAGAATTTGTAGAGCATTATTACGGTATGCCCGCAAAAGAGCATATACTTTCCTGCCTTAAAACGCTTGAAAGCACCGCCCAAAAACACCATATGGGAATATTTGACATGCCAAACTCCCCCTATTTAGATGAATATACACTTAACAAGGCTGATATACATTTGAAACTTGCAATAGATAACACACGCGATGAAAAACATTTAACCAGAATAAAAAGAGAACGCTTGAGCATAATATATGCAAAGCTTGTAAGGCTTCCGCTTGACACGCTCGACAGGGATAATCTGGTAGACAATTTCGCAAAACAAATAGACGAACTTGGCATAAAAGAATTATTTGAAAGACGGGAATTAAACGCCTCTATAGAGTGCATTAAAAACAGCCAATACGCTCTTAATAGACACAATGTACCATATGAATTTTATAGGCTATAAATAAAAACATTTACAATATAATATATAAACTAATTTTGTACACCCTGCAACCATTAATTTAATACAGAAAAAACCTTGACAGGCTGTATAGATGATGATATCATTTGCGTTGGTTAGTATTGCCTAACTTATTGGTTTTGTAGGGGTGTAATTAATGATTAAAAATAGGGTTGCCACACCTAACATATATGGCGATATAGATAAAATAGATATGGCGGCAGTAAAGAAGCGCAGATATATAGCATCTTTTATTTTATTGCCGTTTTTATATGTTTTCAGCATATTCATAGCCTGTGCTTTCGGTTCTTCAACAGTACCGATTGAAAAGGTAATACTCGTATTAAAACAGGAATTGTTCGGCATAGTATCCGAAATCGTTACGCCATCGGATATATATATAGTATGGAACCTGCGCTTTCCAAGAGCCTTGCTTGCACTCGCAGCAGGCGGCGGTCTGGCTGTTGCCGGCGCTGCAATGCAGTCCGTTACCAAAAATGTAATGGCCGACCCATATGTGTTGGGTATATCAAGCGGTGCCCTCGCCTTTGTAAGCATCGGCTTTATGATAGGCGACACGCTGCTTAATACTAAATGGTTCCTTCCGCTTATGGCATTTGGCGGCGCGCTGTTTGCACTGCTTATGGTGTTTGCAGTAGGCGGCTTTTCAAACACCTCTTCTCCTGCGCGCTTGGTGCTATCCGGTCTTGCGGTATCCATCACACTAAATGCCGTTGGTCAGTATGGTATATATAACGCAAAAAACATTTCCAGCTCCAATGCCGTTGTCAGCTGGATGATGGGCTCACTCGGCGGCTCTCGCTGGGCGGATGTATGGATTCCCATACTAAGTTCACTTCTTGGCACGGCTTTCTTTTTATTCAATGCCCGCTCGTTTGACCTTATGGCGCTTGGAGATGAAACAGCCATAAGCCTTGGGGTTGATACACGGCTATTAAAACGCCTAGCCTTTATTGTAGTAGCAATGATGTGCGGCGTTTCAGTTGCAAGCTGCGGTATTATAGGTTTAGTAGGCTTTATGGTGCCACATATGGTGCGCTTTATTACCGGCACGGAGCACAGACGGGTTTTCCCGCTATCCTTCCTAGTGGGAGGTGTATTTTTGGTGTGCATGGATATACTGGCTCGTATTATTTTAGCGCCAAACGAGCTTCCCATAGGCATATTAACTGCCCTATGCGGCGGACCCTATTTTGTATGGCTTTTACGAAAAAGCAAAGGAAGGGGATAATATGCAGCTGCGCCTTGAAACAAAACAACTTAATTATTCAATTGACGGTTTCGATATCCTTAAAGGTATATCTATTAATGTTGAAGATAGAAAAATGGTGGGTATTATCGGTCC
>DUQK01000006.1 GCA_012837835.1 Christensenellaceae bacterium | reverse complement strand
GCGCTTAAGTTTTAACACCTCATGCCCGCAAGCTAAAAACATGCGGCGCACTTGTCGGTATTTGCCCTCTGTTATTATTACTTCGCACAGAGTATTGCCCTCATCTTTAGATATAATTTCAAGGCTGGCGGGCTTTGAAGTAAAATCGCTAAGCCTTATGCCTTTTTGGAATGCCTCTGTTGTACTATCCTGAACCTCTCCGCACACAAGCGCATGGTAGCATTTTTTAACGCCATACTTTGGGGAACATAGCCTGTGGTTAAGTGTGCCGTCTGTGGTAAAAAGCAAAAGACCCTCGGTATCTTTATCAAGTCTACCAACAGGCATACATTTAAGCGCTAAGTATTTTGAAGGGAGTAAATCCATTACTGTGGGGCTATTGCTATCTTTAGAAGCTGTAATATAACCTAGGGGCTTATTTAGCATAATATGGCGGGACAGGCGGCTGTCTATAATTTCGCCATCTACGCTTATATTATCGCCAACTGAAACGCCGGTGGAGCTATCGAATATTGTTTCACCGTTTACGTTTATCCTGCCTTGCCTTGCATATATCTTAGCTTCCTTGCGGGTGAGCAAACCTGTGTTTGAAAGCAGCCTATCAAGGCGAATTGTTTCCTTCATTTAAGGGGCTTTAGCGCAAGCGCTATATTGCGCTTTCTTGTTACCACAAAGGGCAGGTTTAACACTATATATGCAAGCGCGCACAGCGTATATGTTTTAGCAGTGAAGTTGAGTGTAGTTACAGCTTCAAGCAGCACGAATAC
Source organism: Christensenellaceae bacterium (assembly GCA_012837835.1). GTDB lineage: Bacteria > Bacillota > Clostridia > Christensenellales > Aristaeellaceae > DTU024. The sequence goes on along the minus strand of DUQK01000006.1, from coordinate 22,324 downwards.
ATCGCTTGTTGCTTCGCCTGTAAGTTTTGTGGATATCTCCATAGCGAGCAGGAAAAATGTAACGGCTAAATAAGGCAGCAGCATAAGCAGGTTTTTAGCAGATGCGCGCCTTATGTTGGATTTATTTTCCTTTATGTATATACGGTTTGTTGCATATGCCCTTGTATTATTCATACTGCTTATGGGCAGATATTCTATAGCCGCATATCTCCTCCAGCCTATAAAAGCAAGGTATAGCGCAACAAAGAAAAACACAACAAGTATAATAAAACCGTGTACGAAGCTGCCGCCGACAAGTGTGCCCGCGGAGCGTATGGTTTTGAACAGCTGAGTTGCATCGCCTATAAACCAAAGGTAGTAAAAGCCCGTTACATATATAAATATAGGCAGTATAAAAGGAAGCGCGCGCAACAGCCTAGAAATAGCAAGCGCAAACGCCCTTGAAAACTTTAACTTATCGCCATGTACAGGGTAGCATGTTTTATACAGCGTGCCCCTAGTATAGAACCTTGACGGCAGAACTATAATTATGTAAAGTGGTATGCAGCTTAGAGCCGACAAAAACACCCTGTAATTTTCTGGCAAGGGAAGCTGTACGCCTAAAAAGTGAAGCCATAGAGGCGATAATGCGATAAATCTTAAAACTAACCCCAAAAGGGTCAGCTTTATATGTATAGATACCCCGTAGGGCAGAAGCTTATTTTGCTTGATGTTATCCATGTAAAATCCCCCAAAAATCTATGATTGTATTATAGGGTATAGGCATAGCAAAATCAAGAAATATTGCTATGCCTTAGGTTTTATGCCTGCTCTTTTTAGGTATTGACCGGTGTAGCTGTTTTTATTTGCAGCAATCTCTTCAGGCGTGCCGCAGGCTACAAGGTAACCGCCATCATCTCCTCCCTCGGGACCTAAGTCTATAATATAGTCCGCGGTTTTAAGCACATCTAGGTTATGCTCTATTACAAGCACTGTGTTGCCATTATCCGTAAGCTGCTGAAGCACCTTAATAAGCCTTGAAACATCATCTGCATGTAGACCGGTTGTGGGTTCGTCAAGCAGTATTATGGTTTTGCCTGTTGCCCTTTTGCTAAGCTGGGTTGCAAGCTTTACCCTTTGCGCTTCGCCGCCTGACAGCGTGGTGCTGCTCTGCCCAAGCTTTATATAGCCAAGCCCTACATCATAAAGCGTTTGCAGCTTGTTCATAATAGCAGGTTGGTTTTCAAAAAGACGCATGGCTTCTGTTACGCTTAAATCCAGAACATCTGATATGTTCTTATCCCTATACTTTATTTCAAGCGTTTCTCTGCCGTAGCGCTTGCCTTTGCACACATCGCAGGGTACGTATATATCCGCCATAAAGTGCATCTCTATTTTAATTAGACCGTCGCCCTTGCAGGCTTCGCATCTGCCGCCCTTTATATTGAATGAAAATCTTCCCGCTTTATAGCCCCTAGCTTTAGCTTCGGGCAGCTGAGCGAATACATTTCGCACAAGGTCAAACAGTCCCGTATATGTGGCGGGGTTACTGCGGGGGGTTCTGCCTATTGGGGATTGGTCTATGTTTATTATTTTATCGAGCTTATCTATGCCTTCTATTGTTTTATATTTGCCGGGTACGGTTTTAGCGCGGTTTAAATCCCTTGCTAGGGTTTTATACAGTATCTCATTTACAAGGCTGCTCTTTCCGCTGCCCGAAACACCGGATACGCAGCAGAACACCCCAAGGGGAAATTTTACGTCTATATTTTTAAGGTTGTTTTCGCTTGCGCCTATAACCTTAAGGAATCCGCTTGCCTTGCGCCTTTTTTTAGGTACCTGTATGCTTTTTTCGCCGCTCAAATATTTGCCTGTAACAGAGCGGGGGGACTTAATTAAATCCTCTATTGAGCCCTGCGCTACGATTTCGCCGCCGTGCTCACCAGCGCCGGGACCTATATCCACTATATGGTCGGCATTTCTAAGGGTTTCCTCATCGTGTTCTACTACTATTAGCGTGTTCCCCAAATCCCTTAGCGCTTTTAGGGTGGAGAGCAGCCTTTCATTGTCCCTCTGGTGCAGCCCTATGCTTGGTTCGTCTAATATATAAAGCACCCCTACAAGCCTTGAGCCTATCTGAGTTGCAAGCCTTATGCGCTGCGCTTCTCCGCCGGATAGCGTAGCCGCAGCCCTTGAAAGAGAAAGATAGTCTAGCCCTACATTACACAAAAAACCCAGCCTTGAATCAAGCTCTCTTATTATTTGGTCTGCAATCATATGCTGAGTTTCGCTTAATTTTAGGTTAATTAAGAAATTGCGGGAAGCGTTTAAACTCATATCGCTGAGTTCCGCTATATTTTTGTCGTTTATAGTTACCGCAAGCGCATTATCATTAAGCCGCTGACCTTTACAAGCGCTGCAAGGCACTTCTCGCATATATTCTTCGTATGCTGCCTTTGTGTTTTCACTTGTGGTTTCGTTGTAGCGCCGCATGGTGGAGGGGATAATGCCCTCATAGCTTATTTTATATACCCCATGCCCTGCGAGGGATTCAAACCTCATGGGTATTTTTTCGCCCTTTGTGCCATAGAGTATAATATCTATTACCTTCTTGGGTAAATCCTTTATGGGTGTATCCATGCTGAAATTATAATATTCGCTAAGAGCCCTAAACATCATATGAGAGGTGCTGCGGCTGTTCCCTGCGCTGTTCCAGCCCATTATGTTTATGGCGCCTTCGTTTAGGGATTTATTCCTGTCGGGGAATATCATATCTTCAGAAACAGACATAAACCTGCCAAGCCCTGAGCACACGGGGCAGGCTCCATATGGGTTGTTGAATGAAAACATGCGGGGGGACAGTTCTTCTATATTTATACCGCAGTCCGTGCAGGCGTAGTTTTGGGAAAATGTAATTTCTTTACCATCTAGCATGTATATCTGCACTATGCCGCCGGATTGTTTAAGCGCTGTTTCTATAGAATCGCTAAGGCGGCTTTCAAGCCCTTCTCTTATGGAAACCCTATCCACCACTATTTCTATGGTGTGTTTTTTGTTTTTTTCAAGCTTTGGGGTATCGCCAAGTTCGTATATCTCTCCATCTATGCGTGCGCGCACAAAGCCGTCTTTTTGAGCTTGTTCAAGAAGCTTAACATGCTCGCCCTTCCTAGAACGTACTATAGGCGCCATTATGTAAAGCCTTGTTTTTTCAGGCAGGCGCATTAGGCTGTCAACCATCTGGTCTACCGTCTGCTGCTTAATTTCCTTGCCACATTTGGGGCAATGGGGTATGCCTATGCGCGCATAGAGCAGGCGCAGATAGTCGTGTATTTCCGTTACCGTGCCTACCGTTGAGCGAGGGTTGTGCACTGTTGATTTTTGGTCTATGGATATGGCGGGGGATAGGCCCTCTATTAAATCTACATCGGGTTTTTCCATCTGCCCTAAGAACTGCCTAGCGTACGATGAAAGGCTTTCAACATACCTGCGCTGCCCTTCTGCATAAATGGTATCAAATGCCAGGGAAGATTTGCCCGAGCCTGATAGCCCCGTAAACACTATTAGCTTATTCCTAGGTATTTTTAAATCTATATTTTTAAGGTTGTTTACCCTTGCACCCTTAATTACAATAAAGTCCTGCATTAAATCTCCTTCTGGATAGTGAATATCCTTAAAAAGTATAGCATTCATTTAACAGGCTTACAAGTTGGTTTGCTTGTAATAAAAAAACCGCAAGCGCCTGAGCCTGCGGCGAAAATGTTAAATAATATGCGATTACCTCTCGGCTATCATATCTTTTACTTTCATAAGCCTTACTATGGAGCTTCTTTCAGCTTCATCAAGCTTCATAGAAATAATGCGTATTGTTTCCTCAAACTGCGGTATCATAACGTGTTCAAGGGCGTTTACGCGCCTTCTGGTTTTTTCTATTTCTTCTGCTAGAAGTGAGCATGTCTTTTCTATTTCTGCAAGCTTTATAAGCTGGGGAAGAATATCCGCCATAGTGGATATGGCTTCGTCAAGCTCATAGGGGGTGTCCGCGTAGCCGTAAGTCTGTAAAGTTTTGCTAAGGCTTTCTTCATCTACATGTATTACAGGCACCTGTACGGATAATATATTCCTGCGCGACATAGAAACCCTAGCGCTCCTTGCGGGGTACATAAGCGCGCTTTCAAGCGTGGGTCCGTCCATAACAGAGCGCGCAAGCGCAAAACGCCTTAGCGCGTTTTTAAGGCTACTTTCAACCTCTTTGCGTACCCTTGCGTTTTCACGCGCAATATGTACGAACCTTCTTACAAGTTCGTCCCTCTTATCCTTAAGGAGCTTATGCCCGCGCTTTGCTGTTACAAGCCGTCTTTTAGCGCGGGTAAGTTCCATTCTGGTTGGGTTTACGCGGAGTTCAGACATTAGGCGTCCTCCTCATTTTCAAGGGGAAGGTATTTATCTACCATATCGTCGCGTATGCGCTTAAGCTCGTTGCGCGGTATAAGTTTCAGCAGCTCCCAGCCAAGGTTAAGCGTTTCTTCTATAGAGCGGTCTTCGTTGAAACCTTGGGAAACATATTGTTTTTCGAATTCATCTGCGAAATTCGCGAACTGCTTATCTACATCGCTAAGCGCGGCATCGCCAAGTATTATGGCAAGTTCCTTAGCGTCTTTCCCGCGCGAATAGGCTGCGAATAACTGGTTCATTGTGGGGGCGTGGTCTTCCCTTGTTTTGCCTTCGCCTATGCCTTTGTCCTTAAGGCGCGATAGGCTTGGCAGCACGTTTATAGGCGGCTCTATGCCTACGCGGTGCAGTTCGCGGCTTAGTATTATCTGCCCTTCTGTAATATAGCCTGTAAGGTCGGGTATGGGGTGGGTTATATCGTCTTCCGGCATGGTAAGTATAGGCAGCTGCGTAATAGAACCCTTTTTGCCTCTAATGCGCCCTGCCCTTTCGTACATGGAAGCGAGGTCGGTATATAGGTACCCCGGGTATCCGCGTCTGCCCGGCACTTCCTTGCGCGCGGCAGATACTTCCCTTAGCGCCTCTGCGTAGTTTGTTATATCCGTCATTATTACAAGCACATGCATGTCTTTTTCGTAGGCTAGGTATTCAGCAGCGGTAAGCGCCATGCGCGGTGTGGCTATGCGCTCTATGGCGGGGTCGTCAGCTAGGTTCATAAATAGTACCGCGTGTTCTATAGCGCCTGTGCGGGTAAAATCCTGTATAAAATAATCTGCCTCTTCAAATGTGATACCTATAGCCGCAAATACAACGGCAAACTGTTCCTCTGTGCCAAGTACCTTTGCCTGCCTTGCAATTTGTGTTGCAAGCCTTGCATGGGGCAGACCGTTGCCTGAAAACACAGGCAGTTTTTGACCGCGTACCAAGGTATTAAGCCCGTCTATAGCGGATATGCCTGTCTGTATAAATTCGCTAGGGTAGTCCCTTGCAGCGGGGTTAATAGGCTCTCCGTTTATATTGCGGCGCTCATCTGGGATAATAGCGGGACCGCCGTCCCTTGGGTTTCCCATGCCGTCAAATATTCTGCCGAGCATATCCATTGAAAGGGATAGCTCTATCCCTCGCCCTAAAAAGCGCACCTTGCTGTCGTCTATCTTAAGACCGTGGCTGCTTTCAAAAAGCTGAACTAGCGCTTTGTCGCCGTCGACCTCAAGCACTTTGCCGCGCCTTATTTCTCCGTTTACCTGTTCAATTTCTACAAGCTCATCGTAGGAAACGCCGGATACATTCTCAACCATGAGAAGCGGACCTACAACCTCCTGTATGCTGCGGTATTCTTTAAGCATTTAATTCTCCTTCTTCTGACAGCATGGCGACTTGATTGTTAAGCTCCTGCTCGTATGCTTCAAATATACTAAGTTCTTTTTCCGGTAGGTATTTAGCTCTTGCTATATCGTCCCTTATGGGTAGGCTTAGTACACGGCTTAGCTGTGCGCCGTTTGCAAGCGCTTCTCTGCCCTTTTGCCCATATAGCAGTATAAGCCTTAGCATATTGTATTGTTTTTCAAGCGATGTATATGTATCTGTTTCGTCAAATGCGTTTTGGTGCAAATAGTCTTCTCTAATGGACCTTGCAACCTCCATTGTAAGCCTGTCATCCCAGCTTAGGGCATCTATACCGACAAGGCGGACGATTTCATCAAGCTCGGATTCCCTTTGCAGTATGCTCATCGCTTCAAGGCGCAGGGAGTTAAAGTCCTGAGCGATATTGTCTGTATACCAAGGGGAGAGAGAGTCCAAGTATAGTGAGTAGGACTCTAGCCAGTCTATAGCAGGGAAATGGCGCGCATAGGCTAGCGGTGCGGATAGCCTCCAGAATACCTTTACTATGCGAAGGGTGGCCTGCGAAACAGGCTCAGAAATATCGCCGCCTGGCGGGGATACAGCGCCTATTGCAGATATGGAGCCGTAGCGCTCTTTATTTGCAGTGCATTTTACCACGCCCGCGCGCTCATAGAATTCTGCTATACGGCTTGAAAGGTATGCGGGGTAACCTTCTTCGCCCGGCATTTCTTCAAGCCTTCCGCTCATCTCGCGCAGCGCTTCCGCCCACCTACTGGTAGAGTCCGCCATTATGGCTACCTTGTAGCCCATATCGCGGTAATATTCTGCTATGGTGATTCCGGTATATATGGAAGCCTCGCGCGCCGCAACGGGCATGTCGGAGGTATTTGCTATAAGCACTGTACGCTTCATAAGGGTTTCGCCGGTGCGCGGGTCGTATAGGTTGGGGAATTCCATAAGCACGTCGGTCATCTCATTACCGCGCTCGCCGCAGCCTACATATACGATAATATCGGTATCCGCCCATTTAGCAAGCTGGTGCTGTACTACGGTTTTTCCGGAGCCGAAAGGTCCAGGCACTGCGGCGGTTCCGCCTGAAGCTATAGGGAAAAATGTATCTATTACTCTCTGCCCTGTAACCATGGGGCTTGTTGGAGCCAGCTTTTCGCGGTAGGGGCGTCCACGCCTTACTGGCCAGCGTTGTATCATGTTTATATCGTGGGTTTCGCCCTTATCACCTGCTATGGTGCATACGATGTCCTCCACTTTTGCACTGCCTGTATGTATAAATTTAACTGTACCTGAAACGCCGTGCGGTACCATTATTCTATGTTCAACAACCACGCTCTCCTGAACTACGCCAAGTACATCACCGCCTGATACGCTGTCGCCCACGGAAACCCTAGGCATAAACGCCCATTCCTTTTCGCGATCAAGCGCAGGCACGTCAATGCCGCGTTTTATCCTGTCGCCGGCGATATCTCTTATAGCGGTAAGCGGGCGTTGTATACCGTCGAATATGGACTCTATAAGCCCGGGACCAAGCTCCACCGAAAGCGGAGCGCCTGTTGAATATACAGGCTCCCCGGGACCAAGCCCTGCGGTTTCCTCGTATACCTGTATTGAAGCCCTATCTCCGCGCAGCTCTATAATTTCGCCCACTAAGTGGCTGTTGCTAACGCGCACAACGTCGTACATACGCGCGTCCGCCATGCCGCTAGCTACTATAAGCGGGCCTGATACTTTAATAATGGTTCCTTGTGCCATTTAAGTTTCCTCCGTATTGTTAAGCAGTATGTTTGCGCCTACAGCACGCTCCACATGGCTTTTAAGGCTTTGCATTGCAAAGCCGTCTGTTCCCTTGGAGCCGGGTATGGGTATAAGCGCAACATCAGCGTTGCTGTTATATCTATCTAAAGTTTCGGGTATCATACGTGCTATATCTTCTGTAATAAATATTATGCCTATGCCTTCGCTTACCAGCCTATGTACAGCCATATTAGCTTTTTCAGGGCTGTCGCAGGATGCAACCTGCATACCAAGCGTACGAAAAGCGAGTACTATATCGCTGTCGCCTATTACGCCTATTTCCTGCAATTTTTTAGACATATAGTTCACGCAGCCTTTCTTGTATTATTTCATTTGAAAAGCCGTTTTCCTTACCTGCGAGTATAAGCCGTATTGCCTGCGCTTCTCTATCCCTCATGAGAAGGTGCCCTATAAGCCTTTCGTCCTTGTCTATGCTGCTTTTGTAGGGGAAGAAAAGCTCAAGCAGATTATCGTCAGCCCTTTTCTGGAATAAGGCGATTTTTGTATCGTCCATAAAAGCAGCGATAGCGCTTTGGTATAGTTTGCCGCCGTAAACTTGCATTAAAAGCGGCAGGTTTTCAGGCTCCTCATATGCCTTTTGCCATTTACTTTCTGAAATATTACCGCCGGGCAGCAGCATTTTTTTGAGAAATTCATAGGGCTTGCCTAAGTGCATAGAACGTATTGCCATTGCATAGTTGGTGGTATCCGCCATGGTGGTGAAGTATTTGTGCAGTAGCTTATGCTTTTTTGGAAGCTTATTAAATACATAAGACATATACGCCTTGTCAAGAGTAATATCAATATGCATAGGGTCTACATTATCTTGCAGGATAATATCCTCAATTTCTTTAACGGCTGTCTGCAATTCTTCGGGCAAAACATCGTAGCGTTTTTCCTCGGCGGCAAGCCTTAACTTTTCAGGCTCAATAGTGCCGTTTGGGGATAGCAGTCCCGGCTCAATGTTAAGTGCAGACGCCTTTAAGATTATCTTAAGGTTGGTAACATCACTCTTAAGAAGAAAAAGATTTACCATTTCCACATCGGTTGTAAGTTCAAGGACAAGCTTGCAGGCATTCTGTATATGTTCAAGCGCATTTTGCTCATCGTTGCCACTATCAGGCCAGCCATACTCAACAAGTATTCGGCGAAGTTCCGGTGCACTATTAGCTTGAAGCAGACGCTCAAGCTTGGCGCTGTTTATTGCATTAGCTTCTATAAGGCTGATTCGACCGATTGCATAGTATATGCTATCTTGCGGCAAAAAACATCCCCCTCCTATACATCGCCGGAGAACAGAATTTTGGCAACTTCGCCCTCAAGCTCTTGGCGCTTTGAATTGACTATTGCTTCAAAGGTGCAGTTTATTTCAACCCCGTCTTTTTTTAGTATAAATCCGGTGCCAGAAACAAAGTTATCATGGCTTAGACGTATAAGCCCATTTTTGCCCGACTTTTTAAGAGCTTCATTTATTTCGAGTATAAAGTGCTCGTCAAATAGCTGTTTGGACTTTTCCGCAGGCTGGAGAGCTTCATCGCCCGATGCAAGGGACAGTATCTGTCTAAGAAAAAATTCTTTCTTCTCTTTATCGGGCAGCGCGTAAAGCAGCTCCAAGGCTCTGTCAAAGGCACTGGAAACCAGCTCTCTTTTTGATGAAAGCAGGTCTTTTTTGTTTTCGAGTTCGCTCATGCGTAGCATTCTATCCTGCATAGCGGCGGATTCCCTCTCAAACTTTACGCGGTCATTTTCGCGCATTTCACTAATGCGCTTATTAGCCTGCTGCTTTATTTCATCGGTTCTTTGCTTTGCAGCATTTATTATATCCGATGCTTGTTTTGCGGCGTCCTCTTTTAATTTTGTAAGGATAGGCGTTGCGTCCATAACGTCCCCTTATATTGAGTTTACAATTAGGAAGGATATAAGTAGTCCGAAAACTGCGTAGGTTTCAACCATGACAGCCATGGTAACGCCGCGGCCTGACATATCAGGGTGTTTACCCGTCATTAGCATACCCGCCTGTGAAACGCGCGCCTGCTTAATTGCGGAATACCAGCCAACTATCATAACGGGTAGGCAGCCGACTATGTATTTTATACCTTGGTCTATAGTTACAGATACCATCTGCCCGCCAAGCACGCCCGTATTTATAAGAACTATAACAGCTATAAGGAAACCATAGATACCTTGTGTAGCCGGGAGCAATTGCAGTACGAGCAATTTGCCTGCAACTTCGGGGTTCTCAGTTGCAACGCCTGCTGCAGTTTCACCTGCCATGCCAACGCCACGGCTTGAGCCTATACCTGTTACTATAACCGCAAGAGATGCTGCTATAAGGGCGAGTATTTGACCGAGTTGTAATTCCATTTTGTTTCTCCTTTCAAATAGAGCAATATATACTAAGCGACAATCTCGCTTTGTATGCTAACATAACGTGTTTTCATGTCGAGGGGCTTAAAGGCTTTGCCGCCATCCTCGTAGAACTTGCTGAAAAATTCTATATATTGCAGCCTGCAGCCGTGTACATATGCGCCAAGGGCGTTTATACCAAGGTTAAACAGATGACATACTACAAATGCTACAGCAGCAATTATCTTCGCTACTATGCCGCCCGACCATAGCATGCCTATAAGCAGGTTAAACACCATACCTATAACCCCTGTTGCAAGACCCATGCCGAATAAGCGCATATAGCTTAATATATCGCTTACCCAGCTTGTTACACCGTACAATGCGCCAAGACCGCTTATTAGCCGCTTTATGGGGTTTTTCTTGTCCCGTCCTGTCATGACGATTATTATGCCGCAACCTATAAGTGCAAGGTATTTGCCTATTTTTGCTGTTGAGGGCACTATAAGTAGCCCAAGCCCTACGAGAAGAATAAGCCAGCTTATATTGTCTGATATAGCGGCAACAACATCGCCCCTTTTAATGTTTTGGTAAGCTCCTACAAACACGCCCGCAAACAGGTGTATTACGCCTATTCCAAGGCAGGCAACCATTACAGGCAGAGGGTCGTTTATGGCGTCAAAGGGGAAGAAGCGAGTAAATTGGGGCAACACATTGAAGCCAATAACGGTGTTAAATGCTAACCCCCAAAATACAGTCGCTGCACCGCAGAACATTAGCAGGTACAACATTTTTGCGTTGCGTACGGGGATTTTTTTAATCTTAATAAATGCAAATATAACCAGCGCCATAAGAAAACCGTAGCCGGCATCAGAAAGCATTACGCCAAACAATGTCATGTAGAAAGGTGTCATAACGGCAGTAGGATCAAGTGCCCTGTACATTGGCAGCGAAAAGCCCTCGACAACAGGCTCAAATGCGGTTATAAAGTTGCTGTTTTCAAGTTTTACAGAGGGTTCCTCGTCAGGCAGTGGGTCTCTTAACTCTATAGCAGTATAGGGAGCAATAGAGAGTATGCGCTGCTTCAGTTTTTCGGCAGAGCTTTCAAGTACCCAGCCCTGCATATAGAATGTACTTTCGGTTTCGTGGGAAAGCTCCGATGCCTCAAGCTGCGCTTTTTTAAGCATAAGTAAATCGTGAAAGGATTTAAGCCTTGGCAACTCGTCCCCAAAAGATGTTATTTTGCTGTTAAGCTCTTTTTCGTTTATATCTAATTTTTTTTCTTGTTCCCTAAGCGAAATCAGATATTCCTTTGGGCTCATGTCGTTAAGACCTGAAAAAGTTTCCCTAGTGAATGAAAGCTTTTCAAGCAGCTCAAGCGCGGGTCCCTTGTCATCTTTATGTATTGCTACAAGTATAAAGCGTTCGCTTGGGCTTTCACTTATCACTTCATAGCTTGCGGATAGACCTAAAAAGCCCTCCTCAAGTCTTTCTAAATTACGCGGGAAAATTGTGCCTGCAAGCATTATAACCGTTTTAGAGCGGCGAAGCTCACTTTGGCTATATACAAGCGGCTTCCAAGGTTCATATTGTTTTATTGAAGCTGTTATACGCTGCTTTAAACTTCGTATTTCTGCAATACCCCTGTCTATTTCGTCAAGCGAATCCAGTATGTTTATAAAATTATCTTTATTATCTCTTATTTCTTTAGCTTCATCAGCCAAAACTACTCTGTATTGACCGAAGGAGGGTTTTTTCTCGGTGTCGTATCTTGAAAGCCTGTCTATAGTGCGGCGTACCCTAGGTAAGAGCTGTTCTACCTCTTCACTTTGTACCAGCGGGGTGGAATCTGAAAGCTCTTCAGGGAGCGGAGTAAGCTCCACACAACCCATACCCTGCATAAGCTTTAACAGCTTTTCCTTGTCTTTCTTTAGACCCAGTAGGGTTAGGCGTTTCATTTTAGCTACGGCCATTATTAAGTACCTTATCTACTATGGATTGCGCAGCCAAGTGAAGTCTGCCTTCCGCCTTTGTAAGCTGTTTTTCTATTTCTTTTTTATTGTCCTCACTGCGGGAATTTACAATAGCCTCTATCTGGGTCTTTCTTTCGTCTATTTTGTCAAGGTAGCGGCTTCGAAGTTCTTTTTCCTGAGCTTTAATATTCTGCGCACAGGCTTCCTCGCAGGAACTTATCATATCCCTTGCCTGTCTGGAAGCATCCGCGATTATAGAAGCGGTTTCTTCCTCCGCCCTTGTTATGGTGCTAAACAGATCCATTATTCCCTCCAAAGAAAACACAATAATATTATCGCATACGTAAAATATTATAACATCTATCATACGGTTTTTCAAGCGAGGATTACAATGAATCGTTTCCGCAATTGTAGAGAAGTCAAACATTTGTGACACAGAACCCTTGGGTAATAGCGTTGTATAAAAACTGTTGACTAATATTCATTTTCTCTGATGTTTTAGTCAAGGTCTTTAGAGCGAAGCGTACCTTGATGAAAACATAAGAGAAAATATAGTTCCTAAGCAGCTTTTCTGAAGTATTCCTCTAACACCTCATTTGGACTATTGAAGTTTAATATCTTTCGGCAGATGTTGTTATAGCTGTTAGCATAGCGATTAAATACTTTTTACATCTCTTCTTCACTACTGAATCGTTTCATTCTGTAAAATCTTCTCTCGTCCTCCCTATGACTTCTTTCGACACAGCCGTTCTGTCATGGGCTGTATGGAACTGTTCTCCTATGACGGATTCCTAACTTCAAGAGTACCTTTTGAAAACCTGATAGTTTTCCGTTATCATTGCAAAACTCGGTTCCGTTATCTGTCTGTACCTCTTTAATGCGAAAACCCATCTTCTCTTGGAGTGTACTTAGAAATTGCATCGTCGAATATGTCCTCTTTTCATTCACTAGTGTCATAACCCTTTTCCTTGAATGCTCATCTATAGCTGTTATTTGATAATAGCGGTAATAGTTACTTGTAAAGCCTATACAACTATTAGGGATATATTTAATATCTATTTGCACTCTTTCGCCTGGATACATCGCTCTTAATGTTTCTTTTCTCTTTCTCCTGTGATAGTTCTTTTTATCCAGCTTATTGTTTAGTTTCATCTTACGAATTTGCCTGTACATTGAATCATAACATCGTTCGTATCCCGTATCTAAACACTTTCGAAAAATATGCGCTAAGCATTTATAGCCATGATATCTGTACATATGCCGAATCAACTCCAATTCTTCTTCAGTATGTTGGTTAGAGTGATAATGTGGGCGTGTAGACTTTTTTCTTAGTGATTCTATTGTTCCATCGTATCGTTTATGCCAATAGCTTACATACTGTCGTGTTGTACCGTATTTTCTTGCAGCAAAAGCTTTATTGCTGTGTTGTATTGTACATTCTACTATCTTCTTCCTATATCGCATTCCTTCTGTTATACTAACCATTGAGAGGTCCTTTCTTGATAATTATTATTGATGATTTATATTGTACCAAAGGGTCTCTCGTTTTTCGTTTCGTGTGTCATAAATGTATTTTAATCTAACATATCGAGGGAATTAAAATATATAGGATGCGCTTGGAGAAAACGGTGTACTGTATTTTCTGACAGGGGTTCGACTTCCTTCACCTCCACCAATCTGTGAAGCCGTTATTTACATGGCTTCCCTATCTTATTAGGCATTATAAGGATTTGTGGAGTTCTGTATTATGAAATATAGTTCGGTAAATTTGTCAATTTTCCCTTGTTTTAGAACACCATGTACCAATTATGTATAAATTTTTGATACAAAAACGACCCATGAAAGAGTCGTAAAAAACATTCCTATTGTTATAAAACTTGAGAGTTTCACTATAAAAACGACAACTGTGTGTACTGCTCAGAATTGTTTTGACTTGCTGGAGCGATATTTAAAGAACAATACACAAACATAGAAGGATGCATTTCCAGAAAACACTATAGATGAAACCTTAGTATATGAAAAATCAATCAAGCTGGATTTGATGTTGTTCCATCAATTCCTTTACAGATTGAAGAACCTGATTATCTGCGCTGGCGGTAGGACGTTTCATCCAGCGTTCACAGATGCCAGAAAGCTCTAGAACAGACTTGACGCCTCCCAGATCAAGAATCGGGAGAGAATAGAGATCAAAAAGAAAGAAGATCATTTTCAGGAATTCCTTACGAGCTTCTTGAATCTTACCGTTACAGAAATTATTATAGATACGCAGGCAGGTCTTTGGGAACAGGTTACCAGGACCACCCATAATGAAACTTTCTACGCCAACTGCCAGAGAGCCCAAGAAAACGAACTCATCACCAGAAAGCAGGGTGAAGTTGGGCGCGTTTTGTACTGCCTGCATCATGCGCTCGATAGCAATGATGTCACTGGTCTGCTTTAGTCCAACTATGTTTTCATGACAACACAGACGACCCAACAATGCTGGAGTTAGCGTATGCATGTTTTCAGGACAATTGTATATAATCAGGGGTAGCGGCGAAGAGTCAGCAATATCGATAAATAGTTGTTCCTGCTCGTTCTCGCTCAGAGGAAGAAAGTTGGTGGGCGTACAGAGAACGTAGTCGGCACCACAGGCTTTGGCATCACGGGCATGTTCAAGAATATGTTCCACACTATTGTCCATAATACCGGCAATTATGGATGCTTCTTTCCCTACAGTCGTACGGGCGGCAGAAACGATCTGCTGGCGCTGAGTACGGTCAAAGGAAAAAACCTCACCCGCATAGCCTAACATGAACAACGTTTTCATACCGCTTTGCATGATGTGCACAATGTGTCGTTTCAAACCTGTTTCATCAATGCTATTATCGGCTTTTAGGGGAGTAACAACAGCAGGAATAACGCCTCTTAAGTTCTGATCCATAATCTTTCCTCCTTTATAATACTTTCAAGTAACAAAATGGAACCTTTCCTTCATTTTAACATTTTTTCTAAATCGTTCTTACCATCCTGTTGCTGTTTCTTCTCATTATCTTCGATAATATATTAACTAAGAAAATGAGAAAAATTAATGTTTTATAGATAAGACTTGCTCCATCAAATTGTGTTATAAATTAGTTGAATATAACAAACGTGTAGCACATATTAACAGGGCGAAATTTTCACTGTTCGAAAGGAGGCATTGAAATATATTTAATAAATGAAAATACCTTGTTAAAATGGAAAACATTAACTATTTGTTCAAGGAGGATTGTAGAAATGAAAAAATGGTTTGTTCTTTTGCTGACAATACTGATGATCGTAAGTTGCGTTGGCACATCTGCCGAAAGCAACAATGACATTTCTGCTACGCTGGATGTAGCTCTGGCTGCGGATATGGCGCCCGATTCTGTAACAGAATGGGTTCGCATGTTCAACGATGAATATCCCAACATAAAACTCAACGTTACATTGGTCGATGCTAGCAACTATACTGCGACTTTTGAGCCCCTAGTAGCTGCTGATGCCATGCCGGATGTAATGGCTGTAGCTCCGCACGACTACTACCGCAATCTAGCCGAAAAGGGATATCTGCTTGACTGTGGCGAGATGGATGGTTGGGATCGTCAGGTTGATTTTGTGCAGGATGCCTTTACCAGTGAAAGTGGTTTGCGCTTCGGAGTATCCAACGGCGTTTCCACTATGGTTCTATTCTACAATGAAGATCATTTTGCACAGGCTGGTATTACAGAACTGCCTACCTGCTGGGAGGAATTCATTGAGTGCTGTGAAAAGCTGAAAACTGCTGGCTTTGCACCCATGGCGGTTGCAGGGGCTGGCTCCAACAATCTTGCTCACAGCTTTATGGGCTTCGGCATTGCCTATGAAGTGTATGGTAGCGGTTATGACAAGAATTGGGTAGCTAATAACATGACAGGTGAATATGATTACGATGTAGATGCCTGGAAGCGCGTACTTGATCGTTTGGTTTATCTGCGTGACAAGGGCTATTTCCAAAAGGGCTACGAATCTGCCGATCTTTACGAGGTACTTCGTATACTTGCGTCTGGTGAAGCCTCTATGTCGATCCAGCAAACTTCTCAAGCCGGCAACATTTTCTTGGATGATGGTGTCAACCTCAATTGCATGGCAGTGCCATGGAACTATCGCGGTCAACCTAATGTGGCTATTAGCTGGGCTTGTGATGGCGTGGGGCTGGGTCGCAATGCCAACAACGAAAAAAACTTGGAAGCTGCTAAGATCTTCTTCGAATTTGTCACCTATGAAAATGCGTGGGTGTACCAGAACATGGTAGGCGGTCTATCTCCTTTCAAAACGATGGAAGATATGCCCAAGGCCATCGTGGACAACCGTGTACAGTCCGCATGGGAATCTAATGCTCAAATGGAGCAGTCTGGTCTTCCCGCCCAGAGTTTCTCCGCTCCTGTGTATGCGCAAGTACGTAACTTCGTTCAGGAAGTTACACTGGGTTTGGCTGAGCCTGACATGATCGGCGAATACCTTAATGCTGCGCAGATGGAGTATGCGACAACACTGAAGTAAATTGTAAGCATAGCGGAGCGGAATCATCCGCTCCACTATGTCACATGAAAGGTTTCAGTAATTATGAAAAGAAAAAGTGTTTATTATACGGAAAAATGGAAGTATACTGCTCTATTGATGATTCTTCCAGCACTGCTGGTTGTTTTTGTTTTTACAATTTATCCGTTTTTGCGAAGTGTTCGTTATGCTTTTACGGATTACAATATGGCAAGCACAACTCCGCGATTTATTGGTCTGACGAATTATGTGAATATGGTGCTTGATAAGAGTTTCTCACTGGTTGTTCAAAATTCGTTAAAAATAACGTTTGTTTATACCGTTATGATCAACATTTTTTCGTTGTTTCTTTCCATCTTGATTTATAAGGTTGGCACAAAATTCGGAAACCTCATCAAAACCATTATTTATTTTCCCCAGTTACTGTCCATGGTGGTCGTTGGCTTCTTGTGGCGCATTATGTTTAACTACAATTACGGCCCCATAAACTCGCTGCTGTCTGCGCTCGGGGTATCCCATGACTTGCTCCCTCAGTGGCTTGGAGACGTCAATTTAGTGATTCCCTCTGTTTCCGTCGCTTTGGTATGGCTTGTGGCTGGTTATTATGCCATTGTCTATTTTGCTGGTTTGATCAACATTCCTCATATGTATTACGAGGTTGCCGCCATTGAAGGTGCTACCCCGTGGAAAGAATTAATCCATGTAACCCTTCCGTTTCTTGCACCATCTATTACGATCAGTACGGTTTTGTTAACAGTTGAAAGTCTCTCTGTATTTGCAGTTCCTGCCGCTATGACGGATGGCGGTGGTCCCGGACGATATGGAACAACAATGGCCCTCTGGGCTTACAACACATATTATAGTAATTTCCAATACGGAAAGGCAATTGCGATTTCAGTTGTGTTGGGTTTGGTTGCGATTTTGCTGGCTTTTGTAGAGATGAAAATTCTGTTGAACAGAGAGGACAATGTGGTGTGAAACAACTAAGGAAAAAACATTGGAAGAAGATAAGACCGTTCACTCATGGCATATTGCTTGTATATGCAGCCATTGTTGCCGTTCCGATTGTGTTTGCTTTTATCAATTCGTTTAAGACGGTAAAGGACATTCAACAAAGTTTCTTTAGCCTGAATCTTGGAAACGCAAGTCTGAAAGCGTATGAGAGCGTTGTTTCGCTTATTCGCTTTGGTGAAGGCTTGAGAAATAATATCACAATCTTGGTGATGAGTCTGCTAATTACGATCGCCCTAGGATCGCTTGCAGCTTTCGCTATGGTCATTGTCAATAATTCGTTGATGAAGAAAATCTATTTTCTGATGGTACTCATCATCTGTGTACCTATTCACGCATTTGTTTATCAATTGCTGCCGATTCTTAAAAGACTACATTTAGCCAACACGTACTTGGGTACATCTCTAGTGTTTTCTTCACTTTCTTTGCCTATAGCCATCTTCCTTTATACTGGCTTTATGCGTACTATTCCACGCGAAATCAGCGAAGCTGCAGTTATTGATGGATGCAGTTTGTGGCGTATTTATTTGTGGATCTATATGCCGATAATGAGTACAGTGACAGGCACGGTCGTTATTCTGCGAGGTACTTACATTTGGAACAATTTGCTGATCAGTATGGTTACGATTACAGATGCCTCAAAGACAATGCTTATTCCGCGCACCTATGCATTCAATTCCAGTACCTACACAAGGTGGGATTTAGTGCTTGCATCGTCTATGCTTGTTAGTGCGCCGGTAACGATTCTGTATATTCTGCTGCAGAAATCATTTATAGATGGAATTACTGCCGGTGCGGTCAAGGGTTGATGTATCCTTGCGCAACAGCTTACGGTACTTAGCCGGAGGAAAAGAATGTAGCTTGGTAAACTGTCGGTAAAAGCTGGATATGCTATTAAAACCACAGTCTAGGCAAATGTCAACGATACTCTCGTCGGTATTGCGCAATTTTTCAGCTGCCTTGGAAAGGCGCTCGAAGGAAATATACTTGGTACACGATACTCCAAGCGTTTTTTTGAATAGATGAGAAAAATAGCTTGAGTTCATATACAGATGATCTGCAATTTCGTCTACACCAACAATAGTGCTTAGGTTTTCTGAGATATATTCCAATGCTTTCTGGATCACGCTTGAATAATGCTTTCCCTGATTGAAGTTATGTGACACATTGAGAAATGTACGCATTAGCATAAGAGAAAACAAAATCAATTGATTCTGAATGACTGCCTGATAAAAAGAACGTTTTTCAGTGGCTTCTTCACAAATCTGCAGAAAGATTTGCTTGAATTGGGCATAAAATGGGTCTTCAGTACGGATCAATGTATAGGGGCGTTGATGGCTGTAAAGAATGTGTAACAGCTCTATATAGTTGGGATACATTAGCGAAACTGTTTGTAACTGATCAGGGTTAAATGTAATAAAAGTGTTTCTTGTATCTTTAATTGCTAGCCATGAATGCATAATATTGCGATTGATGATGAGAATATCACCTGCTTGGATATCTAAACAATGATTATTAATCAAATACAAGCATCTGCCGCTGGATAGACAGGTAATCTGACAGTAATCGTGCATATGAAAACGCAGCCTTTTAGGTAAAACTCGCTTCCAAAAAGATGGTACTACTATCCCAGCCGTTCCTAAGTTGTTGTTAATGAAAAAGTCAGGATTTGATTCGGTAAACAGGGTTGTGGCAACCTTAGCACTCTCTAAAATATCACTTTTGAGAGTGACTAATTCGTCAATATTCATGTTTTTAGGCATATAATCTGTAGAAACGCCAAAAGAAAAGGAATCTGCATCCATATTAAGTGGCATTATGTTTTCATGATTCATAACAAATGAAATCCTTTCAATTGGAGCTTGTTAATACTAAAACAGCATCGATAACAATCGTAAAGTTGATGAAACCACTGAAGACAATGTCAAGCTTTTCATAGCAAGTGAATGTCCTCCGAAAGTTCATGATTCTAATGCAAAATCGTTCAATCGCGTTTCGTTTTTTGTACAGCTCTTTGTCGTACGCCTAAGACTTCTTGTGGTTTGCCTTTGGAGAAACAGCCAGTATGTCCTTCATTTTAACCTCTTTGCCTAGGTTCGGTCATTTTTATAAGTCATATCTTTGGGCGGACATTTCATTTCTTCTAGGAACAGCTCATTTTCGAGAAAATCATGTCGGTTGCCAACAGGCAACCCGAACACTATAACCGAACGGTCAAATGTGGTGATCATATGAATTTAGATGGCAATACCTCTAGATCATCAGCTGATAGCTTTGTTTTTTTAGCATCTGTTCTATCAGTTTATAATTTAACTTTTATACAATTTAGGAACATCGCTTACATTCTGATGCGGGCAATATCTTCTATTTGAAGTACTTCAAATAGGTGTTTAAGAACCCTCATTCTTGTTCCAGCTATTCGCATGCACATAGACCGTCTGCTAATTTCAAACTCTTTTAACAACACTCCCACATGCAATCGCTCTCTGTGATAAATAAAATTACGTTCACCAGTTAGTTATTGTTCAATCTTTCATTTCAATGTTGTCTAGGTAAATACAGAATAATCTTCTCAAATTAGGCTGTTGTCAGTTTCATATAGACATTTTAACATGTCAACATCAATAATGCAATAGTGAGCGATTTCTAAGATTAATTCTTTTTCCTTTGTTGCATTCCATCAGTTATACTACCCATTGAGAGATCCCTTCTTGATTATTGTTGTTTATTATATCAAAGGAACTCTCGTTTTTTGAGTCAGTATGTCATAAAAGTATTGTAGCCTAACAACATTTCCATAATGGCAAAGATTCGGACAACATCATGAAAAACTCACAATAATAAAACTCTGATTTTACATGGAATGCTTGTATAGTTCAATCTTATTATGATATAATTGCCTTGAAATGCTAGGAAAGGTGTGCTATGATTAGAACAGGTAAAGTAGTCAGATTTGAAAAAGGTCGTCCGCTCGTTTGTTTTGATAGGCTTGCGGCGTGTGAAAGCTGCGGGGCATGCATGGAGAGCAAAACGCAAACCCTAGTTAGAGTGCTGGGGGACGCGGAAATTGGCGATATTGTAGAGGTTGAACTTCCCGACAGGCGCGTGCTTACGCTGTCGGTAATTATGTATATATTGCCTATTGTGGCATTGATATTAGGTCTTGCAGTAGGAAACCGCTTTTTCGCGGAGCAAGGCGTAGCGTTTTTAATAGGACTATTATCCCTTGGGGTGGCTTTTTTAGCAGTTAAAATATTTGATAACTGGCTGCAAAACCAGCCTAAATGGCAGCCCCATATAGTGGAAGTAAATAAAGAAAACAATTAGTTATTTTACATAAAAAGTAAAGGAGTATCATTGTGCCTGAAAAAGACAAAGTGCGAATTATCCCCTTAGGTGGGGTTGATGAAATTGGTAAGAATATAACCGTGGTTGAATACGGGGAAGACATCCTTGTTGTAGACTGCGGCTCGGTATTTCCAAAGGAAGATATGCTTGGTATAGATCTTGTTATACCTGATGTAAGCTATCTTATTGCAAATAAAGACAGGATAAGGGCATATATATTTACCCACGGGCATGAGGACCATACCGGCGCTACGCCATATGTGCTGGATAGAGCGCCTGCGCCCGTATATGGTTCAAGGCTTACCCTTGCCCTTGTGGAAA
Organism: Christensenellaceae bacterium; assembly: GCA_012837835.1. GTDB lineage: Bacteria > Bacillota > Clostridia > Christensenellales > Aristaeellaceae > DTU024. The sequence continues at coordinate 1,205 of DUQK01000006.1, read as the reverse complement.
ACAAACTGCGTGAGCACGGCATACGCAATATAAAGTTTAATCCCGTGCAGCCAAGGCAGATAGTGCATATAGGTCCCTTTACTGTGCAGTTTATTAAAGTAAACCACTCTATTAGCGGTGCCTATGCTGTAGCCATAACAACAGGCGCCGGCACCATAATATTCACCGGCGACTTCAAGATAGACTTTACCCCAACAGACGGCGAACCTACAGACCTTAACACTTTCGCCGCATATGGCGATAGGGGCGTGCTTGCCCTGCTTTCAGACAGTACTAATGTAGAGCGCAGCGGCTACACAATGTCTGAACGTAAAATAGCCCAAACCTTTGATTATCATATAAGCACTGCCGGAGGCAGGGTAATAATTGCCATGTTTTCAAGCAATATCAACCGCGTACAGCAGGTGGCTAACTGCGCCGCTCAATACGGCAGGAAGATATGCTTTGTAGGCAGGAGCATGATAAACGTAAGCAGCGTTGCTATGGAGCTTGGGGAGCTTAATATACCACGGGACAACCTAATATCCATAGATGATATAAACCGCTATAGGGATGATCAGGTGCTTGTAATTACTACCGGCAGCCAAGGCGAACCTATGAGCGGGCTTACCCGCATGGCGTTTGCTGAGCACCGTAAACTGCAGATAAAGCCAAGCGATAAAATAATAATATCCGCAACTCCTATACCCGGTAACGAGGTATATGTTTCAAGGGTAGTAAATCAGCTTTACCGCTGCGGGGCGGAGGTAATATATTCTGCGTTGGCGGATGTACATGTGTCCGGTCACGCATGCCAGGAAGAGCTTAAAATAATCTATACACTGGTTAAGCCGCGGTACTTTATACCCGTACACGGCGAATACCGTATGCTGTGGCAGCACGCAGAGCTTGTTGAAAGCATGGGTATGCCAAGGCAAAACATAGTACTTCCTGAGATGGGGCAGGTGCTGGAATTAAGCGAAAATTCCATAGCTATAGCGGGCGTTGTGCCAAACGGTACCGTTCTTGTTGACGGTCTTGGCATAGGTGATGTAGGTAATGTAGTTTTAAGAGACCGCAAGCATCTATCGCAGGACGGTCTAATAATAGTTGCAATGGCGTATGATAGAACAAACGGCGTTCTTGTTTCAGGACCGGAGGTTATATCTAGGGGCTTTGTATATGTGCGCGAAAATGAGGACCTCATCGACGGCATAAGAGATGCG
>DUQK01000005.1 GCA_012837835.1 Christensenellaceae bacterium | reverse complement strand
CTTCGGGATAATGGCAGGTACTATATAGAGCTGGTTTCAAGAACCGAAACTGCGGAAGAGGGGGATAGCCTGCTTTCCCTTGGCGAAAATGCGCTCGCTACTATTGGCTTTTACTGCTACGAAAGAGCGGGCGCGCGGCAAAAGGACACAGGCGTGTTTTTAAGAAAGGGCAGGTTTAGAGCAGGCAGCCATATAAATGTGCTTGTAGAGGGTGAACTGCTTGTAGGTCTATCCGAAATGCAGCTTAAATATGGGAGCAATTTGCAGCTGTATTCAGACGGAGCGCTAAGGTATGCGGGCTTTAAGCCGTCCACGCTTAAGCTGGTACTGCAAAGCTCAATGCCTTCTGCATTTACAAGCGGCAATAAAATAAATATAAGCATAGGAAATGAAGCTTATAAGGGCTACGTGTCGGCTATAGTGCAGAAAGACGGCATAAGCCATATAAGCATGGATATTTGGAAGGAGGAAAACAGTGTATAAACTGCCAAAACTGCGCTTTGAATACGCGGATATACTTAATATGGATTTTAAGCGCAATATAGATGTTGAAACTTTGCTTAAACTCGCCCTTAAAGGCGCAGGGAATGAAAAGGTAGATGATACAGCTCAAAAATGCTTGGAAAGTTTTGATGAAAATATTATAAGCCTTGCGCTATGCGAAGCTGCGGGAGATGCGCTTACGCTATACCGTGCCAAAAAGAAAAGGAGAGAGCAGGCGGAATACGCTTGGCGCATAGGCTGGTACATAGCCTGCGCCCTTGGCACTCAGAGGGATTATCCGGAAAGGCCGTTCTATGAATAAAAACTTACAGAAAGCTATTAATTTACTATACACCCTTCAAAGGGAAGCGGAGAGGGATTTGGACGAAACTATGCTAATTGTAGAGGAGGAATTAAACATTGCAGATAAACGGAATAATGCTACCAACGCCTTTAAGCCTTAAGTATCAGGGGATTGTGTCGGGAGAGCCGCAGCTAATTAAATACATAATAAGCGCGGACTGGGCAATGCTATCTAAAACGGATATGGTAAATCTGCTTGGTGAAACCACCTGCGTAATAAATATAGAAGACCCGGCGTTAGGGACAAAAAGGCAGATAAGCGCAAAGCTTAAGGGAATACGCTGTTTTAAGCACGGCGAAAACTACAGGGATATACAGGCGCAGTGGCAGGAGGAATAATGGACAGCATTTATAATGTAAAGGCTTTTTTAGAAGGCTGTGTAGGCGCGCCTTATGTTTACGGAGCTACGGGTAGGAAATGTACTCCGGATTATAGGCGGGCACGCATGGCGCAGTATCCAAAATATGCGGATTCTATTAAAAAATACTGCCCCGTACTAAGCGGCGCAAGCAACAACTGTAATACATGCAAATATAAGGATAAACCCGCTTTTGATTGCGCCCAGCTTGTAAGGCGGGCGTTTCAGCAGGCGGATATAAGCCTTCCAAGCGGAGCTTCAAGCCAATGGCTAAAAGGCGATTGGCTAGAAAAAGGCAGGGTTAATATTAATACTAAAAATACTTTCTGCACGGTATTCAGAAGCGGGGGCAGCCCTATGAAACATGTAGGCATATGCCTTGGCGACGGCTATGTTATAGACGCAAGGGGGCATAAATCAGGGGTAATTAAAACCCGCTTTGAAAGCTATCCTTGGACTCACTATGCCATACCAAGAGGATTATTCAAGGAGGAAAACACCATGGAAGAAAATGCAATAGATATAAAGATATTCCAAAATATGCTTATAAAGGCGGGCTACCCGCTTAAAAAATACGGAGCGGACGGAAAATTCGGCAGCGAAACAAGGCTTGCTATGCAAAGCTATCAATCTGCTGTGGGGCTTAATATAAGCGATAGCCCTAATATAGAAACGCTAAACTGCCTAAAAGAAGATATAAAGCCTTTAGCTGTTCGCATAAGGGATATAGAAGATAGATTATTAAATATAGAAGAAACGCTAAGAAAGGGGGCGATAGCATGAAAAAAATAGGCGGAGCGCTTGCGTCTGTAGCCGTGTGGATATCAAGCCTATTAGGCGGCTGGGATATGCCAATAAAAGCCATGTTCCTGCTTATGGGGCTTGATATATTTACAGGCATAATATGCTCTTTCTTTGGAAAAAGCGGAGCAACAGAAGGCGGAAAATTTTCATCAAGGGAATTATATTTGGGCTTAAGCCGCAAACTTATGATGGTGCTGCTTATAATATGCGCCTATACTCTTGATAGTATGCTTAACTTAAACGGAGTGAGCCGCTCTGCTGTAATAGGCTTCTACTGCGTAAGCGAGGCGCTAAGCATAGTTGAAAACGCAGCGATACTTGGCGTACCCTTCCCTAAGGCTATAAAAAATATGCTAGAAAGTAAGAGGGAAGAAAGCGAAGAGGAACAATAAATAATATTTTTTTATGTACCAAAACAAAACCAAACAAATCGGCAGGAAAATCTGCCGGTTTTTTCGTATGACGGGCATGTAGTCGGTCTGTGGTGTACGTCTACGCGGGGTGAAGTGTTGGGTGAACCCCAAAGCGCTTTTAAGGTTTATACTTGAAGATGGCAAGCTGCATATAGTGTTTAAGGGCGGCATTCAAACAGATAAAAATAAACTATCGCTTGTTTGACCAACCTAAAGATAGCTGCTATAATTAAATTAGTGCCACCTAATTAACGTGAAGAAAACGAATGTATAGGAGGATTTTTTTGAGATGTTCAAAACAAAGAGGCAGAAAATCAACCGGTAGTTTTCAATATAAATAAATTATAAATGCACTGCAAAATGCGGCTTTGTAAAGGAGATATTCTATTTGAAAAAGAGAATAGCTATACTGGCAAGCAGGGATTACGGACCTTTAACCCCCTATCCGGACGATGCCTTGCTTTGCGAAAGCTTTAATAGTTTAGGGCATGAAGCTAAAATTATCTGTTGGGACGATGAAGATATAAATTACACTAAGTTTGATTGTGCCATAGTTAGAGCCTGCTGGGATTATGATAGGCGCTTGCCTGAATTTCTTAAAAGATTATCGCATATAAGTCGGTATACGGTTTTGTTTAACCCCTATCAGATAATACGAGAAAATACCGACAAACGATATTTGCTTGAGCTTGAAAAAAGCGGCGTACCTATAGTTCCGAGTTTATTTTTTGATGATATAGAAAAACTATATGTACCCGCTGAGTGGCATAAGCTTGTAGTGAAGCCGGCTGTAAGCGCCAGCGGAAAAGATACAAGTCTGCATTTAGCGATGGATATTAATAGTATACATGCCGCAGCTGCTGAAATTATAAATCAGGGGAAAAGCGTACTCTTGCAGGAGTACCTACCCAGCGTTGAAAAATATGGCGAGCGCTCAAGCGTGATAATCGCCGGCAGAATAACATTTACTATGAAGAAAACCCCTAAATCAGGCGGATTTCTTGTGCATATACACCATGGCGGCAGCTATACCAAGGTTGATATAGCAGAAGATGAAGAGCGGTTTTTAGAACTGCTGTTAAGTAAAATCAGCATAGTACCGCTATATATGCGGGTTGATTATTTAAGGCGGAGTGATAATACTATATGCCTTTTAGAACTGGAACAGATAGAACCTAATCTATACCTTAGGCAAAACGAAGAGGGGCTTAAGCTATTAACGCAGGAAATATTAAAGAGAATTTAATTTTGTAAAGCCCAATAAAATCGCTATAAATATGCTACGGCGTTAGTTTATTGCCGTAGCTTTTTTATTTGGTTTTTTATACTAGATAAATATGTGTTTATTTGGTGTGTGCGCTCTTTTTTAATATAAAATGAATCCATTGCCTTTCCGCCTGATACTTACAAGGCGTGCGCTTAACCTCAATTATACTAAGTGTTGGTATGTCGGATAATACCGTTTGCATAGATTCTTCCGTCATGGCTGCCATAAATGTGCAGAAATTTCCCCGAAAGCCTTCTTCTTCGCCCTCCATAAAGCTTGCATATACATAGCCGGTGGGCTTAAGCGCAGTAGCAATTCGGGTGAACGCATCCGGCATAGCCCGCCTTGGAATATGCAGCAGGGAGCAGCAAGCCCATACGGCATCATACATTTCTACATCTGCTAGCTGGTCAAACCGTAAGTTTCTTACATGAATACCAAGTTTTTGAGAAGCGATTTTACACAACACCTCTGCTGCGTCAATGGCGCTTATTTTAAAGCCTGCATTCTGAAAAATTTTGCTATAGTGCCCATCACCGCAACCTAAATCTAGTATATGGTCGCCTTTCTTTAAATATGGCATGAGGAAAGCTTCCCAAGGCGGAAAGTTGCCGTTGTCTTCAGTATTTTCATTAGCATGTTTATTATAAGTGTCAATGGTTTTTTGGCAGTATAGTGGTTCCATTATTATCTCCTCTCTTTTATAGCGCAAACATCGAAATTAATCTTTTTTATCTTAAACACAAAAGTTAGATAAAACTAACCCAAATATTACTTTATATAACAGCATAAATCAAGTGTTTAGGTAAAAATAATAAGAGGGTAGTTCAGTACGCTTATAATCTTTTTGAGCAGCGCTTATTAAATATCGCTCATTTATAAGGATAATAATTGTTACAATTGTAATTTCAATTTTATTAACGCACTTGACAGATAAAAAGAAGCTTTGTATAATGCAATAAAGTTAGGCAAGCCTAACTAAATAAAATCTCAGGAGGAAATTATGAAAAAACTAACAAAACTATTCGCTGTAGCGCTAGCGCTACTAATCGTTGCGGTAAACGGATTCAATGCCGTAGCGAAGGCAGAAGATGTAGCTGTAAGCCTTATGGATTGGGATGGTACTTGGCTTAACATGGTAAGCTTCTATAGCCATGAAGACCTAAAAGAAGTAGTTGAACATTTAGCTCAAGAGCATGAAATGAGCGTAGACGAGTTTATAGAACACGAAAAAGAGAAATCCGTTCCCTTTGAGCAAATGGTTGTAGACGGCGAAAACAGCACTATCAGCTTTGTCGTTGAAACAGGCGAAGATGCAAGCAAAGCATATGTATATGAATATGTTAAATCGCACGAGTTTGAACATGGCGGCTCTAAAGTGTACTGGCACGAGTTTAAGACGGAAGAAGAAACAGAAAACGCAGTTATATTGCTTATTGAAATCCACGGAGAAGAAAAGATGGCGCACTTCCATCTAAGAGCCGGTAAGGATGCTGACAGCCTATTAGCAAGGGAAGACTGGTATCCCACATTTGTAGGCGAAAATATGCCCACAACGATGATTGCTGAGGAGCTTGAGCATCACCACCATTCCCATGATGAGCATTAATCTAATTAGGAAGGCTAAAAGGAAAGGTTCCTTATGATGAGTGTTGATAATAATACATCATCTAAACAGGCTTTTGACCCTTATAAAAGGGTCAAAAGTCTTGTTTCCATCATTCTTGTCCTCATTTTAATACTAATATTTTTAAAGATAGGCAAACCTCAAGAGGAGCATAACGAAGGAGCGCTTATATATACTTCGTTTTTCCCAGTTTATGATTTAACAAGAACTGTTTTAGGTGATGCGGATATTCAGTTAAAAATTCTTATGCCTGCAGAGCAAGACCCCCATATGTGGGAACCTACCCCTAGGGATATAGAAAAATTAAGCAATGCCGATATGCTGATTATAAACGGCGCAAATATGGAAGAGCGTTGGCTTGCCTCCGTTAGGGAGAGCTTGCCCGACCTTAAGGTTGTAAACCTTTCAGAAGGGGTTGACCTTATCACCTACACCGGCGCTGCAGCTTTGGGAGAGTTTCAATTTCTATCCAAGATAGAGCTTGAAGCCGGAGTAGTTTACCCTATGCAATTTGGGCATACCCATGAAGAATTTATGCGTTTAAGCTTAATTAAAGCGCCGCATAATCTAAACGACAGAAATATCGTAGAATACGCCAAAACAGTTATGCTGGACGAGGGCGAAATCGTATCGCAGTATGACACCATAGAGGCTAAAGATTCTACTGTTTATAAAATAAAAATGGGGCATACTTCAGGAGGTATTTATATTAAAGTTAAAGAGAGCGGAAGCTATTATTTCGTATCGGACAGGTTGTCTGAAGCCCTATTAAGCTACCGTTTTCTTAAGCCTGATGGAGAAGAAGATATTTTTTGGGAAGTTCTGCTTGCCGGCTCTACTTCCAATTTAGATAAGTTTACCTACGACCCCCACTCTTGGATGAGTACAACAAACGCTATGAGCTATTTAAATGGCATAAACCAAGCTTTAGCTGAGGCTTACCCTGAGTATGAGAGGAGTTTTAATAAAAACAAAGTTAAAGCGGTTACGGAGCTTTCGTTTTTAGAGCACGAGTACAAGAAAAAATTCGAAAAAAAGGAAAATAAGGTTTTTGTTGTTACGCACTACGCCTATGCTTATCTGGCGAGGGATTTCGGGATTGACCAATACCCCCTTCAGGGTTTAACCAGCATGGGTTCTATAAGTTTGCATACGCTAAGGCGAGCTATAGCTTTCTGCGTGGATAATAATATTCAAACAATTTTCTACGAGAAAAGCGGTATAAAAAAGGATGCCCAAACTATTGCGTGGGAGATTGGCGCACAGGCGAAGCCTTTAACATCTATGGAATTTGTTCGCGCTAAAGAGGATACAAGCTATATCTCTATTATGCGTGAAAATCTCGAATTATTAGAGCAATCTTTGAGGTGAAAGATGAATAACACAATTATACGCGTCAAAAATCTGGCGTATTCATATACAAAAGAGCCTGTTTTGAATGATGTTAATTTTGAGCTAATGGAAAAACAAAGCATGGCTATATACGGAAACAACGGCTCGGGTAAGTCTACATTGCTAAGGCTTATACTAGGCGAACTTAAGGCTAAGGAAAAAAGCGTATATATACGCGATGAGGATGTTGTAAATAAAAAGGATTGGTCGAATGTGGGCTATGTACCACAAGCTAATATTTCAAAAAATATCGCCTTTCCTGTAACCTGTGAAGAAATATTAGCCGGCAGCCAGTATAGGCAAATGGGTTTAATAAAAATGGCAGGTAGAAAGCATTATAAAAAAGCAAATGAGGTTTTGGAAAGTTTTAATCTGTCTGCATATGCAAAAGTGCCTTTTAAAGAGCTTTCCGGTGGCTTGCAGCAGAGGGTAATGATAGCAAGGGCTATGGTGGAAAAGCCGGAACTTCTAATACTTGATGAACCTACCGCCGGTGTAGATGAACAAAGCAACAAGGATTTTTTAAGCATACTAAACGAGCTTAAATTAACCGGAGAGCTTGCTTATATTATAGTTACCCATGAAAGAAAACTGGTGGAAGAGATATTAGAACTTGACCAAGCTTTTGAACTGAATAACGGGAGGTTGGAACATGTTTGAGTTTGCATTTATGCGGCGCACTCTGTTAGTGGGCTTGTTTTTAGGGATAACAATTCCCCTTATTGGAATAATCATGGTAAACCGCAAAACATCTATGATGGGAGATGCCCTTAGCCATACTGCACTTGCCGGCGTTGCCCTCGGCTTAATTTTAGGTATTAACCCAAGTTTAGGGGCGGTATTTGTATGTATAATTTCCGCCTTTTCAATTGAGGCGTTGCGCCATCGCTTTCCTCAATACGGGGATATGGCTACCGCAGTAATTATGAGCATAGGCCTTGGCTTCGCTTCGATACTATCCGACTTTACGCCCGGCGGAAACACCTTGGAATCCTATCTGTTCGGCAGTATTTCGGCTTCATCGTCGGGAGATGTAATTGCAGCCTTAGTTTTATTTGCTGTTGTAAGCTTAGCGACTATATTTTTGTACAGCCCGCTTTTAACAATTTCTATGGATTCTAACTTAGCGCGTTTAGACGGAATACCCGTAGTAAGTATAAATAGCATTTTTACGCTGCTTACGGCGATTACCGTTGCCCTAAGCGCCAAAACTGTTGGCGTACTGCTTGTATCTTCCCTGCTTGTTATACCGGTAGCCTGCGCCCTTTTCACAGTTAAATCATATAAGCAAATGTATTGGGCGGCTATGGGTTTAGGGTTAATTTTTATGATGCTGGGGCTTACCTTGTCTTGGCACTTTGAAATTAAACCGGGCGGAGCAATAATATTGCTTGCAACGGTAACTTTGCTTCTGTCTGCATTGGTAGCAAAAATAAGAAGAGATAGGTATGGGGCTAGTATTGCTGATAATATCGCATCTTAACTCAAAACATTAAAATTTTAATGGGTGATTATATATTATTGCAGAAAATATTTTCCGGTATAAAAAAACTTGAATTTTGTGCTTGACAATACAAAAAATCAATGTTAGAATGCTCGCGAAGTTAGGTGAAGCTAACTTCTTTATCTCAAAGAACCATAGAGGTGTTAAATGAGCGCTTGCTGTTTAGATGAATTGCTAATACGTTATTCCGCCCCTACCTTAGCCGGTATTAAAACGGGCAATCTATTTGCGATAAAAGAAAAGCTTGACAGTAGATTAAAAAAATCAATAGCTCAGTTTAACTCTAAAGCTAAGCAAAAAAACATTTGCCTAATCCCTATAAAATGCCAAGGGTACAGAACGCTTCTGTACATATACCGTCCTAAGTTTTTGGAGCAGGACTTAAAATGCCAGAAATGCAGGTGTTTTTTGCGAAAGCTTGGTTACCCTGTAGACAGATCATCAGCCTGCGTAAGGGAATATATTACAAGGCTTTCGGAAAGCCGTGAGTTTTTGCATGAGATAGGCTTTTTCCTAGGCTATCCCGCCGATGATGTAATAGGCTTCATTGAACAGGGACCTAAACAAGCCAAATGCAATGTAACCTGGCTTGTCTATTCTGATGTTAACAGGGCAAAGAATATAGCGAAGGCGTTTAGAACTTGCAGCAAAATCTATTACGATAATTGGCAAAACGGAAAAAGCCTTGAAGATTTAACGGTTTCAATTTAAAAATTTTTAGGAGGTAATTATGTCTAAAGTTGCAGTTGTTTATTGGAGCGGAACAGGAAACACGGAAATGATGGCAACCGCCGTGGCAAAGGGCGCTAAAGAAAAGGGAGCGGAGGTTGATATATTTGAAGCTTCCACGTTCGATAACTCCATGTTGGAGGCTTATGATGCGCTTGCGCTGGGCTGCCCTTCTATGGGGGCGGAAGTGCTGGAGGAATCTGTATTTCAACCTATGTACGATTCCATTAAAAACAATCTGGGAAACAGAAAAATAGTACTGTTCGGCTCCTATGGCTGGGGCGACGGCGAATGGATGAGGGATTGGGAAGATGAACTATACTCAATAGGCGCAAATCTCTTAGGGGAAGGTTTGATAGTTAACGAAGAACCCGATGATGATGGTATTGCAGCCTGCGAAGCGCTAGGTGCAAAGCTAGTTTAACAACAAACACTAATATTATCCAAATACGCTTATTATCCAAAACTTCCCGCGGAATGCCAGGCCAAGGGAAGTATTTTACATTTTTCGATTATAAATTTAGGTAAAGCTGGGAAAATCGCTAAATTTACAATTAGCACCGCAAAAAGTATTGCAAAAAGAAAGAACACGAGTTAGAATAAACTAACTAAATATTAGGCAACCATAACTAAAGGTTGACTTGGGATAATATTGTTATAGCCATAGTTCAAAACTGGGGCATGTAACAGGGGAAAGGAAGGTAGAAATGCTTAAACTGCACGAAGTGAAGACCGGTCAAAAGGCGGTTGTAAAAAACATCAAAGGCGATGCCAGGTTTCTAAGCCGCATAACTTCTATTGGCTTAAGCTTGGGCTGTGAAATTCAAATGCTTCATAACCAAGCCAAACTGCCATTATTGTTATATGGACGAGATACTGTAATTGCGCTTAACAGACAGGATAGTAAAGGCGTTTTAGTGGAGGTAATAGCATGACATCAGTTAGTTCTAACCGGATAACAATAGCCCTTTTGGGGCAGCCCAACTCAGGTAAATCCACCCTGTTTAACGGCTTAACAGGGGCGCGCCAGCGGGTGGGAAACTGGCCCGGGAAAACGGTTGAAAAAAAGGAAGGGCACTATGATAGAAACGGCATACGCTACCGCGTAACAGACCTGCCGGGAACTTACAGCCTATCTGCTAATTCGGAGGAAGAAATAATCACTCGGGATTATATAGCCTCAGGCGAAGCTGATGTCGTATGCATATTGGCAGACTCTTCTCAGCTTTCAAGAAGCCTTTTTATGCTGGCGGATTATGCGGGTATTAATTGTCCTGCAGTGCTTTTGCTAAACCTTATGGACGTAGCCAATTCCCAAGGTAAAACAATAGATGCCGCCAAACTTGAAGAAAAGCTTGGAATACCTGTTGTACCCTTTGTTGCGGCAGATACAAAACATTACGATGCCTTTTATAAGGCTATTGATAGAGCTTTTAAAGAAAAAAGCATCATAAATAGCGATTCCTTGTTTGCAAAGTATCGTGGCATTCAAAACGGAAGCTACGAAAAGCTTTTAAAGCTTATGCCAAAAGAAGGTATTGACAATTTTTCCGCAGCTTGGCTTAGCGCTAAGCTTATAGAAGGCGATACGGCTATTTTAGAAAAGGCGCATCAAACCTTGTCGTTTGAAGCATATAAAGAAGTGCAGACGGCATTATCCTCTGTACAAAACGGCGCTTTAGAAACAGCGGGCTGTAAATTTAAGTGGATAGATGAACTGCTTGAGGGTGCCCTTGTGCAAGAGAAAGGCAAAAAAATCCTTTCAAAGTTTGATAGAATAGCAACCCACCATAGGTGGGGCAAGCCGCTAGCTGTTTTAATAATTCTATTAGGGCTTATCGCTTCATTTATTCCCGCTACGCCTATAATGCTTGCTGGCAGCATGATACCAAAGCTTGGAGAGCCTATTGCAAATGCCTTGATTGCTATAAGCGCACCGCAAATGCTTATTAATTTTATTAACCAAGTTGTGCTTAACACACTGTATTTTGCAGTGGCTATGATAGGCTTCGTTTTCGGTGTAAACCTTGTATTCGGGTTTTTAGAAGAAGTAGGTTACATGGCTAGGGTTTCTTATGTTTTTGACAGCGCAATGGCAAGACTTGGGTTACAGGGCAAGGCTGTTATGCCGCTGGTAGTAAGTTTCGGCTGCACCATCGGCGGAGCTGCCGGAACCCGCGTTATTGATTCTTGGGGGCAAAGGGTGCTTACAATTGCTCTGGTTTGGGTAGTACCTTGCGCTGCTACTTGGGCTATTGTGCCAGTAATCTCATCTCTGTTCTTTGGGGCTTGGGCGCCGCTGATTATTGTTGCTATTTTTATTGTTGCAGGTATACATATGATAATAACGGCAAAGGTTTTCGGGAGAAAATTAGTCCGCGAGGAAGACCGCGCCGGGCTTGTTATGGAGCTTCCGCCGTATCATAAACCGCGCTGGAAGGCTCTTTTGCGCTCAATATTTGTTAGAACAGGGGATATTCTATCTAGGGCGCTTAGAATAATCTTTATTGTTTCTTTGGTTTTCTGGCTTCTAACTTATAGTGCGTCAGGCAATCAAGAGCAAACTTTATTATACCGCTTTGGCAGAGCTATTGAACCTGTAACCAAGGTATTAGGCTTTACTTGGCAGACTTTCCTTGCCTGCTTTGCTTCTATGCTAAGTAAAGAAGCGGCTTTGGGTGTGTTGGGTTCTTTATATTTGGGCGCTGATACCCTCTTTTCAGCAACAGTTGCTTCAGGAGGAAAGGTAGCTGCAGGTTTAGGCAGCGTACTTCTAACATCGCTTACGCAGCCTGCAGCCTTAGCTTTTATATTCGCGGTAACGTTCAATGCGCCTTGTCTTATGGCTATTACATCTACATACCAAGAAACCAGATCTCTTAAATGGACTATGCGTATTTTAGTATATTATTTTGTTACATCAATGTTACTGGCTTTTTTGGTTTACCATATATCGGGTCTTTTTCTATGATTTAATAAGGGGAACAGCTATGTTTGAAAAACTTATACAACTACTGAATAGCGGGAAAACCTATTCCCAATACGAACTATCTGAAGAACTTGGCATATCACTTGAAACGCTGCAAAGCTATATTGAGTATCTGCACAGAAAAGGCTTGCTTTCGCAGATAGCTTTAGAGGCAGATAATACTACTTGTTCAGGCAGCTGTAGCCGCTGCGCCGGCTGTAAAGCTTGCACTACGAAACAATCTTCTGTTCAAATGCCTGTTTTGTGGGAGATAAAGGATAAAATCGAGATTAAAAGTTAAAAGTAATTATGTTCTTATAAGAACAACAAGGAGATGGAAGATTTGAAAAAAGAAAAGAAGCAGTCGCCTGTGTCAAGGCTATTGCAATACGCTGAAAATTATAAAGGGCTTTTCTACATAGGGCTTGCGCTTTCAGCGGTTTCAATGGTTTTAGGTATGGCGCCCTACATATGCATTTGGCTTGCTATGAGGGATTTAATAGCCGTTGCCCCAAACTGGACGCAGGCTACGGGGCTTTCAACTTACGGCTGGCTTGCGTTTGCCTTTGCCGTAGGGGGTATTTTGGTTTACTTTGCCGGGCTTATGTGTACGCACCTTGCGGCTTTCCGTACGGCAGCCAATATACGCAAAAAGGGAATGGCACACCTTATGAAAGCCCCCCTCGGCTTTTTTGACAGCAATGCGACGGGACTTCTGCGCAACCGTTTAGATGGAGCAGCAGCGGAAACTGAAACCCTTATTGCACACAACCTTGCCGATATCGTTGGAACAGCTGTAATGTTCATTGCTATGCTTATTTTAATGCTAGTGTTTGACTGGCGTATGGGCGCAGCCTGCCTGCTTGCGGCGGTAATCTCGATTATCGCTATGTTTTCAATGATGAGCGGTAAAAGTGCGAAGTTTATAGCTGAATACCAAGCCGCTCAGGACAATATGAGCAAGGCAGGCACTGAATATGTACGGGGCATTCCCGTGGTAAAGGTGTTTCAGCAAACCGTTTATTCCTTCAGGGCATTTAAGCAGGCTATTGAAGATTATAGCGATAAAGCCGAACACTTTCAGGGCGCTGTTTGCAAAAAACCGCAATCTATTAACCTTACATTTACAGATAGCGCTTTCGTATTTTTAATACCTGTTGCGCTTTTTTTGGCGCCCAGTGCGCTTGCTGGCGGCAACTTCGCTCAATTTGTAACCAACTTTGCTTTCTATGCAGTGTTTTCGGCAATAGTATCAACAGCGCTTGCCAAAGTAATGTTTGCATCCAGCGGCGTTATGTTAGCGGAAACTGCGCTTAATCGTATTGAGCAGGTAATGAACGCCCCTACGCTAAAAGTTGCACCAACATTTAAAACGCCCAAGGATAACAGCATAGAGTTTAAGGATGTAAGTTTCACCTACCAAGGTGCGGATTTCCCTGCGCTTGAAAATGTTTCATTTAAGGTGGAACCTGGGCAAACGGTAGCGCTTGTAGGACCATCAGGCGGCGGGAAAACGACAGCTGCAAGCCTTATCCCAAGGTTTTGGGATACTACTTTAGGTACTGTAAAAGTAGGAGGCGTAGATGTAAAGGATATAAATCCGCATGTGCTTATGGACCAAGTAGCCTTTGTGTTCCAAAATAACCGCCTGTTTAAAGCCTCCATTTTTGATAATGTGCGTGCCGCAAAGCCAAATGCTACGAGGGAGCAGGTAAAAGCCGCCCTTGCTGCCGCACAATGTAATGATATTATTGCTAAGCTCCCAAACGGTATGGATACGCTTATAGGCACAGAAGGCACTTATCTATCCGGCGGGGAGCAGCAGCGCGTTGCGCTTGCACGTGCCATACTAAAAGATGCGCCAATAATTGTGCTTGATGAAGCGACCGCCTTTGCAGACCCTGAAAACGAAGCGCTAATTCAAAAAGCCTTCGCTACGCTTACAAAAAACCGCACAGTGCTTATGATAGCGCATAGGCTTTCAACCGTGGTTGGAGCTGATAAAATAATAGTGCTTGATAACGGACATGTGGTTGAAGAAGGCACACATGAACAGCTTAAGGAAGCCGGCGATTTATATGCAAACATGTGGGCTGACTATAACCAAGCGGTGCAATGGCGCATTTCAGCTAAAAAAGAGGTGAATTAAATGTTTGGAGATAAATTTAAGCGTAAATACGCCCTATCCGATATGGGTGTTGAAAACATAAAAAAAGGTACAATTTGGACAATTGTTGTAAACCTTGTTGTAATGAGCGGGATAGGCATACTCTATCTTGTAATGCAGCGGTTTATTGATACTCTAATAAATGGCGCAGCCTTGCCAAGCGTCCTGCCTTTTGTTGCGCTTGTTATCGGGTTTATAATCATTTCTTACTATACCCATTCAAAACAATACTGGGCAACATACAGTTTGGTGTACGGAGCCGTAAAAGATGTGCGTATAAGCCTTGCAGAGCGTTTGCGTAAACTGCCTCTTGGCTATTTTGGCAAACGCGACCTTGCCGACTTAACCGAAACAATCATGGGCGATGTAAACAGGCTGGAGCATGTATGGTCACATGTTTTAAGTTATCTATACGGCGCTTTTGTTTCTACAGCTATAATTGCCGTTATTCTTTTTATAAGGGATTGGCGGCTTGCCATTGCCTGCCTTTGGGGCGTACCTGTTGCTTTTATACTTTTGTTTGGAAGCCGCAAAATTTCAAGGCGTATGTCTGAAAAGGTAAAAGCTGCTGCTGTTACGGTGTCAGACGGCATACAGGAAACGCTTGAAAATATGCGGGAAATCCGCGCAACTAACCAAGAAGAGCTTTTCCTTGATAATTTTAATACCAAGGTAGACAAGCATGAAGCCATAATGCGCCGCAGTGAACTTGCCGTTGGGCTTTTTGTAAACGCTGCAAGCGTTATTATGCGCCTTGGCGTAGCCACAACCATACTCGTAGGCGCAAAGCTTATACTTTCAGGTTCTATAGACTTTATGCTGCTTTTCACATTTTTGATGGTAATATCCCGCATATATGCGCCCTTTGACCAAAGCCTAGCTCTTATAGCAGAAATATTTGTTTCGGAGGTATCTGCAAACCGCCTAGTGGAAATACACGAAACCCCTATTGCTGAAGGAAAAGAAGTGTTTGAGCCTTCAAACCATGATATTGTGTTTAACAATGTAAGCTTTGCTTATGATAGCGAGCAGGTATTAAACAATGTTAGCTTTACCGCTAAGGAAGGCGAAGTAACAGCACTGGTGGGTCCATCAGGCTCCGGTAAAAGTACCTGCGCACGCCTTGCGGCAAGGCTATGGGATATAGATGGCGGCACTATAGAGGTGGGCGGCATTGATATTTCAACTATTGACCCTGAAGTGCTGCTTAGCGATTATTCTATGGTTTTCCAAGATGTGGTGTTGTTTGACGATACTGTTATGGAAAATATACGCCTTGGTAAGCATGGAGCTAGCGATGAAGAGGTGCTAAAAGCCGCTGCAGCCGCCAACTGCGATGAGTTTGTAAGCAAAATGCCTAATGGATATCAAACGCCCATTGGTGAAAACGGCGCTAGGCTTTCAGGCGGTGAGCGTCAGCGCATTTCAATTGCCCGCGCTTTATTAAAAGACGCTCCTATAGTGCTGCTTGATGAAGCCACCGCTTCGCTAGATGTGGAAAACGAAACCAAGGTACAGGGCGCATTATCGCGCCTGCTTAAAGGTAAAACAGTATTAGTTATAGCGCACCGTATGCGTACCGTAGAAGCGGCGGATAAAATTGTTGTACTTGTAGATGGCAAGGTTGCAGAAGCAGGCAGCCCTTATGAACTTTGCGCTAAAGAAGGCAGCGTATTTAAGCGCATGAGGGAACTGCAGGCAGAAGGCGCGGATTGGAGCATATAGCCTAGAGTTTACTATAGATTTATATATGGAGGATACATGAAAAACGAAGCAGTATTCTGGGATAGAGTAGCAGTTGTGTATGATGTGTTTGTTAATGTAATAAACGCTAAAACGCATAAAACCCTGTGTAAAGAAATAGAGCCGCTTTTTAGCCCTACTGATACCGTGCTTGAATGCGCCTGCGGCACAGGTATGCTAACCAGAGTAATTGCACCTAAGTGCAGGGAAATAATCGCCACGGATTTTTCAAAAAACATGGTAGAAAAAACTCAAGCCAAGTGTAAAAGCCATAAAAATATCCGTTTTATGGTGGAAGACATCATAAACCTAAGCTTTGATGATGCCAGCTTTGATAAAGTAATTGCGGCTAATGTTCTCCATCTGTTAGATGATCCTTATCAAGCTTTAAAGGAGCTTGATAGGGTTTGTAAACCCGGCGGTAAAATAATTATCCCTACATATATAAATCAAAAATCCGACAATAAAGAAAATAAGTTTGTTAAAGCGGTAGGAAAAATTGGTGCGTTTTTTAAGGAAACATTCAGCTTTTCAACATATAGGCAGTTTATAATTGATGCCGGCTATAAATGTGCACATTATATAGAGGTGGACGGCTTTATCCCCTGCCTAGTTGTGGTGATTGATAAATAAAGCAAATACGAAGAAAACTGTTGTTATTATTTTACTAAATGCCCGAGTGAAGAATTCTTTAAATATAACAGCGTGTAAGATTTAAATTGTCTATTTTACGAGGTGGCAAAAAAAATGAAACCTGATTACAAAAACTGGGTACCTAAAAGTATGCTTTATATATTGGCGATATTAGCCATTGTACTATATATAGCAACTATTTCAGTTAATTCTCTTATAAAAGATGGAGATGTTAAAACCATACTGAGCTATGTTTTTCTTATAGCCGCCATAGCGCTAACAGTAATTTGCCTTTGGATGACAAGAATGTACTGCGCTTTTTCATATAATGGCAAACGGAAGCTGTCTAAAGAAATTATTGATGGTATAGCCGGCTATGTTAAGATGCCGGATAATGGCTTGGCGCTGGATGTCGGTTGCGGAAGCGGCGCTTTAACCATAGCCGTTGCTAAGAAAAACCCAAAAGCTAAAGTTATAGGTGTTGACCGCTGGGGCAAAGAATACGCTTCCTACAACAAAAGCCTTTGTGAAAGAAATGCTAAAGCGGAAGGCGTTAGCAATGTTGAATTTAGAGAAGGTAATGCCGTTAAATTAGATTTTCCCGATGAAAGCTTTGATACCGTTACAAGTAACTATGTTTATCATAATATCATAGGCGTTAAAATGGAAAATGTACTTCTTGAAACGCTAAGAGTGCTTAAAAAAGGCGGAAGCTTTGCTATACACGATATCTTTTCCAAAAGAAAATATGGCGATATGCAGCCTTTTATAGATAAATTAAAGGCTATGGGCTATGAAAGCGTTCAACTTATAGACACCACGAACGGTATGTTCATGAGCAAAATAGAAGCCGCCTTGTATAGCCTAAGCCATTCTGCAATTCTTTACGGAAAAAAATGATTATGTTGCTTGGTTAACCAAACCATAAGAAGGGATAGATTTTCTGTGAAGCTCAGCAACAAAATTATTATGGGGCTATTGTGGCTAATTTGCTATTTGTGTCCGCCTGCTAAGAAAGCAGAGGATATTTATGCTTACGCTAAAAAACACAACAAGAAGCAAGTTTTTCGTTTACCAAAGAATAGGTGGGGTCTTGTATATAAAGACCAAGAAATACGCACGCAGATAGGAGCTTACCATTGCTTGCGTATAAAAAAGAGAGGGCAAACGCCAAATAGAGCCATATTATATATAGGCGGTGGGGGCGGGGTTTATAACTATTACCAATCCCAGCTTATGCTTGCTAAGAAGCTTTTAAAAAGAGTGGATGCGGAAATATATTATCCTTTCTATCCTCCCACAACCAAGTATCCCGTAACGGAAGCTTTTGAAATGGTTTTTGAAAGTTACAGAGCCATGTTAAGCGAATACAGCCACGAAAAAATAGCAGTTGTAGGGCTGTCCTTTGGGGGAACTGCAGCTATGACTATTATTTCTTGGAACAACTATTACAAAGAAAATCTCCCCATGCCTGCCCTAACAATAGGACTATCCCCCGGGCATGTGCCGGCGAACAACCTTGAGAGAAAACACCTTGAATCCTACAGGGGAGTTGATCCCTTCATACCTGTTGAGTGGGTGGAAGCATATGGGCATATAAATTCAGGCGGACAAAAGTTAGAGCATTGGCTTATACATACAGCGCATGGGGATTTCAGTAACGCCGGAAAGATTCGCCTATATTACGGTGAAAAAGAAAGCCTTGCCTTTGCAGCGCCTATATATAAGCAATACTTAGAAAAGGCGGGGGCTGATTATAAAATACATATAGAACCCGGTATGCCCCACTGCTATGGAGCAGTTAGGATAAACAAGGCATCAAGGAATACTTATGATGAATATTTGGGACTAATAAAAAACCTTTAGGAGAGTGAAAATATTATGCAACTTACAAAACAACTGGAACTTGGAACTTTTATCTATAAAAACAAGAAAGTAAACGGCGCTAATGTACAGAGCTTTATTGGAATACCTTATGCTAGGGCGGAACGCTTTGGTATGCCTAAAATGATTAGTATTTATAAGAACCAGCCTGTAAATTCAGGGGTAGGTATGCGTTTTCCGCAAAACAAGGTTCCGCCGCTTATAAACTTCTTCCTTAAAAACCCTATGATGCGAAAAGAAATTTTAACAGACAGCGATAAAACCGATGATAACGCTTTTGTGCTTAATGTATGGACAAACGATACTGATGGCAAAAAACCTGTGCTGGTTTTTATACACGGTGGCGGTTTTACCTACGGCTCCGGCACTACACCGCTTTATAACGGGAAATATCTTGCAGCAAAAGGTATAGTGGTTGTTACTATAAACTATAGACTATCTGTTCCCGGTTTTATTCCTGTTATGATAGATGGCAAGCTGTCTGCAAACAGAGCTTTTTTCGACCAGCAGTGTGCCCTTAGGTGGGTGCGCCAGAACATTTCCGCCTTCGGCGGGGATTGCACTAACATTACGCTAATGGGGCAGTCTGCTGGCGGGCTTTCCGTTTCAGTGCAAATGATGAACGAAGAAAGCTCCCAATGCTTTGACAAGCTAATTGTGTGCTCAGCCGGTGTAGGCGAATGCATGACCATGGAGCAGGCGGAAAAAGTTGCAGGTAATTTTTTAAAGCTCAATCATCTTTCTAAACCGGAGGACTTATATACACTTCATTGGAAAAGACTAATTCGGTTGAAGATGCCGCTTGAACTTCTTTCAATGCCTGTTGTAGACGGTCTGTTTTTGAAAGATGAAATCAAAGGCTTAAAAGAAAGGGGAGATTTTTTCGCAAAACCCGTTATGCTGGGTACAACAGGCGATGAACTTGCTATGGTCAACAATAAGTCATGGTATAAAAGCTTGGGAATTGTAAGCAAGGAAGCGGCTTTCCAAGATAAATGCCTGCAACGTTATGGAGAGGTGGGGTTGCGTTTTGCTAAAGAGCTGCGTAAAGAATATCCAAATCTCATACAGATGCAGTTTAAAATGATGGAAACATTTTTTCATGTCATGGCATTACAGGATATGAAGCATTATTCCAAGCTTGCGTCATGCTACGGATACCGTATGAATTTTGTACCCAATATTTGGAACGGCTTAAGGGGAGCTTATCATTGTGCGGAACTGCCGTTTATTTTCGGAACCATTCAGGACATTGGGCAAAAACCAACAGAAAAAAACCTTCTGCAAATGGAAATTCTGCAAAATGATTGGATTGCTTTCATGAAAACTGGTACTATACCAAACCGCGAACCTTTCGGAGAAAACGGCAAAATTACCTTATATGAGGATAAAGAAACGAAGCTAATCGATTTCCCTCAAAGAGCAATAATTGAGGAACTTATGGATACAGATTTGTTTACCCGGATTATGAAATCCTTTATGCGTGGTAGGGATGATAAGTTTATCGCTTAATTATAATACAAATCAAAGATCGTACAATCGTAAATATGAGCTGTAAAAATATGCACAAGCAAGATAAGGAGGAAATTATGAAGAACGAGATTAGAGAAAAACAAAATATCAATTGGGATAGAGTAAGATTTTTAATGAAGATAGGCATTATAGGAGCTTTTATTAACCTTGCAGGCGACATGCTTGTAGGCTGGGGCGTTAGAGATACAAGCCTTACCGGTATAGAAGGGCTGGTTTCACAATATCTTACAATGTCAGACAGCAGGTTATTCTGCTCTGCTATTTTGGGGCTTATCGGTGCGCCTGTTTCTGTATGTGGGCATGTTGGCATATATAAACTTATAAAACCTTATTCCGGCAAGTACGCCAAGATGTTTGGTGCGGGATCGCTTGGGCTTTTAGTTTTGGGCGGCTCCGGTGTACACATGTCTTCTCTTGCTGCCGCCTTTTTCTATAAATATATAACAGCAGCAAGCCCTGAAACTGCCCTTGCCTCTTCCATTAAGTTTGTATGCTACTTTTCTTTACCCCTCTATATAGCGTTTTTGGTGTTCTGGATTATACAGACTTATGCTCATATAAGGGCTATCTCCGGAGCTTTCAGCCCTTATCCTCGTTGGTGCTGGGTGTTTTCTATGCCGGTGGGAGCCTTGCTTTTCAGCGTTGTTAGCATATTCGGTAATAATGAAATAGTAAATGCTATAACATTAGGCGCATTAACATTGGGTAATATTTGGGCATTGGGAGGTTCCTTGTTTATGCTGGGCAAGGCAAAAGAAAATTGGAAAAAATCTCTACCTGCTTAACTATGCAAAACTATAAAAACATAAGAAGGAGCATATCGATATGGAAAAAGTTAAGATAGAAAAAAACACCGTTCAGGAAACGCTTATAATTCCCTTGTATGGTAGAAAAATGTGTGCGGAAAAATTCCCCGAACTTTATACCGATGTTTTTGCTGAAAGACTATGCGAGAGATTAGACTATGATTTTTCTGAATTAGAGAAGAAGAAAAAATCCTTTATATATCAATTTGGCGCTCTTGAAGCAGCTATGCGTCAATTAGATATTATGTGGGAAATCAAAAACTATTTAGCAAAACATCCTAAGGCAACTGTTGTTAATTTGGGCTGCGGCTTGGACGAAACAGGCAAAGCCTGCGATAACGGCACATGCAGCATAGTCAATATTGATTTTCCTGATGTTATTTCTATTCGTGAAAAATTAATTTCTGCGTATGATAGAGAAACAAATATAGCTTGCGACTTAAATGATTATTCTTGGATGGATAAAGTTGACGGTTCTAACGGGGTTATTTTCTTTGCTGCAGGAGTATTTCATTATTTTAAGACGGAAGAAGTAAAGTCTTTGGCACTGGAGCTTTCAAAAAGATTCCCGGGAGGTTGCCTAGTATTTGACAGCGTAAGAAAGCTAGCTTTAAAATTGATGATGGCAGCAGTAATTAAAAATATGGGCATGAGCGATGTGGAAGGATATTTTTATGTTAATAACCCCGCAAAAGATTTGAACTGGTCTAAAAAAATTAAAGTTACTTCAAAAGGATATATGCTGGGCTATTACGACATGAAAAGCCCGGGTATTCACTTCATGCATCGTTTGCTCGCAAGAATAGGCGATAAAGGAATGAAAATGTATATAAATCGTATGGATTTTGTATAGAAATAAGATAATGAAAGTATATGAATTCGGTAAAGATAATCAAAAAACTTTTCTTATGTTTCAATGCACCGCAGAACCGTGGTGGGTATTTAAGCCTTCTGCAGAAACGGTAGCGAAAGACTTTCGTGTATTCCTTTTCATATCCGATGGGCATGATGAAAAGGGAACGGACTTTATCTCCATAGAAAAGAATGTTGAGCAAGCCGTTTCTTATCTGCATGATAAAGGTATTTTGCATTTGGATATGGTTTATGGCGTTTCCATGGGCGGGGCAAGTGTGATGTACATGCTGGCAAATAAAATGTTGCCTGTAAACAAGGCTATTGTTGATACAGGAATAACGCCGTATAACTATCCGAAATGGTTTTGCCGACTTATTGCAATAAAAGATTATTTATCAATCAGAATAGCTTTTAAATCAATAAAGCTAATGAAAATGCTCATGCCGCCTCAGCGCTGGACGCCTGAAGGAGAGGATTCCAAGGAGCATTATCAAAAGTTGTTTGAATTTGGGCAAAATCACTATTCTAAAAGAACAATATATAATGTTTTCTGGTCTGCTAATAACTATCCTATGACTTGTCCCGTACCTAAAATAGACACGGATATTGAATATTGGTATGGAGAAGAAGAAAAAGCGGCAAGGAAAAAAGACCTTGTCTACGCGAAAAAAATATTTCCCCAGATTATACTAAGAGAGTTTAAAGGCTTAGCACATGCCGAGCTTGTGATGATGTTCCCGGAGCGCTTCTATAGCGAAGTGATTAGGTTTTGGAATGCATAATTTATATTGATTACTGTTTTATCATTAGGCTCTATATATAAATCGTAGTGCGGAAAGGAGCTAGAGTGTAATGGAAAGAAACGATAGAATACGCAGCGCTTACCGCCTTACAGGCGGCAACAGCTTTTATGACGGCATGATTACCTGCTCTACAATTCTCGGTAGGCTGGTTTGCCGTGTTGTTTGGGATATGAATGTAGATGATACCGCTAATTATCAGACGCAGGCGCTATCAGGTATACCGGAAAATTTTTCAGGGCGGCTGCTTGAAGTTCCCGTTGGAACAGGAGTACTTACAATGCCCGTTTATCAAACAATACCAAGTGCCGATATTATCTGCCTTGACTATTCGCCCGATATGATGGCTCAAGCGCAGAAAAAGGCGGAAAAACTGGGGCTTGAAAATATAGCCTTTAAACAGGGTGATGTAGCCGCCTTGCCTTTTAATGATAACAGTTTTGACATTGTACTTTCGCTCAATGGCTTTCATGCTTTCCCAAGCAAGTACGCAGCATATCAGGAAACCTTTAGGGTTCTTAAAAGCGGCGGCATATTCTGCGGCTGCTTTTATGTTACCGGTATTTGCAAAAGAACGGACTGGATTATCCGCCATGTGTATCAACCGCTTAAATTTTTTACCCCGCCGTATGAAACTATGTACAGCTTAAACGCGCGCCTTAAACGCATGTACAGCCAAGTAAAGCTAGGCAATGTAAAGTCTATAGCTTGGTTTGTTTGCGAAAAATAGTGTTTATAAAACAGCATTGGTAATTTTAAGGTGTTAGACTACAATGCATTTTTGACAGATTGAGTCAAAAAACGAGAGACCCTTTGGTATATTAAAACAACAACTATCAAGAAAGGATCTCTCAATGGGTAGAACAACAGAAGGAATGTAACAAAGGTAGCGGATAATGGAATGCACAAATTTTTAACTTTTCTACAACCCTACTATATCCGCTAATTTACTTAAACTTGACATAAAATAAAATATTCGCTTATAATTTTTTGGCGTACCGCAGT
>DUQK01000001.1 GCA_012837835.1 Christensenellaceae bacterium | reverse complement strand
TATTGCAAAAAGCTGCAGCGCTTTTTAAGCGAGTCGAGTAGACAAAACTGCATATCGCTTCTTACTATTGCAAGGGGCATACCGGGGAAGCCCGCCCCGGTGCCTACATCTATACAGCTTGAGCCTTCTAAAAACAAATCTCCGTTTGCCAAGGGGAGTATAGAATCTGCATAGTGCATTATATGCATATCCTCGGGCTTAATATTGGTTAAATCTGTTTTTTTGTTGGTTTCAAGCAGTATATCGTTAAATGCTTCAAGCTTATCATATGTTGAGCTGTCTAATATAATACTATTTTTTTGGAGTATAGGCTTTAATTTTTCTATCATTGTTTAACTTTCTCGCTGAGGGATAGCAGCGTAAATACCGCCTTTTCAAGCGAGCCTTCCTCTGGTATTTCTCCAGACTTAATGCCATATTCCGTTTCAATAAGTATTTCGTATGCGTGCTTTAATTGAGAAACGGTGTAAGGCTTTATTGTGGCAGTTAATTTACTTACAACAAATGGTGGTATAGATAAAACGCTTGCTATTTCAGAATAACTTGTGCGAGATTTTAAAAGTATGGCGCAGAATAACATTTGCCTATACTGCCTTTGAAGCAGCGATAGCAGCAACATTCGAGGTTCACCTTCTGATATTAAATTATTCATTATACCTATCGCACGTGCGGAATTTCCGCTGGACACAGCATCGGATAAATCAAATACCTTATATTCACGCGTTTTTGTGCATATGTTATCTATATCTTCTGTGCTTATAGCTTCATTTTCTCCTGATATTGCGGCGACTTTCGCAATTTCATTTGATAGTACCAGCATGTCCTGTCCGCAGGAGAAAAGCATATAATCCGCAGTAGCTCTATCTATTTTCTTGTTATATTTACTAAGTTCTCTAGCTATCCATTTAATAAGTGCGCTATTTGTCATAGTGTTAAATAACACCTGACCGCCCGCTTTTTTTATCGCTCTTGGGATTTTTCTGTTGCCGCTTGATTTGCCTCTGGCAAAGAACACAAGCACAGTATGCTTAGGGATTTTTTTAAGATAATCAGCTAAATTATCCTGCTGCGAAGGGGTCTTTGCTCTGCCTGCGCTATCCTGTATAAAACGGCTTTCCCTAACTATTACAAGCCTACTATCCGCCATAAGTGGTATGGTTTCGCATACGGATATAATTTCCTTATCATCAGGGTCTATAAGCGTATTTAAGTTAAGTTCGCCCATTGGCGGCGTAATAAGTTTTTGTTTAAGCTGAGATAGGGTGCTATCCTTTAAGTACTCTTCCTCGCCTTCAAACAAATAACAATTGCCTAAACTATCCTGTTTAAGTATTTCAAAAAAATCTGCTGCGTTCATCTTTTCCAGTCCTTTATGTTTATTTCTCCGTCCTTACATTGGATAATAATAGCTCCGTCCTCATAGGTTGTGATTAGTGTTTGGTTTAAATTTTCAGCCGTTTGCATAATATTATCAAGCTGGTGTTCCTTGGTTTCTGATACGCTTACAAGTATATATTCTGGAGATACTTCGGATAAAAACTCCTCCTGCGTTGCGCTTTTTGAGCCATGGTGCGCGCTTTTTAGTATGTCGGCTGGCAAGGCTGCATTCATCTCGTATTTCTTGCCTAGGTCTCCGCAGGTTAGCAGGCTTATGCCGTCTAAATCAAAATGTAATGCGAGTGAACGGTCATTTACAGATAAGTTTTTAGGCATACTATCCTTATCAGGCCATAGTACATTTAATTTAACCCTTCCGCGGCTTAATATATCTCCCTTGTTAAGCCTAAGTATAGGTATGCCTGCTTCTTTAGCTTTAAGCAGTGGTTCCGGAATACGCTTGAAATTAGGGGCGTTTTCAGCCTCATGGGATACATATATTTTAGCTATAGGCACTTCATTTGACAATAGCTCCTCAAGCCCGCCTACATGGTCCATATGCAGGTGGGATATAAATAGCGCGTCAATATTGCGCCCACGGCTTAAAATATAGCTTGATAAATCCCCGCCGTTTTTACCTGCGTCTATGACATATGTGTATTTGCCGTCTTCTATTACCGCGCTGTCCGCATTGCCTACGCTAAGCTGTAAATAACGTACGCTGTTATCATGGTTAACTGCAATATTTACCGCCGCAAATATTACTGATAATGCCACAATCACAAATTTTTGCTTTTTATTAAAAATAACATACCGGCTTAATAGCAACAATAATATATAATACATAAGGCTTATATACCAAGGTATAGCGGGAAGCCTTATGCTTGCGTATGGCAGCATTGCTACCTTTTCAGCCGCCAATTCAAAAATATTTGCGCACAGCTTAACAGGTGGTACTACAAGCGCCTTTACTATACCCATTGAAATAAATGATGCCGCAAAAGAAAAAAGGTATGCGGGCATAAGTATGCCTACAGCCCATATCGCAATGGGACTGAAGATTAAAGCGCTAAGAGGGGCGTAATGGAATGTATTTGCAAGCACAGGCATTGTAAATAGGCTTGCCCCCAGCGTTGCGCCATAGGCTAGTATAAGCTTATTAAGCGGAGAATAAGGTCTTTTATTAAGCTCATACCTTAGCCTGTTACTTACAAGTATTATACCCAGTACTGCAAGAAAGCTTAGCTGAAACCCTGCGCTGAATATTTCAAAGGGTTTAATTATTAGTATTATTAGGAAAGATAAAGCTAAGCTGCTTAAAGTATCTCTCCTCTTTCGCATATATTTTCCAAACATAAATAACGCAGCCATTACAGATGCCCTAACCACTGATGATGAAAAGTCTAAAAATATGCAATAGAATAGCAAAAAGCATAGTATCAAAATATTGTTTATTTTCTTGTTTAATTTAAGCTTTGAAAAAAACGCATCAATAACATATACAAGCAATGAAATATGCAAACCGCTTATGGCAAGCACATGCGATATGCCCGCCAATTGGAATGACTTTTTTGTGTCCGCATCTAACTTACTTCTATCGCCCAGAAGCAGCGCGTTTGGAAGGGCGGAACTATTTCCAAACAAATCATTCATTCTTATTACTGCGTTGTTTTTCATGCGCAGGAAAGGGTTTTTTGCTTCGTGCTGTCTATAAGGGATAAGTTCAAGTTCCTTAGCTCCGCTTATGCCTATGCTTGTACCCCTTTGAAGTAAAAATAGCCTAAAATCAAAGCCGTAGGGGTTTTGTGCAGGGGAAGGGTAGTATACATTGCCGTAAAATGAAACCTTCTGCCCGTCTAAGGGCAGTATACGGCTGTCGCCCTTGTTAAAATAATATGTCCAGTAGGCTTTGGGGTGGGTATACTCATTTCCATTTTCATCAGCAAGAGTAATATTTGATAGATATAGCTGCGCCTTAGGTTCGTTTTCTTTTATTTTACCTTCGCCATGTACTGTTGCTTTAACATACATTTTGCCCTTTGGCGGTAGTGCGGGATTATTTGCATATGACATCCTTGCAATGCCAAGTAAAAGAGAAAACGCGCACACGCAATATATAGCCGCCCTGCCTTTTTTTGATATCACAATGGCTAAAACGAGAAGCAAAAGGCTAACCAAAAGCAAAACCGAAATGGGAGCGGAATCCCATGCGTAGCCTAAACATATACCTACGCCAAAGAAAAACGCTATGCTTACAAGTTTTCTTTGCTTTAAAAAATTATAGTCGCCCATAATACTATAAAAAAGAAGTTGTATTTCCGCCTGATGCTATATAGATATTATATATGAGCGTCTTTATCATCTTATAAGGTATAAACTACTGCTTATTTCAGGGTCCGCAATGCTTATAGATACATCTTTGCCCACCACAACGCCTTTGCTTTCCAGTATATCGCTTACGGTGCTAAGTGCAAGCTCGGGCGTGTTGTTCTGCTGGCTTAAATGCCCAAGCATTACATTTTTTACGCCGGTTTCTAATAAATCCATAAGGCACATTGCACAGGCTTCATTGCTTAAATGCCCTTTTCTGCCTGATATGCGCTTTTTAAGAGTTGTCGGATAGCGGCTGTTGTTTTCAAGAAGTGTAGGGTCATGGTTGCTTTCAAATAGCAAAAAATCGCTTCCTGATAGGCGGGATTTTACTTTTTTACAAGCATGACCCAAATCCGTAGCAACAGAAACGGAGCGCGCGTTATAGTAAAGGCGGTATGCCACAGGCTCATTCGCATCATGCGATATGGCAAAAGGGCTTACCGCTATATCATCTATATAAAAATCATCGTCTGCGGAGATTACGCGTATTTGGTGCTTTTCAATATTACCTATCTTGTCATACATAGCTTCCCATGTGCCATGGGTTGCATATATAGGAATATTATATCTTCTTGCAAGCACGCCAACCCCTTGTATATGGTCAGTGTGCTCATGCGTTACTAAAATTCCGTTAAGTTCTCCAGCCGGGATTCCTAAATTGCAAAGCCTTTCAGTAATACGCTTTGCAGATGTGCCTGCATCTACAAGCAGCCTTGTATTTCCTCCCGAAACATAGGTGCAATTTCCGGTAGACCCGCTAACCAGTGAACAAAGTGAAAGATCCATAATTTCTCCTAGTAATTAAATACTCTGGTATTATATACTTAGTTGGGCGTTCGTTCAAGTTGCGGTTGTAGAGTATATGAAGTATATGTGTTTATTTGGCTATGCAAATATCAGTTTATAAACGATTAATAAGTCTATCTATTTTCCTCGTCATCAGTATCAGAGTAGAAGTTCTCATCGGATATACCGAGCTCTTCTTTTTCTTCCTTTATGCGGCGGTTTTCTTCTTCTGTTATTTTACGAAGTTTTTTTACAAGTGCGCTTATTTCATCCTTCTGGCGGGATAGTTCCTTAATTATACCTTGGTATTCTTCCTTTTTATCGACAGGCATATCGTCAAGCGCTTCTTCGGCATTGTTTAATGAATCCATTATATCGTGCTTAATGTCGGTAAGCTGCTCCTGTGGATCGTCTGTGTCTATTTCATCTATAATACTTTTAATCTTCTCTATGGCATCACTGCTTAGGCTTACTGCCTGCTTTGCCACGTTTTCACTTACTTCTTTTACCTTTTTTACTGCCTTTTCGCCTTTTACGGTAAGCCTGTCTATATTTTCCTTTGTGGCAACATTTCGTGCGGCTTCGGCAATATTATCAGCTACATCTGCAACACCGCCAATTGCCGCATATGCTATGCGCTTTAGCTTATCTTCTATGCCATCTTGTTCCTCGTTTTCGGGAATTTGCTCCTTAGTTTCTTCCTCAATAGGGTTTTTATCTTCTAACATAATGACCTCCTCAAATTATTTAGTATAGAACAATACTATTATAACAAGAGTATATAGTATAATGCCAGTGTTTGAAAATACTGTGGATAAATCTTGTGAAGAAAATATGCGCGCACTGCCGTCAACTGATATTTTTTTGCGGTTGATTATCAATAGAACTATTCCTGTTATAGCAAATGCAAACATTATTAGCACATATATAGACAACATGTCTGCAGGCAGCATATTACTAAACACGCTGCCAAAGAAGTTTGCGAGCGAGTGAAACAATATAGGCAGCAAGGGATTGCCGCTTTTTATGTAAACATAACCCCAAATAATTGCGCATAGGAAAGTATTTATAAAGCTTAATAAGCCCAGTTTCAATGACAAAATATGGGGCAGGGCGAACATATATGAAAAGGCAAGCAGGAATACGCCTTCGCCTAAGTTAGATAGCCTCGTTCCGGGGAATATGCGGAAAAACAGCTCTTCGACTATCGGGTTGAATATAAGAAGCGAAAATATCATATACGCCATATTATCCTTATTTGCGAGTATATTTATCTGTTCATCTACTTTTATAAAGCCTATATTAGATAGTATTCCGGTTATTATTATCATAATCGCAATTCCCGTAAAATTAAGGAAAAAAGCGGTGATATATGTGCTTTTTGATAGACTTTTCTTGGGTAACGATTTTTTAGGGATATCTTTAACACAAAAATGTACCGCAAGCCCGCCTATGCCCCAAAGCACAAACAGGGATATTATATTTAATATAGTTTGATTTAGATTAATGGATTCCAGAATATACCTTTTATATAGCTCGCTAATTAGAAACATAAACGAAAAGCCTACTGCAAAGCGGTTAAGCGCACCGTTAGTTGTGGTATTGTTTCTCATGAGAACACCTCCGATATAGAGATTATATGGCTATTAAAGCTGCACTTCAAGGTGAAACAGGTAAAATTATTGTAAAAATTATATGTGGTTGCCTTTAGGCTTATCAAGTGATAAAATTTCGGCAAGTTCATTGTTGGAGGTAATATGGCGTCTATCGCAAGCAGTTTGGTCAGGGGGCAGATAATACTGCTAAACCCTTTGTTACAACTTCTGGATACGGAAAAAACACGCAAACTTCAGGAGGCTCTTGGGCGTTTGCATCAGCGCGTGCTTAAAAACAAAGTAAGCTTCATAGATGTGCCAAAAATAAGCGCATCTTGGGCGAAACCCGATGATAGCATAAGCGACACATGTATATTATATCTGCATGGCGGTTCTTATATAGCCGGTGGGGAGGATTATTCCAAGGGTTTTGGCGGCATACTAGCAAGCGAATTGGTAAGCAATGTATTGTGCCTTAATTACCGTTTGGCTCCTGAAAACCCTTTCCCTGCGGCTCTGAAAGATGCTCTTGAAGCATATAAATACGCGCTAAAAATCTTTTCTGCCCAAAAAATAGCGGTAATTGGCGAATCCGCAGGTGGGGGGCTTAGCTTTTCGTTGCTGCTAAAAATAAAGGAGCTGGGGCTTGCTATGCCAAGCTGCGTTATAACAATATCCCCTTGGTGCGATCTTACAATGGAGTACGCAACTGAGAACGATTGTAAGAAGGATCCTGTGCTCAGCTGTGAGGGATTGCTTTATTCTGCCAAGCTTTATGCGGGAGATACTGAGCTTGATAATCCTTTTGTTTCACCACTATACGGAGATTTATCCTCAATGCCCGATAGCCTAATTTTTGTAGGTACTGATGAGGTATTGGTGCATGACAGTATTAGAATGTACGATAAACTTACCCAACATGGCAACAAAAGCAAGCTTCATGTAGAGGAAGACTTATGGCATGTATATGTACTATATGGTCTGCCCGAGAGCAGGAGGGCAATAGATAAAATGCATGAATTCTTTTTGGAGCATACAAGTGGATAGGCGTTCTTACCCGCAATGGATTGCACTTGACAATGCAGCCAAGATATACCCCGCTGCAAGGTCCAACTCATGGACGGCTGTGTTCAGGCTTTCCGTAAACTTAAAAGAAAAAATAAACCCTGAAATTCTGCAAATAGCGCTTGATAATACTTTGGAGCGCATACCCTTTTTTGGCTACCGCATAAGGAGGGGGTTTTTCTGGTATTATATGGATAGCCAGAAGAGAAAACCGCAAATTCAGGAGGATGTGCAAAACCCCTGTAGTAGAATGCTAAGGCGCAGTGAAGGTCATTTCCTAATGAGACTGCGCTACTATGAAAAACGTATTGCCCTTGAAGTGTTTCATAGCCTTACCGACGGTATGGGCGCGCTTACATTTTTGATGACGCTTGTAGCGGAATATATACGTCTAACAACGGGAGAGCGTATTGAAAGCGGTGGAAAAGTGCTTGATATAGATGAAGAACCTCAAAAAGAAGAATGGGAGGACAGTTTTTCCGTATACGCGGGCGCAGGGCGGCGTGCTAGAGCAGAAGAAAAAGCCTATCACTTAAAGGGAACGCCGCTATTTCCGGGGCATTTGGGGCTTATAAGCGGCATTGTAGAAGCTGGCTCGCTTAAAAAGCTTGCAAATTCGTATGGGGCAGGTATAAATATATTTCTGTGCGCCGTGCTGCTTGATGCTATAAGGAGCGTACAGAGCAAGGAAAAAAGCAGCAGGCGCAGGGCGGTTCCTGTTAAAATATCCATTCCGCAGAACCTAAGGCGCTATTATCCAAGCCGCAGTCTTCGGAATTTCTCAAGCTATTTTAATGTTTCATTAAATTCAAATTACGGGGAGTACAGCTTTGATGATATAATAAAGCTGGTGCAGCATACCGCAGGTATAGAGGGCATGGAACCTATGGTAAATGCGAGGATGTCAACCAATGTCGCCGCTGAAAACAACCGGTTTTTAAGGCTGGTGCCGCTTTTTATTAAAGCTCCGGTGCTTAAGCTCATGTATATATTGCATGGAGAGAGGTATTTTACAACCGCCATATCAAACCTTGGGGCTGTGAATATACCGGATGCGCTTCGCCTTTATATAGAGCGTATGGATTTAATACTAGGTGCTCCGCGCTCAAACACTTTTTCATGCGGGATTATAAGCTGCAATGATTTAACTGTTATAAGCTTTTCAAGAACGGTGCATGAGTGTGATGTTGAAAAGGCTTTCTTCAGGAAGCTGGTTAAACTAGGTCTGCATGTAAAAATAGAGAGCAACAGGAGGGAATAATGTCGTATTGTGTACACTGCGGAGTTGAAACGGACGAAAAAAGCTGTCCGCTTTGCGCAACTCCTATAATAGACCCTAATGCAAAAGAAGATGACGATAACGAAAGGCGTTTTCCATACCCGGATACAATAGACGAACTCTACCGAAAGGTGGATATGAAATACGCAAGGCGCTTAGCGCTTATAGTGCTTGCGGTGCCGGTTTTGGTGGTGCTTATTGTAAACCTTCTATCTACAGGGATTATAAGCTGGTCTTTATATGTAATAGGGGCGCTTATATGTCTGTACACATGGTTTTTGGTGCCTGTGTTCTACCGCTTTAAGCGACCATACGCTTACCTATTTATAGGTTTTTCAAGCCTTATACTGTATCTATATGTAATCGCTAGAATGAATGATGGCGGAGGTTGGTATTTAGGGCTGGCTTTGCCTATAATAATTGTATGCTTTATTGTTATTCAGCTTATATTGCTTGCGGTACGCCGCCTTGAGTGGCAGCCGCTTGAAAGGGCTGCGGCGGTAACTAGCCTTATTGCCATATCACTCATAGCTATAGATTGGATATGCGATGCCTTTACGGGGCAAGTGTTTTTAAATTGGTCTATATATGCGCTGCTGCCGCTTATGGCGCTTGCAGGGGTATTTTTATTGCTTGAGAGGAAAAAAGAACTCAAAGAAGAGATACGTAAGCGTTTGTTTTTTTAATAGAAAATATTTTTAATATAGAAAGAGGTATACTATGAAATTTAAAGACATGCAGTACTTAAGACCTAATTTTGACGAACTTATTAGCCGCGGCAGGGAGCTTGTAAAAAGCGTAGCTAATGCGGATAGCTTTGAAAAAAGCCTTGATAGCTATATGCTTTTAGACACTATGGAAAAGGATGTTGCAACCGCTACAACGCTTTGCTATATACGCACATCTATAGATACTAATGATGAGTTCTATAAAGCCGAGATGGACTACCTTAACGAACAAATCCCAAGGATACAGGAGATTATAAACCTGATTGCCCATGCGGTTGTTCATGGTGATTACAAAGAAGATTACAAAAACAAGTTTGGTCAACACTTTATAGACAAGTATGTGGTCAGCCTAAGTACCTTTGCGCCGGAAATAATTGAGGATTTGGTTGAGGAAAATAAGCTTTCCACCGAATATGGAAATCTTATGGCATCAGCAGAGATAAAATTTGAAGGCGAAATATACAACCTTTCAGGCATGGAGCCGTTTGTGCAGTCTACCGATAGGGAAATGCGTAAAAAAGCAAACTACGCTATGTGGGGCTGGATAGCGGGTAATAAGGATAAGCTTGATGAAATTTATGATAAACTAGTAAAAGTAAGGCATAATATGGCAAGGAAGCTTGGCTTTGAAAACTTTATACCCCTTGCATACGCCCGCATGGGTAGAACAGACTGGAATGTTGAAGATGCAAAAATATATAGAGAACAGATAGCAAATTCCGTAGTACCCTTCGCAAACAAACTATACCTCGAGCAGGCGCAGCGCCTTGGCATTGATGATATGAAAAACTATGATTATAATCTGGAATTTTTGTCGGGTAACCCTAAGCCCTTGGGAGATGAAAAATATCTAGTGGATAAGGCACTTAATATGTATAGCGTGCTTTCTCCCGAAACAAAAGAGTTTTTTGCAATGATGGTAAATAGGGAGCTTATGGATTTAAGCACAAAACCGGGCAAACGGGGTGGCGGCTTTTGTACCACTATATCAAATTACGGCGTACCATTTATATTCAGCAATTTTAACGGTACATCAGGCGATGTTGATGTACTTACGCATGAGGCGGGTCATGCATTTAATGGCTACATGCAAAGGAATGTAAGCCCGGAAGCGCTTTGCGACTATACCATGGAAGTTGCTGAAACGCATTCCATGAGTATGGAGTTTTTCACCCATCCTTGGATGGAGGAGTTTTTTGGAGAAGACTGCCAAAAATATTATTACTCACATGTAAGTAGCGCTATAAAATTTCTACCATATGGCGCTTCTATAGATGAGTTCCAAGAATGGGTGTATACAAACCCGGAAGCCACACCATGTGAAAGGCGCAATAAATACAGGGAAATAGAAAAGAAATATTTACCACACCTAGATTATGATGGCATAGAATACTTAGAAAACGGCGGCAGGTGGCAGAAACAATCTCATGTGTACAGTATGCCTTTCTATTATTTAGATTATACTATTTCACAGGTTTGCGCTTTCCAGTATTTTGTATGGGATATGAAAGATCATAGCACCGCCTGGGAAAGCTATATGAACTGCGTAAAGCGGGCGGGCTTTGTGCCCTTTAAGGAGCTTATTAAGGAATGCGGGCTTAAAAGTCCATTTGAGGAAGGCTGTATAGACAGCGTATTGCCAGGGCTTGAAGAGTTTATGGCATCCTTAGACAAGAACAAAATAGCATGACATTTGATAATGTAAGGTATGTTACAGTAGAAGATATGGCGCATTGCAGAGAAACAAGGGCAATGCGCCAAGCGGCTCTACTTAAAAAATACGGGGTTACGCTACTTTCGTTTACGCTTAATATACCGGGGGAAATAAAGCTTAATCCACTTATATATAAAGCATATCGTCTTGCTAAAAGAAATATATTAAAGCGGCTTGAGTACCTTAAATTTTCTATCCTACATATAGAGGAAAAGTATGCACACACAGGCTGTGAGCTTATTATAGCGCTGGATAGCGAAGCTGAAAAAGTAAAAAAAGCTCTATATGCGCTTGAAGAAGCTAGCGAATTTGGGCGCTTACTTGATATAGATGTAATAAATACAGAGGGCATAAAGATATCAAGGGCGAAGCTTAATTTACCGGAAAGAAAATGCCTTATATGTTCATTTCCGGTTTCTGAGTGCGCTCCGCAAAGAAAACACAGCGGGCAGGAGCTTTTCCAAAAAACCCAAGAGATAATAATAAATGCTCTAAATGATGACATAGCAGGACATATTTCCTGTAAGGCGCAGACTGCTCTGCTGCTTGAAGCTACTACATCTCCAAAGCCCGGTCTTGTAGATAGGCTTAACAGCGGCGCACACACTGATATGAATTTAGATACATTCTGTATAAGCGCGGCGGCTCTTGGCGAGTATTTTTACGCATGTGCACTTGAAGGCGCAGAGGTTGAAAGCCTTGATACTGCTATGCCAAAGCTAAGAAATTTAGGGATTATAGCTGAGGAGGAAATGTATACAGCAACATCAGGCGTAAACACTCATAAGGGCGCCATATACGGGCTTGGAATACTTTCATGTGCTGCGGCATATCTGCTTAAATTGAACGATAAAATAAATACAGACGATATTTTTGAAGCATGTAAAACAATAGCCGCAAAGGAAACAACGAAACTGCCCGAACTTGCAAAAGGCGAGCAGCTTACAGGCGGCATAGAGCAATATGCAAGCTATGGGCTTACAGGCGCTAGGGGAGAGGCGGCGCAGGGCTTTCCTAGTGTTAAGGATGTATCTTTGCTCGCATTTACTGAGGGGCTACAAAAAGGCTATTCATATGAAAAAGCGGGGGTATATGCGCTTATACATCTTATGGCAAAGCTTTTTGACAGCAATGTAATTAGGCGAAAGGGTATGGAAGCGCAAAAACTTCTTCAGAAAAAGGCGCAAAAAATACTTGATGACGGCTTTTCATTGCAAGCTGTAACAAAGTTAGATGAAGAGCTAATAAGAGAGGGCATAAGCCCCGGAGGCTGTGCAGACCTTCTTGCTTACACATATTTTGTACATTTATTAACAAATTAGCAAATAAAAAGGGCTGCCCAAAATTACAGCCCATTTAATTTATAATCAGTTACCTATAGTTGCGACCATTACAGCCTTTATAGTATGCAGGCGGTTTTCAGCTTGGTCAAATACCTTACTGAATGGGGCGCGGAATACTTCATCAGTTACTTCCATCTCTTTAAGACCGTATTTTTCGTATACTTCCACACCCACTGTTGTGTTCAAATCGTGGAATGCAGGCAGACAGTGCAGGAATATTAGATTATCATTTTCAGCCATTTTTACAAGTTCCATGTTTACCTGATAATCGTGAAGTAGCTCTATTCTCTCTTTAAATTTATCTTCCTCACCCATACTTACCCATACGTCTGTATATATGCAGTCTGCATCTTTTACTTCGCTAAGTTCATCCGAAACTGTAATTCTTGCGCCGGTTTCCCCTGCGATTTTCTTCATATCGTTTAGAAGTTCATTATCCGTATGAAGCTCTTTTGGCGCTATTATTGTAAAACTCATGCCCATTTTAGCGCTTATTACCATAAGGGAATTGGCTACGTTGTTTCGCCCATCGCCAACATAAACAAGCTTACACTCATTAAGAGGTTTATCGGTATTTTCTTTTAGCGTCATAACATCTGCAAGCGCCTGCGTTGGGTGATATAAATCGGTGAGTCCGTTCCATACGGGCACGCCCGAATATAGGCTTAAATCCTCTACCATTTTTTGGGAGTAGCCGCGAAACTCTATTCCATCATAGAAGCGTCCCAGCACCTTGGCTGTATCCTCAAGCGATTCTTTCTTGCCCATCTGGCTGTTGCTAAGGAAGGTAACGTTGCCTCCCTCATCATAGCAGGCGGTTTCAAACGCGCAGCGGGTGCGTGTAGAGGTCTTTTCAAACAGCAATACTATGTTCTTGCCTTTAAGAGAACTACCTATTATGCCCGTTCGCTTTTTATCCTTAAGCTTAAAGGCAAGGTCCAATAGGTAGTTGATTTCTTCTGGTGTAAAATCCCTAAGTGTTAAAAAGCTGCGCCCTTTAAGGTTGATATTCATTTTTCCTCCTTTATCCTAGGGCTCTAACTAGCGGCATTGTCATGCAACGGGGACCACCCCTGCCACGACCCAGTTCAGAGCCCGGAATTTCTATAATATTTATGCCCTCGTCCTGTATCATGGCATTTGTAACTGCATTTCTATCGTACACAATTACGGTGCCTGGGGATATACAAAGGGTATTGCTGGCATCGTTCCACTGTTCCCTTTGCGCGGCTATAATATCGCTGCCGCCGCAGGGTATAAGCTTTATTTTATCTTTATGCATATATTTTGTAAGTACGGTTTGCAGTTCACCGCTTTCTACAGTTATGGCTATATCTCCACCTGCCTTTGGTGCAATGGAGTATATTTTAAGGTTATGAAGGATAGCAGGGTGTATGGTGAAACAATCTATATCTACCTGTGTCATAACCGTATCAAGGTGCATGAAAGCCCTGATTTTTGGTATATCAAGCGCTAATATACGCATAAAATGGCAATCCGGGTCGTTAAAAAGATTTTTTGCAAGAAGCTCAATTGCTTCGGGCGATGTGCGCTGAGATATACCTACTAGAAGCAATTCGTTTCCAACGCATAATATATCCCCGCCCTCAATAGGGTAGGGGAGAGTTAAATCGTAGTATAGGGGGACGGGTGATGAAAAGCCGCTATGGTATTTAAGTATATATTTGCTGTAAAGCGATTCGCGTTTTCTGGTTGGGGCATACATACTGCTAAGAGAAGCGCCGTGCCCAATTGATGCCATAGGGTCTCTTGTAAAATACAGGTTAGGCATAGGGAGCGTAACAAAGGGGCTTTCCTGCCTAACTAGTTTTGCGAGTTGATGAGGAGTGTCGGATTTAAGCTTATCTAAATTTATGCCTGTCATGGTTTTTATTACCATGTCGCGCGTATTCTCAAAATTTAGCAGCAGCGTGCGAATTTCTTTGCTATGGTATATGGCACTCTGTCCTGAAAGCGATATAAAATCCTCTATAAAGTCTATTTTAATTTTTTCGTCCTGCGACAAGGTTTCTGTTATTAGGTCTACAAGGTAATGAACTGTGACGCCTTCTTTTTTTAGCGCCTGCGCAAAGGCGTCATGCTCCTTTTGGGCGCCTGTAACAAAGGGTATATCGTCAAAGAGCATATGTTCAAGCCTTGAAGGAGTAAGCTGTTCAAGCTCCGCTCCCGGGCGGTGTATGAGCACGTGCTCAAGGCGTGATACCTCACTGAATACGGAAATCTGCATAGTTCACCTCGTGAAAAGGACAAATATTGTGCTTCTTAATAAGCTGAATGTATTATAACATGTTTAAGCTCCAATTAAAAGCAAAAATGAATAAATATATTTTTTTATACATAACTAAGCTTTGGTATGTAAAATCATAAAATAAAAAGACCTGAATTATATATCAAGCCTTTTGTGTGAATCATAAATTAAGCTAATGGCTACTTGTTTAATATTTCCATAAATTGTTTGCCTGTTATAGTTTCCTCTTTCATAAGGAATGCAGAGAGTTCATGCAGGCTGTTCATATTATCTCTTAATAGCTGCCTTGCCTTTTCCTGTGCGGCGTTTATTATGGAGCGCACTTCTTTGTCAACCTTTTCAGCTGTAGCCTGTGAGCAGTTCATTTGTTCTCCGCCGTCTAGGTATCTGCTGCCCCCTTGGGATAATCCCATCATGCCGAACTCATCGCTCATGCCGTATTTAGTTACCATGCTGCGAGCAAGCTGTGTCATCTTTTCTATATCGTTTGATGCGCCTGTGGTAATTTCGTTAAATACTACTTCTTCCGCGGCCCTGCCGCCTGCGATTGTAGCAAGCCTTGCAATAGCTTCAGATTTGGATACTAGGTATTTATCACCTTCCTCAACTTGCATGGTGTAGCCAAGTGCGCCTGAAGTACGCGGTACTATAGTGATTTTTTCAACCGGTGCGCTGTGGCTTTGCAGTGCCGCAACTAAAGCATGCCCTATTTCATGATAAGCGACAATTTTCTTTTCCTCATCGCTCATAATCGCGTTTTTCTTCTGCTGCCCCGCAATTACGGTTTCTATTGATTCTTCAAGGTCTTCCTGAAGTACTGCATCCCTGCCCTCTCTTACAGCCCTTAGTGCGCCCTCATTTATAATGTTTGCAAGCTGTGCTCCGGAGGCGCCGGATGTGGCTCTGGCTAGGTAGTTATAGTCTATATCGCCTGATATATTAATATTTTTAGCGTGTACCTTTAATATATCTATCCTGCCTTGTAAATCGGGCAGCTCAAGCGGTACGGTTCTATCAAAGCGCCCGGGACGAAGAAGAGCTGGGTCAAGTATTTCGGGTCTATTTGTGGCGGCAAGTATAATAACGCCCTTGTTAGCGCCGAAGCCGTCCATTTCGGTGAGCAACTGGTTAAGCGTCTGCTCTCTCTCGTCGTTTGAAGAAAAGCTGCTGCCCCTGCTTTTGCCTATGGTATCTATCTCATCTATGAATACTATACAAGGTGCGTTTTTGCTCGCCTGCTCAAATAGCTCCCTTACCTTGGCGGCGCCGCGTCCTACGAACATCTCAACAAATTCAGAGCCTGATATGGAGAAAAATGGTACATTCGCTTCGCCGGCAACTGCCTTTGCTATAAGCGTTTTACCTGTACCGGGAGGACCTACAAGCAGCACGCCCTTGGGGCATTTTGCGCCTACCTTGGTATATTTTTCCGGATTTTCAAGATAGTCAACCACTTCCATTAGAGATTCCTTTGCCTCTTCCTGGCCTGCAACATCAGAAAACTTAACGCTGTTTTCATCGGGTACATACTGTTTGCCCGTTTTACCGGAGCCAAACTGCATGCCGGGCATATTTCCTATACGTTTTCTAAAGTTGCGGTTTAAGAAATAGCTCATTAAACCTATCATGGCTATGGGCGTAATCCAGCTTAAAAGGAAGGACATTATTGGGTTAGGCTCAGAGGGTATTACAGAGCCGAAGGGTATGTCCTTTTCCCTTAGCGTTGGTACTAGGGTAGGGTCGTCTATTATGCCGGTTTTACAAACCTGCGTGGTGCCGTCTTGGGATATTATGTAGTTTATTTCGTTCTGCTCAATCTGCACCATATCAACCGTTCCTTTTTCAACTGAATCTAAAAAGAACGAGTAGCTGGTTTCCCTAACTCTGGAACTTGATATAAGCGGCAACACTATTAGGTTGAATATAAGCGTAAGCGCCAGCATAACGCCCCAGAACTTAAGCAAGGGATTGACGGAGTTTGGCATTTTTTGTTCGTTCATAGCTTTCTCCTTTAATATTTTCTATCCATATAGCAGTAACTTGTTTGTATAGTATATTCGCCATAACTCGCCATGTGTAAACACTTTGCTTTACGAGTTTTGATAAGCGTCAATAAGCTCCAGCTTATATGGAACAATCAATTATAACATGCAAAACTAAAAGATTCAACATAAAAATTCAAAATAAGGGGTGTTTTACGCCTTTTTACTTAAAAAAGCAACATTGTATAAAAGTAAAATCCCCTCAAGTAAACACATATAACTTAAGGGGATTATATTATTAATCAGAAATTTTTAATTAATATTGCTTATTTACTTTTTTCAAGCTAAATAACTTAAATTTAACCGAACTCTTTTAGTATTTCCTCTACTTCTTGGGATTCTTCCTTTGTAAAATCCCTTTCACGTCTTATATCTAAAAGATTTTTAACCCTCTTTGAAATTTCAGGCGTTAGTCTAAAGCGGCTTGCTACATAGTATGCAAAGCCCATTATTATTACAAAGGCTAATACTACTAGGAAGCGTATCACATTTTGGGTGGCAATAGGCTGAATAGGTATGGGTACTTCTTCTGTCGGGTGTATAAATCCCGTGGCACCCAGTACAGCTCCCACAAGAAAAATTGATATAGCAAGATTTACCTTGTTAATAAATGTCATAACGCCGCTGAAAGAACCGGAAAGTCTTTGTTTAAGGCTAAGTTCGCCTATATCTACTACATCGGGGAAAATAATCCAGCTCATTGTCTGCGCTCCTGCAAAGCCTAGCGCTGTAAAAGCAACGGTTATGTATAGTAGTATGGGCGCGCCTTCTTTGGGGAAAAGGGCAATTATTATAGCTCCAAGCATGGTAAGCGGAAGACCGAAGCGGTATATTTTTGTTTTTGGAACTTTATCCACCAATTTCATAAGGAATGGATATAGCAGCAGCTGCATGCATAGGAATGTACCGAGGAATATGGTTGAGTTTATACCCGGCACTACATATAGCGAATAATATATAACAACTGCTGAAACAATGTTTAAAGCAACCCCTTGGGATGAATATATGGCTATAAGCTTTCTAAAGCTCTTAACCTTTATAGGACGCAAAAATATTTTGAAAGAAAAATGGATTTTTTCATCCACATAGGGTACTCTCTCCTTACAAAATAAGCCGGCGCAAATGTTGGGGATTGAGTAATATGAGCCGAAACCGAATATAATAATAAAATAGAATTGCCATATATCTATTTTCTGATTTGTAAGGCGGCTAAACAGCATCGTAGGGGCAAGCGTGCATATTGCGGTAGATAAAAGTGAAAAAGCTAGTCTTAAAAGGTTTGCCCTATTACGCAGAGAAAAATCCCCCGTTATTTCAGTACTTAGTGAGCTATAAGGGACGCCTATTATGGTTGATACTGTCGCATATAAAAGGTAAGCTATTGTGGCATATACCACCCTTAGCGTGTGGCTTTCAAAATTAATGGGGTACCATAAAAGCGCCATTATGGGAATAAGTAAGGCACCGCCTAATATAAGATATGGACGGCGCCTTCCTATGCGCGTTCTGGTATTGTCGGATATTGCACCCATAAGCGGGTCGGATATAGCATCCCATGCCTTTGAAATCATCATTACAGCGCCTGCCCATGCAGGGTTTATTTTAAGTATATTAGTTAAAAAGGGTAAGTACATTACAGAGAGCAGCGCAAGTCCGCCGCCCCCGAAAACATCAGCAAGGGCAAAGACAAATGTTTCAAATTTTGTAATTTCCCCCTTAGCTTCGCTCGAAACGATTTTATTATCCACAAGCGCCTCCTAGGTATTAAAAATATCATAAGTTTATTCTAACTAATTAATTGTCAAAAATCAAGTTCTTTTAACCCTCAATAAATGGGTATAAAACCATGGTTTTAAATAAAACTCAAGTTGTGCTGGAGGGTTTTGTGTGTTAAACTATGGGCGCGTTGAGAGGAGGGGAAGTATGCGCATCTATGTAGATTGTCAGGGCGGCGATAATGCTCCTGGGGCACAGATTTTAGGGGCAATAAATGCACTTAAAGAGTATGATAATTTGCAGCTTGTTTTAGCTGGAGATAGCGATAAAATATCGTCCCTAATTCCTGATGATAAACTTGTTTTAGATAGGATAAGCATAGAACACTGCTGC
The DNA here is from genome assembly GCA_012837835.1 of Christensenellaceae bacterium. Classification (GTDB taxonomy): domain Bacteria; phylum Bacillota; class Clostridia; order Christensenellales; family Aristaeellaceae; genus DTU024. The sequence goes on along the minus strand of DUQK01000001.1, from coordinate 19,468 downwards.
GATTCAATATCCAACAATGAATCCCCCGCCCTTGCAATAAGGCAGAAGAAGGATTCCTCTATAGTAAAGGGTATGTTAGGCTTAAGAGCCGGGAAGGTTGACGGTTTTGTGTCATCAGGCTCAACCGGCGCAGTACTCCTTGGCGGTATGCTGCGTCTTGGCAGGATAGCTGGTATAGATAGACCTGCACTCGCTCCTCTGCTTCCAAATGGTGATGGCGAGTTTCTCCTTATAGACTGCGGCGCGAATATAGACTGTAAACCCGAATATCTGCTGCAATTTGCAGCTATGGGCGAAGCTTATATGCGAATAATTAAAGGTATTAAAAGCCCAAGGGTAGGTCTTATAAACATAGGCGCTGAGGAAGAGAAGGGTAACGCGCTTGTAAAGGATGCGTATCCGTTGCTTAAAAAATCCCCGCTTAATTTCGTTGGCAATGTAGAGGCGCGCGATATAACCGCAGATAAGGCGGATGTACTTGTATGCGACGGCTTTGTAGGTAATGTGGTACTCAAGTTTATGGAGGGCGTTGCAAAGACTCTGCTTACCATAATTAAGAAAGAGCTTTTGAGCGATAATATTTCAAAACTTGGCGCGCTGTTATCCAAATCTGCATATAAACGCGTTAAAAAGCGTTTTGATTATAAAGAAGTAGGCGGCGCTCCTCTGCTTGGCGTGCAGGGGGCGGTTGTAAAGGCGCATGGCTCAAGCGATGCAAAGGCGTTTACCAGCGCAATAAGACAATGTGTCAAGATGGTTGATGGCGATATAGCCAACGCCATTGAAGATAATATAAAAAGCATTAAAGAGGTGTAATATGGTATTTGAAACTGTAAGCAACATGATAGCTAAGCAACTTAAAGTAGATTTATCCCGTGTAGTTCCTGAAGCTAAGCTGGTTGAGGATCTTGGCGCTGACAGCGCAAACATAATGGTGCTTATAATGGACCTTGAGGATGAGTACGACATGCAGGTTGATGACAGCGCCATAACCGAGCTTCACACCGTGGGCGATGTAGTTAGCTACATAGAAGAACTGACGCAGGCTTGATAAAACAAAATAGGCTACTAACGCTGCTCTTAGTGGCAGCTTTTTGTGCATGATAGAAGATAATATCAAAAATTTAGAAATAAGCTTGGGCTATGCTTTTAAGGATATCGGGCTTTTGAGAACTGCGCTTACGCATTCCAGCAGCGGTGAAGCGAATAATCAAAGGCTTGAATTTTTGGGCGATGCCGTGCTTGAAGTATGTATAAGCAGTATACTATATAATAAGACACCCCCGCTTAATGAAGGAGAAATGACGCAATACCGCTCGCAAATAGTATCTGAAGCGGGGCTATTTGCGGTTGCTAAATATATAAAGCTTGGTAAATATATAAGGATGGGCAAGTCTTTTAAAAAGATGGGCGGAGCAAGGCTTAAAAGCGTATTGAGCGACGCTTTAGAAGCGGTGCTCGCAGCTATATTCCTTGACGGCGGGCTTGACTCTACTATGGAAGTGGTAACAAATTTGTTTGAAAAAACCAAAAGCCTAAGCCAACATATACAGGATTATAAAACCATGCTTCAGGAGAGAACGCAAAAGCATAGTAACGCTCTGCCTGAATACACACTCGTAAAAACCGAAGGACCTTCCCATAGACCAAGGTTCACCTGTACTGTAAGCTATGAGGGAAAAGTGCTTGGGACAGGCGTTGCGGGCTCCATAAAACAGGCGGAACAGGAAGCGGCGCAGCAGGCGCTTAGCGTGATTGAAGGTGTGATAAGTGAAACTTAAAAGCATTGAAATATACGGCTTTAAGTCTTTCGCAGACCGCACACTGCTTGAATTTAATCAAGGTATAACAGGTATAGTAGGGCCGAATGGCTCGGGGAAAAGCAATATTTCAGATGCCGTGCGCTGGGTGCTTGGTGAGCAAAGCCCAAAGGCGCTGCGCGGCTCTAAGATGGAAGATGTAATTTTCAGCGGAACTGACCATAGAAAAGCGTTACCATACTGCGAGGTATCGCTGCTTTTTGATAATGAAGACGGTAGCCTTAATACGGATTTTAGTGAGGTAATGGTTACAAGGCGCGCCTATCGCAGCGGAGAGGGCGAGTATTATCTAAATAAAAACCTGTGCAGGCTTAAGGATATACTTGAGCTTTTCCGCGATACCGGTATAGGTAAGGAAGGTTATTCCATAATAGGGCAGGGCAGAATAGATGATATACTTTCAGTAAAGAGCAATGAAAGGCGGCAGGTGTTTGAGGAAGCTGCGGGTATAGTTACCTACCGTGTGCGCAAGGAAGAAGCAGAGAGAAACCTGCAGAAAACACGCGAAAACCTAGTGCGTGTAAATGATATAATAGATGAGATATCACTTAGGCTGGATCCTCTCAAACAACAGGCGGAGGACGCAAAAACATACCTTTCAAACGCTGAAAGGCTTAAACTGCTTGAGCTTAATATATTTATAATAAGGCAGGATAGGCTTAAAATCCGCCTTAATTCCATAGAAGAGAGGATAAAAAACCACTCAGAAGCTCTTTTTTCCGCGCAGGAGAATATTAAACTGCTAACTGAAAAGCGCGTACAAATAGATGAAAAACAGGAAAGCTTAGATGAAAAAGATAAGCAGCAAAGAAAGGCGCAATTACAGCTATCCGAGGAAAAACAGGAAGCTACTAACGAAAGGGAAAGGCTGCAGGCGGCGCTAAATTTCCATAAAAAAGAATCCGAAAGGCTTAAAAATGAGGCTACAAAGCTCGAGGAAAAGCTTGCGGATATGCTATCTGATAATAAGAATACAGGCGAAAGGCAGAAGGAAAAGCAGAGCCAGCTTGATTCTTTGCAGGAAAAGCTTAGTAAAGAACAGCTGGAACTATCCCGTAAAGAAGATAATGAAAGAGAAAAACAGCTAGAGCTTGATAACCACAGGGATGAATTGCTTAATATAGCCAACCGAGTAACGGACGCAAAAACGCTTGAAACAAAGCAGCAGACCGTATTTTTCCAGCTTAATGAGCAGTTATCGCAGCTTGCGCAGGTTCTCGTGCAAAAAACAGATTCATTTAAAAAAGGCGAAACTGTGCTTTCTGAAATAGTGGAATCTGCATCAAAGGTGAGCGAACAGGTAGAGAATGCTAAAAAAGATGTGGAAACATTATTAATTAAAAGAGAAACAGCAGAAGAAGCGCTTGAAAAGGCGATTGAATATGAGCATAAAATGGTTCAGGATATGGGTGTGCTAAACAGCAAGCTTACCCTTCTTGAAGAAATGGCTGAGGGTTATGAAGGCTATTATAATGCTGTAAAGCAGGCTATTAATATTAGCCGCAACAACCCTAATGTACATGGCGTAGTTGCAAAACTTATAGAAGTACCCAAGGAATATGAAACGGCGATAGACATGCTGCTTGGCGGGCAATTACAGCATATAATTACTAGTGATGAGGAAACTGCGCAGGAAATTATAGACTATTTACGCAAAAACCGCTTAGGGCGCACTACGTTTTTACCGCTTACAAGTGTAAAAGGGCGTACACTAAATGAAAGCGAAAGAAAGCTTCTAAAAACTGAAGGCTGCATTGGGCTGGCAAGTGAACTTATACATTATGATGATAAATACAAGGGTATAGTAGACAGCCTGCTTGGAAGATGCGTAATTACAAAGGACCTTAAAAGCGCGATTGACATAATGCGCAAGGGCGCGTATAGGTTTAACGCCGTAACGCTAAATGGCGATGTTATGCGTGCGGGCGGCTCTATGACGGGTGGCACTTCCCAAAACCAATCTGCAAGTCTGCTTGGAAGGGAAAGGCAGCGAAAAGAGTTAGCGGTTTCTATAAAACAATTAGAGGAAGCGCTGTCCGAAAAACGAAATGAAATTGCTGAATTAAAGAAAGAGTACGACGAAATAAGCGTTTCTTATATAGATGCGGATAAAAAGCTTAATGAAATAAACCTACAATACGCGCTTGAAAAAGAGAAGCTGCAATCAACTAAAGCGGATGTAGAAAAAGAAAGACTTTCGCTTGATGAAACTTTGCAGGCTCAGGCGCAGCTGGAGCTTGCTATAGACGATATAAATAAAGATCTTGCGGATATTAAAACGAGGAGCGAAGCTGAGCAAGTGGATCAAGGCGCTATGCAGCAAAAGACTAAGGACTTGCAGGAAATGCTTAAAACGGCTAGGGAAGATGTGGCTTTGCAAAGGGAAATAGTGCAGGAACTTGCCCTTAACGAGCAATCTGCACGCCATGAGCTTCTTGTGCTACAAAAAGAAGAGAAACTAAGCCTAAGCGAGCAGGAAGACCTTCGTAAGAGAGCAGAAGAAAACTATAGACTTTCCTCTGAGGAAGATAGCAAAGCGCAAAGTGTAAAGGAAAACCTCGCAAAAATAAACGATAAACTTGAAGTTCTTCAAAATAAAAATATAATCCAGCAGGAAGAAGCAAGCAAGCTTGAAATTGATAGGCAGCAACTGTTTAAAGACAGGAAACGCAACAGCGATGAAACTGAGCTGTTCCACAACAAAGTAAACGAGGAGAGTGATAAACTCCACAAAGCGGAACTACTCTATGCCCGCAATGAAGATGAGAGAAATAGCCTAGCGAGCAACATACTTTCAAAATACGACATGACCTATGCGCAAGCGCTTGATTACCGTTTTGAGGATAATATTCCCCTGCCTTCGCTTGAGAGAGAGGCGAACGAAAAAAGGGAAACAATAAAGCGCTTAGGGCATATAAATGTGCAGGCAGTGGAGGAATACGCTGCAACTAAAGAACGCTACGACGACATGAACACACAAAAAGAGGACGCTGAAAAGGCTGAGAAGGATTTAACAAAGCTTATAGACCGTTTGCTTAAAGAAATGAGTTTACGCTTTGTGGGAGAGTTTAAAAAGCTTGGGGAACATTTTCAGGAGAGCTTTACAAGGCTATTTGGCGGCGGCACAGCAGCACTAACGCTTAGCGACCCTGAAAATCCGCTTATCTGCGATATAGAAATAAGCGCTCAGCCGCCCGGTAAGCGTTTGCAGCTGCTAAGCCTATTATCAGGTGGGGAAAGAGCGCTTACGGCAATTGCAATCTTATTTGCTATGCTTAAACTAAAGCCCACTCCATTTTGTGTGCTTGATGAAATTGAAGCGGCGCTTGACGATGCCAATATAGGACATTTTGCTGAATATCTATCTGAATTTGCAAAGACAACGCAGTTTATAGTAGTAACGCATAGGAAGGGCACTATGGAATGTTGCGACTCGCTGTATGGGGTAGCCATGCAGGAAAAGGGAGTTAGCACCATGGTGTCTGTAAACCTTGAGGATTATAAGCATTAAAAGGAGGCATATATGGCTAAAGAAGGTTTCTTTTCACGGCTTAGGCAAGGGCTTAAAAAAGCCCGAACGGGTCTTACCGATAGGGTAGATGAATTAATAAAATACAGCGATAAAATCGATGATGATTTTTATGAAGAGCTTACCGATATTTTGATTATGAGCGATGCGGGTGTAAAAGCATCTGAAACGCTGGTGGAAAAGCTTAAAGAGCGCGTAGAAAAAGCAAATATAAAAGACGCGGAAAAAGCAAGAGAAGTGTTTAAAGAAATACTGGTTGAGCATATGAATGTACCTCGCCCTGCGCTATCTTGGCCTATGGTTATGCTTGTTGTTGGCGTAAACGGCGTGGGCAAGACAACCACCGTAGGCAAGCTTGCGCTTCGCTTTAAAGAAGTTGGAAGAAGCGTAGTTCTTGCCGCTGCCGATACTTTTAGAGCCGCAGCTGATGACCAGCTTGCCATATGGGCGGATAGGGCGGATGTGCCACTAATAAAGCACCAAATGGGTTCAGACCCTGCAGCCGTAGTATTTGATGCGGTAAGCTCCGCCAAAGCAAGGGGTACAGACCTTGTTATAGTAGATACTGCCGGCAGACTACACAACAATAAAAACCTTATGGACGAGCTTAGCAAAATTAGGCGGGTAATAGATAGGGAATATCCCGAGGCTACAGTGCGCTCAATGCTTGTGCTTGATGCAACCACAGGTCAGAACGGTTTAAATCAGGCCAAGGAATTTAAGCAGGCAGCTGAAATCAACGGCATTATACTAACTAAGCTTGATGGCACTGCAAAGGGCGGGGTTGCCCTTGCAATACGCAGCGAGCTTGATTTGCCTGTATGGTATATAGGCGTTGGAGAGGGTATAGACGATTTGCAAGCTTTTGATGCTAAGCAGTTTATAGATGCCCTCTTCTAAAAAACCGAAGAAAAACAATAATATACTAAGTTTTGCAATATTCGTTTGGTATACTTTTATAAACAGCTTCTATGTTGTTTAATCTGATGTGAGGGGATAAATATGAAGGAATTAATGTTAGGTAATGAGGCAATAGCTAGGGGTGCTTACGAAGCTGGGGTAAAGCATATTATTAGCTATCCTGGTACCCCAAGCACGGAGATAACCGAATTTGCCTCTAAGTATAAAGAAATTTTCTGCCAGTGGTCGGTTAATGAAAAGGTAAGCTTTGAAACCGCGTTTGGAGCAAGCCTTATGGGGGATAGGGCTATGACCTGCCTTAAACATGTAGGGCTTAATGTTGCGGCGGATTCCCTTTTTACCGCTGCATATACGGGCGTAAATGCGGGTCTTGTTATAGTATGCGCTGATGACCCCGGTATGTATTCTAGCCAAAACGAGCAGGATTCAAGGCAGATAGCAAGGGCGGCTCATGTGCCTGTGCTTGAGCCTTCAGATGCAGGTGAAGCTAAAGATATGGTGCTTAAAGCATTTGAAATATCCGAAGAATACGATACCCCTGTAATGCTCCGCATTACAACTAGGCTTGCACACCAGAGGTCTTTGGTGGAATTATGCGATAGGCAGGAAGTTCCTTCAAAGGAATATACAAAGAACCCTGCAAAATATGTAATGATGCCGGGCATGGCAAGGAAAAGGCATATAGTAGTTGAGGATAGGGAAAGGCGTCTGTCTGATGCTGTAAACACTTTAAGCCTAAATCGTATGGAAATAAGAGATAGCGATATAGGCATAATTTCAGCAGGCGCAGTTTATGAATATGTAAAAGAAGTAATGCCAAACGCAAGCCTATTAAAGCTTGGTATAAGTTATCCCATACCTAAGGAAATAATTAAAGAATTTGCAAGCAGGGTTAAAAAGCTATATGTAATTGAGGAGCTTGAACCTGTAATAGAAACAGAAATCGCTGCTATGGGTATAGAGGTTATGGGCAAATGCCTAACAGGGTTACAGGGTGAACTCAGCCCTGAAAAGCTTTGCGAAATATTTAAGGGAGAAAAGCAGGAGGTAAAAGCTTCAAATCTTCCGATGCGCCCGCCTGTATTGTGCCCCGGTTGTCCTCACAGGGCAAGCTTTTATGCGCTTAAGAAATTAAAGCTTACTGTATTTGGGGATATAGGTTGCTATACTCTAGGTACGCTTGCCCCGCTTTCAAGTATGGATGCATCTCTTTGTATGGGTGCGTCAATAGGTATGCTGCTTGGTGCCTATCTTGCAAAGGGAAAAGATTTTTCAAAGAAAGCCGTTGCTGTAATAGGGGATTCTACATTCCTACATTCCGGCATACAGCCGCTTGTTAGTGCAGTAAGCCTAAATGCGGCTATTACTGTAGTAATACTGGACAATCGCATAACCGCTATGACAGGGCATCAGCCAAACCCTTCAACTGGTAAGGATATATACGGCAATGACATACCTGAAGTTAATATAGAAAAGCTATGTTTAGCAATAGGCGCAAGGGTAAACACAGTAAACCCAATGGAGGTAGAAGATTTTACATCTCTACTTAAAGAGGAGCTTAATTACGATGGAGTAAGCGTAATAGTAGCAAAATATCCCTGCGCACTGCTCCCTAATCAAAGAAAGCCGGCTATTAAGGTTGAAAATTGCCGTAACTGCAAGCTATGTCTTAACATAGGCTGTCCTGCGATATTGCCTGGTGAAAATGGCGTTACAGTAGACAGTACGCTGTGCAACGGCTGCGGGCTATGCGCGACAATCTGCCCTTTTGGAAGTTTTAAAATGGAGGGGAAATAGCCATGAAGTATGATATGATATTATCCGGCGTTGGCGGTCAAGGGACTTTGCTTGCGGCTAAAATACTCGCAAGCCTAGCGGTTCAAGCCGAGCTTGATGTAAAGCTGTCTGAAATCCACGGCATGGCGCAGCGCGGCGGGAGTGTAATTACGCATGTGCGCATGGGTGAAAATGTACACGCTCCTGTAATTTCACTTGGCAGCGCGGATTTTGTGCTTGCATTTGAATGGCTTGAAGCGCTAAGGGCTGCGCCATATCTAAAGGAAAATGGTGTGCTTATAGCTTCAAACCAGAAAATAATGCCGATTACCGTTATAACAGGCAGCGGCGAGTACCCGGATTATGTTCATGACGCCCTTTTAATAGACGCACTTAAACTTGCCAATAAAGCCGGAAATGCAAGGTGTGTAAATACAGTAATGCTGGGCGCTCTTTCGTGCTATCTTCCGTTTAGTGAAGAAGCTTGGGCTAAGTCATTTAAGGAGTGTATAAAGCCGCAGTTTCTGGATGTAAACACAAGGGCTTATAAACTCGGCAGGCAATACATGAAAGAAGCACAAAATATATGAGCTACTGGCAGCATGATATAGAGTGTATATCTAGGGATGCTCTTAAGGAACTACAGCTTGAGAAATTAAGAAAAACCGTATCTAAGGTATACGAAAGCGTGCCCTTTTATAGGGAAATATTAAAAAGCCGCGGGCTTGTACCTCAGGATATACGTTCGCTTGATGATATATCTCTACTACCATTTACCGAAAAAGACGATCTTAGGGATAATTACCCTTTCGGGTTTTTCGCAGTAGGGCAGGAAAGTATTATAAGGATACACGCTTCAAGCGGTACCACGGGCAAACCTACGGTTTCAGGCTACACCGCAAGGGATATCTCGCGCTGGGCGGATTTAATGGCGAGGAATTTAAGCTGTGCCGGCATAAGCCGCTTCTCAGTTGTGCATGTTGCATACGGCTACGGGCTTTTCACAGGCGGGCTTGGTGTTCACTATGGTGTTGAAAAGCTGGGTGCTTCTGTAATACCCGCATCGGGCGGCAACACCGCAAGGCAGGTACAGCTAATGCGGGATTTTCATGCCACAGCCCTTTGCTGCACACCAAGCTATGCGCTTAATCTAGCTGACCATATGTCCCAAAACGGCTACGCAGCGGACGATTTTAAGCTTAAAGTAGGTATATTCGGTGCGGAGCCTTGGGCGGACGGAATGCGCAAACATATAGAAGAATCGCTCAACATTAAAGCACTTGATATATATGGATTGACCGAAATTATGGGACCCGGCGTTGCCATGGAATGCCCGGAGCAAAACGGGCTTCATATATGGGAGGACGCATTCTATCCGGAAATAGTGGATGAAAACGGCAATCCGTTACCTGATGGTGAAGAGGGGGAGCTTGTAATAACCACCATAGACAAAGAAGGCATGCCCCTTTTAAGGTATAGAACGCATGATATTACATCGCTTGTAAGCGAACCGTGTGCATGCGGCAGGACGCATAGGAAGATAAAACGCGTTAAAATGCGTACTGATGATATGCTTGTAATAAGAGGGGTAAATGTATATCCTTCGCAGGTTGAATTTGTACTCGCTCAAATAGAGGGAATAAGACCTCAGTTCCGCTTGGTGGTTGATAGGGTTGATAACCTTGATACCCTGCTTGTGGAAGTTGAGCTAGATAATAAGCTTATAGGCGACACAGTAAAGGATTTGGAAAGGCTTCAAGGCGAAGCTAAAAGGAAGCTGTCGGAGGGCTTGCTGCTGCGCTGCGATGTAAAGCTTATGCCTACAGGAAGTTTAACCAGAGGCGAAGTTAAGGCTAAGCGCATAATGGATTTGCGCGATAAACGAAATTAGACAATTTATTAAGTAATATATTTATGCTATAATTAATAGGAGGGAGCAGTATGGATGTAAAACAATTGTCAGTATTTATAGAGAATACGCCGGGTAGCCTTGTTAGTCTGACGCGTCTGCTTGGTGATAAGGGTATAGACCTTATATCCCTTTCAGTTGCCGATACTGCAAGCTTCGGCATATTGCGCGGCATAGTTGAGGAACCGGAAAAGGCGCTTGATATTGTTATAGAGGCGGGCTTTACAGCAAGGCTTGATACGGTAATTCCAATTCAGGTGCCGGATGAGCCCGGTTCTCTTTCAAAGGTGCTGGAACTTCTAGGCTCAAATAACATTGTCATAGAGTATCTATATTCTTTTATGCGAAATGGCGGCGGGGAGGCTTACATAATATTGCGCACAAAGCAGATGGAAGAGGCGCTTAAACTTTTCAGCGAAAAAGGCGTTCATGTGCTTAGCGCTAAGGAGGTATATTCTCTTTGAATATTTGCAGAAAAAGTAAGGTGAGGGTAAACCTTACCACGTTAAAACATAATGCGGAAGAAATGAAAAGATTTCTCCCCGAGGGCAAGAAGCTTTATGCGGTAGTTAAAGCAGATGCCTATGGACATGGCATTATAGAAAGCTCTAAGGCTTTTTTATCCGGCGGGGCAGATGGGTTATGTGTTGTATGGGTTGAGGAAGGCGTTCAAATTAGGCAGGTAGGTATAGATGCGCCTATACTTGTTCTGGCGCCGATAAACAAAGAGGGCTTTATGGTATGCGCAAAGGAAAATTTAATTGCAAGCATACATAGTATAGAAACACTTAAATACGCGCAGGAAGCTGCAAATGCATACGATAAACTAGATGTGCATGTGGCTTTAAATACAGGTCTTAATAGGGATGGCTTATCTGACGCTACTGAAGTAAGTGAAGCCCTTGCGTTTTTTAAAGAACATCAAAACGTGGTGCTTAAAGGTGTGTATTCACATTTTGCCTGTGCAGATAACGGTGATGAGGAATTTTCTCTCCGCCAGATAGATTTATTTAATGAGCTGACAAAGCCATTCCCACAGGACATAATGCGGCATATGGCTGCAAGCGCTGCAACGCTGCTCTATCCAAGCGCAATATTCGATGGTGTTAGGTGTGGAATGACATTGTACGGCTATCAGGCTTTTGATAAGGGGCTTAATTTAAAACCCGCACTTGAAGTAATAGCGGAAATAGGTTTTATAAGGAATATAAAGCCCGGAGATGGCGTTGGTTATGGCGCTACGTTTGTGGCTAAAAGTCCCATGCGAATAGCAACCCTTTCCATGGGTTTTTCAGACGGGTTGTCAAGGAAACTATCAAATACCGGCAGGGTAATAATAGATGGGAAATACTGCCCTATAGTGGGCATTATATGTATGGACCAAATTATGGTGGATATAAGTAAGGCGCCGGATGCAAAAGTAGGCGATGAAGCGTATGTTCTGGGTAAATGCGGCGACGCTACTATAACGGCTGAAGAGTTAGCCGAGCTCAGCGGTTCTATTACATATGAAACGCTGGTGCGTTTTGCAGGACGCCTGCCTCATTTCTATATCGGTGGGGAGGATTAATATGCAAAATAAGGAGCAAAAACTAATATATAAACCCTATGCAAAGGGGAAAGCCTTTACAAAACAGCTTACAAGACGTGCGGCAAGGTTATTGCTGCTTACGCTTATTACAGCTGTGTTCTACCTTTTTACAGGTCAACTATTAGTTATTACCGAAGGTATTTTAAGGTTTGTACTAAGCGCAATTGTTCTTGTGCTTGTTATGGGTTTTTTCTACTACGAAGGAGCGGTACACGGTGAGGAAGATGTTGCCCTTGGTGAAATAGTATTATCCCGCAGCAGCGAAGGGATGAAATCTACCGAAGATGAGGAAGCCAATTGTTATAATTCGTTAAAGGGTTTAGTAAGCGTGGCAGTGGGTATTTTACCATTTTTTATAATGGCTGTTATTTTCGCTATAATAACTCAAAAGCAGGTTTATAAACTGGGGGTTCTGCCTAGCTGGCTTACAGCGTTTCAGCGCCATAGGGATATAGAAATAGCTCTTAACTACTACAATCAGGGTGTTTCTATGGGGCTTGAAGGGGCGCTTCGCATAGTTATTCGTATGCTGTTATTTCCTTTCGTGCATTTTTTCGGGGCGGATAACGCTTCAAATATGTTCCTCATGGAAAAGCTAAGTCCTCTTCTTATATGTGTGGTACCCCTTAGCTATGCGGTAGGCTATCTTTCAGGACCTAAACGCAGGGCAAAGGTGCATGGAGATATTGATACAGGTAAAAAACGTCAAAGGGTAAAAACGCTAAGGGAGATAAAAAAGCGCAGGCAGGGAAGCGAAGGAAACCGTATTGTATAATGAGTTACGCATAGTAGCAGGCAGGTTTAAGCAGAGAAAAATAAAGGCTCCAAAAGGGGAAAATACAAGACCTACATCGGGCAAGGTAAGGGAAGCGCTTTTCAGCATACTATTTGGTAGGCTGGAGGGCGCTGTGGTTTTAGACCTATTTGCAGGAAGCGGCGCGCTTGCGCTTGAGGCTATTAGCCGTGGAGCGGATTATGCTGTTATTTGCGATAATAATAAAAAAGCAGTATCTGTAATAAGCGATAATATAAAAAACTTGGGCATTGAAGACAATACCCGTGTTTTAGCGTATTCATGGGAAAAAACGCTTGAAATTATAAAGGATGAGGGTGTTAAATTTGATATTATTTTCCTTGACCCGCCCTATGGACTTAATATAGAGCCCATACTACAAAAAATCTTTTACTATACTTTATTAAAAAAAGATGGTATAATTTCAATCGAACACGATATTGTAAATGAAATCAATTCAAAGGAACTCTTTGCGGTAATAAAAGAAAAGCGTTACCGCAATACCGCAATCACGTTTCTAAAGCAGGAGGACCAGCTTTGATTAAGGCTCTTTTCCCCGGTAGTTTTGACCCTGTTACAAACGGTCATATGAGCATTATCAAAAGGACGGCAGGCTTATTTGATATCCTTTATGTTGCCGTTATGGTAAATCCCGCGAAAAAATACCTCTTTTCGCCAGAGGAAAGGCTTAATATGCTTAAAGAGTGCTGCAAGGATATAAGCAATGTTAAAGTAATTTCCTTTGATGGTCTACTTGTTAACCTTGCTAAAAAAATGGACGTAGGCGTAATTATTAAAGGAGTGCGCAACAGCTCTGATTTTGAAAGCGAATTTCAGCAGGCGCAGGCGAACAGTATGTTGCTGCAAGGTGTTGAAACGTTTTTAATGCCTTCAAGCCCTAAGGACATCGCCATATCCTCAACGCTAGTAAAGCAGATTGCCTTATTCGGTGGCGACATCACCCCGTTTGTCCCTAAAATTGTAGCTGAAAAGCTGCAAAAAAATAAGTGAAGGAGAAGTATCATGCCAAGAAACGAAGTTTTTTCGCTTATAGACAAGCTTAGTTTAAGCGTGCAGAATGCTAAAAAGGTACCGCTTACAGGTTTTGTTATGCTTGAGCAAAGCGAAGTGCTTGAACTGCTAAGGCGCGTTGTTTCAAGCTACGATCCTCAGCTTGAAAAGGCCGACATCATACTGAATAATGAAAAGAACATTATTGATGATGCCAATAGCAGCGCTGAGCGTGTAAAAAAAGAGGCGGATATGCAGGCTCAATCGGTTGTAAACGAGGCAAACAGCTATGCCCAAAATACCCGTGTCAGCGCAGATGCCTACGCTGCGGAAACCGCCTATCAAGCTGAGGAAAAAGCAAATGCAATATTGGCTGACGCACAGGCGCGTGCCCGCCAAGCGGTAGAAGATGCACAAGCTCATGCGGATACACTGGTCAGTGAAACTGCTGTGCTTGCTCGTGCGCAGGAAGAGGCGGAAAATCTGCTTAAAAACGCAAACGAACACGCTGCTGCCATTGAAAGGCAAACCCAGCAGGATATGTTAAATGTACTAAGGCAACTTGAGTCTAACCTAGATGGTAAGCTTGGCGATGTGCGTATGATGCTGCAGAGCGTTCAATCCATGCGCATGTACTCGGACGAAAACAACAATATTTAATTTATTTTAATTGCCACGCGTTTTAAGCTGTGGCATTTTGTTTATTTAAAAAAGAAAGTGAGTGGTTTATCGTGAAAAAACAGCCATCTTATTTATTAGCTGCAATTACAGTGGTGCTTCTAGTTTTATGCGTCGTATTATATATTTCAGGGCGCAACAACCTAAATGAGCTTAGTGATGTGCAGGCAATGTTATTGGATGTTACAAATGAAAGAGATAGCCTTATAGCAGAGAAAAAGCAGTGGGAGGCAGATAAACTACTTGTTGGCAGGAGTATAAGCACAGTAAAGACGGTACTTATAGATGCGCTTTCGGATTTAGACAAGGTTTCAAACACTATAGGAGCAGAAGTTTTCGAGGTTGAAAAGCTGCTGGAGCCAAAACCCACAGCAGTCCCTGCTGGTGAAGAAAAGAAAAGCCCCGCTAAAAGCGATAAGCCCAAAGAACCTGTAAAAACGGATGTAGCAGCGAAAGACACTGACAAGTCCAAAGAGGAAAAAGCTCCGGTTGATAAGCCTAAGGATGATAAAACTCCAACAGACAAACCTGAAACAAAAGGGGAGCCTGCCAAAACAGATAAAACGGAAGCAAAAGATAAACCAAGCGAAACACCCACGGCGGAAAGTAAACCTAAAACCATGCCCGAAAGTGAAAAACCTGCTTTGAAGCCTACGAAGAAACCATAAAATATATTTAAATAAAAAAAAGGGCGCGAGCCCTTTTTTGTTGCCTATATGAAATATTGTCTTATATAATCCGGAGCTTCGGAATCATCGCAGCTTACCGATAATATAAACTTCACATCATGTTTTTCGGCAAGTTGCTTTAGGTGGCTGAAGAACCATTCGGTTTCGTTAGGTTGGGCATTTACCAGTCTTAGAAACGCATCTATAAAAATACTGCTTATATCGGAGTTTTGGGACAACACACCGCAAAGGAATCCATAGAACATTTCCGGGCCGACCATGCCATATTCGCCAGCATTTACAAAACGTACTTCGTGGCGTAAATCGAACATATAGCGGTTATCATCATCTATAAATACTATGTCGCCATGTTGTTTATCAAAGGCTGCGTTTGTCATATCGATGATGCGCTTGGTCTTGCCCGAACCCTTTCTTCCGTGAATCACCTGAATCATTGTAATTCCCCCTTATTAATGTTTTTTATATTATACATTAATCCGCAAATAATATCCAGCATACGGATTGTATTTTTACAGCTCATTAGCCTGCAGCGCTTTATATGCTATAGTTAGAGCGTCTATAAGTTCATCAAGGTCTCCGTCCATTATATCGTCTATACGGTAAAGTGTAAGGTTAATACGGTGGTCGGACACCCTCCCTTGCGGGAAATTATATGTACGTATGCGCTCGGATCTGTCCCCCGTGCCAAGCTGCCCTCGTCTTTGGGCGGCGTAGCTTTCATCCCTTTCGCTTCTTCTAAGATCATAAAGTCTGCTCGCAAGCACCTTCATGGCTGAAGCTTTGTTCTTGAGTTGGCTTTTTTCATTCTGGCTGGTTACTACAAGCCCTGTCGGAAGGTGTGTAATTCTAACAGCGGAGTCGGTTGTGTTTACGTGTTGTCCGCCGTGTCCGCTTGCTCTATATACATCTATACGAAGGTCGGCAGGGTCTATATCCGCGTCAACCTCGTCCATTTCAGGCAGTACTGCAACCGTAGCTGTGCTTGTATGTATTCTACCTTGGGATTCTGTTACAGGCACGCGCTGCACGCGGTGTACGCCGCTTTCAAACTTCATACGGCTGAAAGCGCCTGAGCCCTTTATGGTGAATACGGCTTCCTTTATGCCGCCAACAGCGTTATCAGTAACGCTCGTCAACTCTACCTCGTAGCCTTGTCTATCTGCATAGCGCATATACATTCTAAGCAGCATAGCGCCAAATAACCCTGCCTCATCACCGCCTGCGCCTGGTCTAATCTCTATAATTACATTGCGCTTGTCATCAGGGTCCTGCGGAATCATATATTCTCTAAGCTGCTGTATAAGCATTTCCTCTTCTACGCTTAGGGTATCAATTTCCTCTTGAGCAAGCTCGCTCATCATGGGGTCTGTTAACAATTCTTTCGCTTGGTTAAGCGAATCCTGCACATCTTCGTATTTATTCCATATGGCGATAGGCTCCTCAAGCTCCTTCATCTCCATTACGGTTTTTTGATACAGCTCTATATCTTGGAGTGTATCTGGTTGAGCAGAGGCTGTCAGTAACTCCTTATAGCGTTGTTTAAGTTGTGAAAAATGTTCGTTTATCAAATGCATTTCTCCTATTAAGTAGTAAAAACAAGTGCCCGAGTAAGGTCTGCCATGTCTTTATTTTCATATATAAGCGTATAGCCTGAACTGCGTGCTATATTATTTATAGTTTCCTTTTGTCCGTCCCCCATTTCGCATATTAGAAAACCGCCGGGTTTTAGTCTATCCCTGCTCTCAGGGAAAAGCCGTCTGTATATATTCATGCCATCTTTTCCTGCTGAAAGCGCCAGCGCAGGTTCTCTTTTTACTTCCGGTTGTAAGTTTATCATATCTCCCTCAGGGATATACGGGGGGTTACACACGATAATATCAAAGGATAGGGGTATGTCATCAAACATATTGCTTTTAATAAAAGTTATATTCGTATCGTTTAAATTGGCGTTTTGCTCTGCGATACGCAGTGCTTCTTCTGATATATCGGATGCATATACTGTGGCGTCAGGTCTATGTTTTTTAATAGCAATGGCAATTGCGCCGCTCCCCGTACATATATCAAGTACAGTTGCTTTTTCCGCCATAAAATTAAGGCAGCTTTCCACAATACACTCGCTATCAAAACGGGGTATTAAAACACAAGGTTTCACTTTAATATTAAGCCCCATAAATTCCGCCTCGCCGATTATGTATTGCAGCGGTTCTCTGTTCGCCCTTCTTTCTATCATGGAATAATATTTAGAGGCAATATCCTCCGACACATCCACATTTAAAGAAGAAGCGTATAGGGGAGATAAACCTATTAACCAGGCAAGCAGTTTTCCCGCATCATGGCTGGCGTTAGGAATGCAGACTCGGCTCAACTTCTCCGCGCCTTTATCTCGTAAGGTGCGAAAATTCATACAGCTTCTTTTTGCTCTGAAGTTTCCTGCTCTACAGTTTCTTGCTTAGAACTTTCTTTTTTTATTATTACCCAGCCTTCTTCTGTTTCCTCGCCTTCAGGTAAACCATATAGAGCGGCTTTCATAGAGGCTATAGCAACTTCGCACATATCATCACTTGGCGGACGGGTGGTTAAACGCTGAAGCTGCATACCCGGCCAGCGAAGAGCTTTAGTTATAGGGTTGTTTGCGTGCGCAAGCCCTTTTAGAAGCTCATAGCTTATTCCTGCTACAATAGGGAGCAGTACAAGGCGGCTTAATATTCTTATGCCGTAATTACCCCCCAAATCATAGCCTGTAAGGCTGAATATGAGTTGGTCTAAGATGGAATAGAATATTAATGAAGATATAAATGTAAGCAACAAAAAGCTTGTGCCGCACCTTGGGTGTAGTGTTGAAAACTTTTGTACATTTTCAACAGTTAAAGGCAGCTCATTTTCATGGCAGTATACAGTTTTATGCTCACTGCCGTGGTACTGGAATGTGCGTTTAAGGTCGCTTTGAAAGCCGCAAAGCCAAAGGTAAATTATAAGAATTATAGTGCGAATAAGCCCGCTTATAAGATTTACGCCAAGAAGCGACCAGCCCTTTTCACGAAGATAGCTTACAGGTATATTAGGCAGCAGCACAAAAAGACCTATGCTTAACACCATTGCTAGCACTAAAGCTAAACCCATGAATATTCTATCAGCTTTGTCGCCTAGTTTATCTTTAAGCCATAATTCAAACTTGCTGGAACTTTCTTCCTCAAGCAATCCAAGCATTTCTGTGCTATCATTAATCACACTAACGCCGAGTTTCATCATAGTAACTAGGCTTACTGTGCCCCTAATAAAGGGAAGCGCCATCCATTTATGCTTGTCGGAGAGTTTGTTATTTTTTGTTCGTTTTATAACTATATCTCCGTTATCACGCCTGACGGCAATCGCCATATAGTCAGGTGAGCGCATCATAACACCCTCAAGGACAGCTTGTCCGCCTATGTCAGGGCGTTTGGTTTTATTTTCCTTCATAAATTCCTCCTAAGAATATAAAAAGGCAGGTAGACAGAAAAGCACCGTCCACCTGCCGCGATGAGTCTACATTACTCCAGCCCGAAACGTTTCTTGAAGCGATCTACACGACCGCCGGAATCAACCAGCTTCTGTTTGCCGGTGTAGAAAGGATGACATTTGGAGCAGATTTCCACCCTTATATCGCTCTTAGTAGAGCCGGTTTCAAATGTTTCGCCGCATACGCAGCGTACGGATGATTTCTGATATTTAGGATGTATTCCTTCTTTCATAGCTTTCACCTCTTTTGCGCTGAATATCGGGTTCATGGCGCGCAACCATGATCCGCAATCATTATTATAACACGCCCACATAAACATTGCAAGTTTTTAAGAGGTGGATTTACAATTTTTAGTGTTCACAATAACGATTATTTTAATTGCCTTTTATGTGGTGTTGAAGTAAACTTGAGCGTATATAAATAGGAGGAAAAAACATGAGCAATTCGAATACTTATTATAAAAATACGCAAAATACTGAGGAAGTAAAAGCTGAAATAACTACACATTCTGCGCTTGAGCCTACAATGGAAGCTCCTTTTAAGGAAAAGCTGCTCATGCATCCATTTCCATATGTTAAGCTTGAGCCTGCCAAAGCAGAAGAGCGTGCCTATAACAGCTACTACACAAAAGGAGGCTGTTGCGCTGCGGTAGCAGATGCAATAATTGGTGAGCTTGCAGATACACTGGGAAGCCCTTTCAAATGGATACCCATAGAGCTTTTTATAGTAGGTGCTGGCGGCTATGGTATTGGAACTTTATGTGGCGCACTAGCTGGTGCAGCACATGCTATTGGTCTTGTTTGTGAGCCTGATGATTCAAAAAAGATAACGGCTGAGCTTTTTGCGTGGCACTGCCAAGAAGCGCTTCCTAAGTATCAGCCCAAAATGGAAATTGTGAAAACTGTATCAAACTCCGTAAATTGTTTTGAAACACTAAAAATATTTATGGAAGCAGCAAACGTAAAAAGGGCTGATGAACCTCGCCGTGAACGCTGTGCGTGTGTTTCAGCAGATGTGGCAAGGAAGGCTGTGGAACTTTTAAATATTCATTTTGACCTATAATTATTCCGCGAAAAACCCAATATTTAGGGGGTTTTCATGTTTAAATGAATAAAAATAGGGTATATTATATTAGTATAGTAGTTATTTTCCTATAATCGCAAATTGCAACTCAAAGTGCAACACTTTTATCTCCGAACAATAAGTACATTCTGTTAGTCCCCTCCTCCCCATGGGGAGGAGGGAAAGCGCCTTC
>DUQK01000004.1 GCA_012837835.1 Christensenellaceae bacterium | reverse complement strand
TATCTCGCTTTTTGTGTTTGATTGCTAGAAACCTAATAGATTACCTAATTCTTTTGAAAAACAGATTCCCACATAAAAACAAAACGGTTCTAGCTTAATCGCTAAAACCGATTTGTCTACGGTCTGACAGCTTGTTTAATAAGCTGTTTTTTAGTTCGCATAAATAGAACAAAGTTCTAATAACAAGAAGAATATTTAAATTAAATATGTACAAAATTTATAAAGAGATGTTATAAGGAGAAACTATTATTTTATTTTTCTCTTTATAACGGACTATCAGTTCTTGTTGAGAGAACAAAACAAACCGAAGTACGCAAAGAGATTGAAAAATAGACCGAAATAGCTTTTCTATTCCTATTGACCTTGGTGGTAATAAGTGTTATTTTGTGTCATGAAATGGATTATTAATGGAGATTAGTGGGTGAACTAGGTGGATCACAAAAATAATACAATGAACAACGGTTCATCTAGTGATGAAAGCCTAAAGGCTGCGACGGGGCTAAATTTACAGCTAAATGGCGCGTTTTGGCACAGTATAGACAACAAAGGCAGAGTAATAGTGCCCCAGTTTTTCAGAGATCAACTTCAAGACGGCATTATAGTAAGTGTCAACACTGCGCAGGATAGTATAGCCATATACCCCACAGAAATTTGGAATGAAAGAGTAGAAATGCTAAGCCAACTCGTAGAAAAGAAACGCTCACTAGAGCCGATACTTTCGAGGTTTTCTATGCTTTCGTACCCCAACTGCAATTTTGACCAACAGGGAAGGGTGCTTATACCGGCGCTACTTAGGGATATGTTTCTTAAAGATACATCATCCGTAAGGGTTTCGGGCGCATTTGATCATATACGCATTGTATCCGAAGAAAAGGCTAGGGAAGAGGACGAACGCTTCGGTTCAGAGAGCATAAATATTTTGGATTTAATCAGCGAAATTCAATCTGAGGAATAAGGAGGTAAACCATGTCTCAAGTACAGATGAGGACATATCCACGTTATATAAAAACCGGGGTAGAATTAATGGCGAAAAATATGCGTATTGGAGTGCGTGGTGCTGTAAACCTCCCTGATGGCGAAACCTTTACAAACGACAGCGCAAGGCAGGTGTTTACTGCATGCGAAACTGCACTGCAAAAAACGGATAAACGCATAAGCAAACTATTGGCATTTTTTGTTATTTTCGGAGTTATTTTTTTCTGCTTATTCAAAATAGGCACACGTATGGATACGCTGAATGCTTTAGATGCTGAAATAATTGAACTTGAAAGTAGATATGTAGAGCTTTGTAAGCAAACGGAAACAGAACAGGTTGAAGTTGACAAAGTGCTTGATTCATCGTATATTTGCAAGCGTGCTTCACAGGAACTGGGGATGATACGAGCGGTTGATGACATTACGGTAATACAGATAAGTGCTCCGCTTACCAGACCCGCTGTTTCCGGTACTGCCGGTCTATATGCAGGCGCAGGCGGTATATAATTTTTTGGAGGGAAAATGCTACTTTCTATATTGGCAGAAGCTGCAAAAGAATATTTTATTGATATAGACGGCGACTGTCAGATTAAAGCACTTTCACAGGATAGTCGCGAAAAGAATGACGACGCACTTTTCTTTTGCGTACGTGGAAGTCGTTTTGATGCTCATGACTTTGCTGAAGATGCTGTTAAAAATGGCGCCGTTGCTCTTGTGGTTGAGAAAAAGCTAACAAATATAAATGTTCCTCAAGTTTTAGTTTCTGATGTACGTGCTGCCATGGGCTTAATGGCGTCTAAATTCTTTGGAAACCCTGCTAGCAAGCTTAAATTAGTTGGCATAACCGGAACTAAAGGTAAGACAACTACCAGCTATTTTATAAAATCAATACTTGATGCTGCGGGTATAAAAAATGGTGTTATAGGTACAACGGGTGGTATAGTTGGCGATGAAAAAATCGAAGCTAAGCTTACCACGCCCGATCCTATAGACTTGCACCGTATGCTAAGCTATATGCTCCAAATGGGTGCTGAGGTAGTGTGCATGGAAGTATCCGCGCATGCTATAGATATGAAGCGTGTCATGGGTGTTCAATTTGAGGCAGCCTGTTATACTAATCTATCTCAAGACCATTTGGACTACTTTGATGATATGCAGTCTTATTTTGAGGCAAAAAAGCGTTTTATTATCTCGGAACAGGTTAAAAACCTTGCTATAAATGCTGATGATGAAACTAGTGAAGCCATAATGGCGGAATTAAGAATTCCTTACAGTAGCTATGGCATAAGCGCAAATGCGGACATATTCGCCCGAGATATAGAAATTAATGACGAGGGCGTAAGCTTTGCCCTGTCACTTTGGAATGAGCAATGGTACCCTGTTCATATAAATATGATGGGTACTTTCAACGTGTATAATTCTCTGGCGGCAACAGCGATAAGCCTTATACCTGGTATCAAGCCCGAATTTATTGTAAAAGGCATAGAGAGTGTTAGAGTTGTACCCGGCAGAGCAGAGGTGCTTGAAACCTCAACCCCATATAAAGTAATTGTAGACTATTCTCATTCGCCTGCCGCTCTTGAAAACATACTTCGTACAGTTAAAAGCTTTACAAAGCATAAACTAATACTGTTATTTGGTTGCGGTGGAGATAGAGATCATCAAAAACGCCCTATAATGGGTAGTATTGCCGGTAAATTTGCTGACTTTACTATCATTACTAGCGATAATCCTCGTACAGAAGAACCAATGAAGATTATTAGTGAGATAGAAGAGGGGATTAAAAGCACCGACGGGAAATACATATTAATTGAAAACCGCAGTGAGGCTATACGCCACGCCCTTGATATATCGCAGGAGGGCGATGTTGTAATACTAGCTGGAAAGGGCGATGAAACATATCAGGAGATACAGGGGCAGAAGTACCTTTTTAACGAGAAAAACATAGTATCTGAAATCCTGTACGAGAAAAAGCAATCAAAACAGGTGTCGGGTAATGCCTAAAATAAACCCTAAAATAGTATCAAAGCCTCTCGCTGGGAAAACCCTGCTTATAATTGGAGCTGGCAAGAGCGGCAAGGCGGCAGGCACCCTTGCGCTGAAAGTGGGTGCTGATATTGTAATTTATGATGATAATACAGGTGCTATAAAGGATTTTAAAGAAGGCTTGGAAGAAAAATATACAAGTAGGGTTTCGTTTGGCATTGCAGATGCTAAGGACATAAATTCTACTAAAATAAGCCTTGCTGTTTTAAGCCCCGGGCTGTTACCTAGCGCTACTATAATATCTGAAGTTGAAAGACATCATATTCCTATTGTGAGTGAGCTTAGCTTTGGCGCTAGTTATCTGCCATGTAAGTCCGTTGCTATAACCGGAACAAACGGGAAAACCACTACAACCCTATTAACTGGTAATATGTTTGTAAATGCGGGCTTTGTGACGCATGTATGCGGGAATATAGGCTATCCTGTGTCGCTCAGCGCTGTTTCAGCTCAGGAGGAGGATATAGCTATAATTGAAGTATCCTCTTTTCAACTTGAAAGAATAGACGATTATCATCCGACTATTGCTGCGGTGCTTAATATATCCGCCGATCATTTGGATAGACACGGCAGCATGGATAATTACGTTGCACTTAAAAAGCGTATTTTTGAAAATATGGATTCCTCAGATGCGCTTATACTAAATAAAAACGATGAATACTGTAGAAGCTTTTCTAAAAACGCGAAACCTAATATATACTGGTTTTCATCATCGGGAGAGGTTGAAAGAGGAGCATATCTATTTGAAGATAAGCTATTTATAAGCGATAAGGGAAATAAACAGCTTATATGCCCCGTGGAAGAGATACAGCTTCTAGGTTCGCATAATATAGAAAATGCACTTGTTGCATCGCTTGTCGCATATCTACGCGATATACCTATTCCGGTAATAAGGTACACACTGCGTAACTTTGTCGGCGCAGAGCATAGGATGGAACTGGTTAAAGAAGTGATAGGAGTTACCTTTATTAATGATAGTAAAGCTACAAACCCTGATTCTACAATTAAGGCAGTAAATGCCATGCGCTCACCCACCATACTTATAGCAGGCGGCTATGATAAACAAACTCCTTTTGTGGAAATGGCAAGTAGCAT
>DUQK01000003.1 GCA_012837835.1 Christensenellaceae bacterium | reverse complement strand
GTAGAGGGCTTGCCAGATAGAATAGAATTAGAGCACGAGGAAATGTACGGAGAAACATTCATCATACCCAACCCCGATGAACTTATATTCATAAGCTGGTTTGAAGGGGGAGAGGTATTTAGATCCGGCTTTACCTATAGGCGCGGTTGCGGAAAAGTGTTTTATTTCCGCCCGGGGCATGAAGCCTTTCCCACATTTTTCAATAAATATGTGCAGAAAGTAATAATAAACGCTGTAAAATGGGCAAGACCTCTCAACATGCCAAAGGTGCAGCTTGGGGAAATAAAAGAGTCCATTATGCCAATTGCCAACCCCACGCTTAATGTAATAGAAGGTTTGCATAATAAGAAATAGTATAGTTTATGCAATATAAGATACGAGCTCAATCATATACGAACTGTATATTGTAGCTACTGCGTGCCAAATATCATATTTAAAACTCGCCGGATAATACATTCCGGCGAATTGTATACGGTAAACTATGTAAGTTTGTAATATTGCCTAAAATTTGCTTTTACTCAAAAAGCCTTGTGTTTATTACTGCAATGTACAATATAACGAATGCACTTAACATGTTTTTTTATGCGGATTTGCATTTTTTGTATAGGAGATTGCATTTTGTACAAAAATTGTGCTTTACAATTGTTTATTTTTGTGTTAAGCTTTCCGCGTGCAGAAGCCGCAAGCGGCGAATGTTTTTTTCATTTTTTTCATCTCCTTTCCAATTAGCCGTACCTTTACGGCTATTTGTTTGGCGATACATTAGGGGGAAATATGGACGAAGAAAAGCTTTGGGTAAAGCTAATAAAAAAAAATAAGATTAAGTTAGATACGGTGGCACTATGCCAAGATGACTACTGGCATGAGGCGCTATCGGTTGCTTGCCGTGCGCTGGATATTTCAGTGCCTGTTATACTTCCCCGCCACGAAAAGGATTGGGAAAAGTTTAAGCTTACGCGTTTTAATGCGGACGATTTTATGGAAGCCTTCCCCTATGATTATATGGAAATAGAGTACATAAACCTTAACAAACCCCGTGCCATGTCTGACGACCCTAGGAATGCTGTGTAGCATTATATTGACTGTACAATTCCATTAGATATTAACAATAGGCTGAAAAAGCAGAATTTTGCGAGGTGTTATATGAATACGTTGTGGTCAACATATGTTCAAAATATAAATACTCTGTATTCTTCCCGTTCTCTTAGATTTGCAGATAAGTTCAAAGAAAAATATTTAAGGGTATTTGTGATTGACGGTAAAAACAGAATACTCGAAATAGGCTGCGGACCCGGCGCATTAGCTGAATCGCTTCATAGTTGGTACCCTGATGCAAAAGTTTATGGTATAGACACAGACAGCAATTTTATAGCCTTTGCACGCAAAAACATAACGGGTGCCCAGTTTTTAGAGGCTGATGCTACTGCCCTCCCCTTTGAAGATAATTCTTTTGATGTAGCTATTTCAAATACGGTTTCAGAGCATATAGAACCATTAAAATTCTATGGTGAGCAGTATAGAGTACTAAAAGAAAATGGTGTGTGTATTGTAATATCCGCAAGGAAAGGAATCAACATTACAGCGCCCTGCATTGCTGAAGAAACAGAATTTGAAAAGGAAATATGGCAAAGAGCGGGTGAATATTTTGTGGATTATCTTAAAAGATACGATGTGTGCCAATATCCTCAAAATGAAGCGGAATTGCCTTTAAGTATGCAAGAACATGGCTTTAAAAATGTAACTACTGAATACATAACTGTAAATCTAACGCCGGACAACCCTTGTTATTCAAAGGAAATGGCACATGCCATGATAAATGCAAATAGGCTATGTGCTCTTGATAGCGTAGATATATTGCTGCATGTTGCGGGGGAAAAAATCACAGCCCCCGAAGTTGAAGAATTAAAGCGAATAGTAAACGCTAAGTATGATAAAAGGATAATGCTGTATAATAAAGGCATTAAACAGTGGGATACTGATATGTCTGTTACTATGGTTGTACGTGGAGAGAAGTAGTTCATAAAATGTAAACTATATAGGTTTTTGTGTATGTTTCAATGCGTTTTTATTAACTATTGATGTTACTTGTTTTTTTATGCTCATACTTCAAGCGTAATATATAATTAGACATATGCTCCAAATCTTATGGCGAATTTTCGCTATATTTTACTGCAATATTTTCACTACTTGATAAAAACTACCAATGCGCGGAATACTCCCTTTCAATTTCAAGCAGTATTTTCTTCTTTTCAATGCCCCCGCCAAAGCCTACCAGCTTGCCGTTTGCGCCAACTAACCTATGGCAGGGTACCATAATAGCTATGGGGTTCTTTCCTGCGGCGCCTCCAACAGCCCTTGCGGACATTGCGCCGCCTCTTTTTTTGGCTAATATTTTTGCAAGCTCTCCATAGCTTCTAGTTTTCCCGTATGGTATTTCTTTTATAAGCTCCCATACCATCATTCTAAAATCCGAGCCTTGCAGCTTGAGCGGGGGTATTTCCTGTACATTGCCTTTAAAATAAACGTAAAGCCATTCATGCGCTTCTTTTAATACAGATTGTTGATAATGCCCGCTTATATCGTTTAGCTTTTTTGTGTGTTCACACTCGTAATTATCTTGAGCAAAATCAAGCCCAATAATAAAGCCTTCTTCAGCCGTTATCAAAATGCTGCCAACAGGGCTTTCGGTTATTAGTAGATTATCAACACTCATATTTTAACACCTCAAGCGAATTATAGCATTAACTTACGGTATAAAAAAGCTTCGGGTACATAAAGCGCCCGAAGCTGTAATATTGTATATGTATGCCTATCGCTTATTAGCAAATTTCCAGTTCTTCCTCTATCCTAAGCAGGCGGTTGAACTTGGCAACACGCTCACTCCTTGCGGGGGCGCCGGTTTTAATCTGACCGGAGTTTACCGCAACGGCAAGGTCTGCTATGAAGCTGTCCTCAGTTTCGCCGGACCTGTGGGAAATAACGGTGGTATAGCCGTTTTCCTGCGCTAGGCGAATGGTGTCCAAGGTTTCGGTTACTGTACCTATCTGGTTTAGCTTAATGAGTATAGAGTTTGCAACGCCTTTTTCTATGCCTTCTGCAAGTATTGCCGCATTTGTAACGAAAAGGTCATCGCCTACGAGCTGTACATCATCGCCTAAAACTTCTGTAAGCTCTTCCCAGCCGTCCCAATCGCTCTCGTCAAGACCGTCCTCTATGGATATGATGGGGTATTTGTCGCACCACTGGCGATAGATTTCTACCATGTCAGAGCTTGTCCTGCCGTTTTCGTCGCCCTCTATAAAGTATTTGCCGTCCTTATAGAATTCGCTCGCGGCGGCGTCTATGGCTATGGATATATCTTCGCCAGGCTCATAACCGGCTTTTTCTATGGCTTCAACCAGCAGCATAAGCGCTTCTTCGTTGCTCTTAAGGTTGGGAGCAAAGCCGCCTTCATCGCCAACTGCCGTTGAAAGACCCTTTTCCTTAAGCAGTTTCTTTAGCGTGTGGTAGGTTTCGGCGCCCATTTGAAGCGCATCGGAGAAGGTTTCGGCGCCAATTGGCATAATCATGAACTCTTGAAGGTCTACATTGTTGTCGGCATGTGCGCCGCCGTTAAGCACGTTCATCATGGGTACGGGGAATTCTTCCGCCCTTATGCCGCCAAGGTAGCGGTATAGAGGAAGCTCAACTGCATTTGCAGCTGCAACTGCAACCGCCATGCTTACGCCCAGCATTGCGTTTGCACCAAAATTGCTTTTGTTTTCGGTGCCGTCAAGCTCTATCATAAGTTCGTCTATTTCACGCTGTCTAAGTGCGTCCATGCCGATTAGTTCGGGCGCAATGCGCTCATTTACATTTTCAACGGCCTTAAGCACGCCTTTGCCAAGGTAGCGGTCCATTTCGCCGTCACGCAGCTCAAGCGCTTCTCTTGTTCCTGTTGATGCGCCGCTTGGCACAGCCGCCCTGCCCATTACGCCGCCGGCAAGCGTAACATCTACTTCAACCGTGGGGTTGCCGCGGGAATCTAAAATCTCTCTTGCTTTTACATCTACTATGCAGGTAAAATCATTCATAATAATTACACACCTTTCCTTTTTAGCACTTTTCATGCCTTTTCACATATAAGGATAAGGTTTATCGGAAATATTGTCAAGTTAAATGCGGTGCCATTTTCCTCTTAAGGCTTTGATATATTCCCAATTTACCATTGACAGAATTATATTATTGTATTAAAATGTTAGGGGCGGCTAACTTGCGCCGCGAATTAAAAAAAAGGAGATAAAAACATGAAAAGATTTCGCTCTCTAGTTCTTACCGTTATTGTTATACTAAGTATAATTAGCATGTCCGCTATGGCATATGCTGAGGAATATGTAGTAAAGGTTTCTTCGCCTAGCGGCGCTCCCGGGCTTGCGCTTGTAACGCTGGCGGTGCAGGCGCCGGAAAACTATACCTATCTAACGGCTGAAACCATTACTGCCGAATTTTCTAACGGCACGGCGGATTTTATAATCGCCCCCTTAAATGCCGGCGCTAAGCTCTACAAGATGGGCAAATCCAACTACAAGCTTGCGGCTGTGGTTGGCTGGGGCAACCTGTTTATAGCTTCACAGAGGGAAAACTTTACTCTGGATGATATAAACGGCGCTGAAATCACTATGTTCGGCGAAAAGACAATCAACTCTTCTATAGCAAAGTTTGTTTTGGCTGAAAATGGCATAGAACCCGCCAATATAGAATATCTTGCGGGCGCTTCAAATACACAGAAATTGCTTTTATCCGATGCGGAAAGCATAGTGCTAACCGCCGAACCTGCGCTAACCGCTGCCCGCACCAAGAATGATAGGATAACCGCCTATTCTGTAAACGAACTTTACAAGGCTGCCACCGGTCATGACGGTTTTACGCAGGCAGGGCTTTTTGTTAATGCGGAAACTATAGAACATTATCCCGATGTAGTGGAAGACTACCTTGAAAAGGTTAAGGAATCCTGCGGGAAATGCGTTAGCGATATACCTGCAGTGGCAGAGGCTGCCGCTGAAATGGAAATACTCCCCAACAAAAAAGTAGCTATGAGCGCTATACCGAACTGTACAATCCGCTATATGAGCGCGCTTGATGCCCGTGAGCAGATTGAAATCACCGCCAATATAGATTTAAAGCAATTCGGCGGCGCTGTACCTGCGGACGATTTCTACTATGGGGCAAAATAAAGCAAGAGATATATCTGTTTTTTGTCTTGGCATAGTTCTAATAGGCTGTCTAATCCAAACGGGGGGATATATAAAAGGCGATGCGCTTGTATTCCCCAGCGTTTGGGAGATACTAAAAGCCTTTATACGGCTGCTTACTACAGGGCGCACATATACGCTTATATGGACAACGCTTAGGCACCTTATAATGTCTATGGCTATATCAACACTTATAGGCATAAGCATAGGTTTAGCGCAGGGAATGAGTGATTTTGTACGCAACCTTTTTAAGCCGCTTACCATTATGCTTCGCTCCATACCTATGATAGTGCTTATTGTAATAATAATGGTTGTTGCAAAGTATAAATATGTGCCTGTTATAGCGCCTTCGCTTGTGCTGATACCCGTGATAAGCGAAGCCACCTGTGAAGGCGCTAGGCGCATAGACGGGGAATTGGTAGATGTATACCGCATGAACAGTAATTTTAACTTTAGCATACTTATGCATGTATATCTGCCCCTAATGGCGGGATATCTAAAGCAGGCATATATAAATGCCGTAGGTATGGGAATAAAGCTTACGGTTTCAACCGAGTATCTGGTGCAGACTAGAAACTCACTTGGAAAAGCCGTGCACAGCAGCAGCTATTTCAACGAATATCAAGATATATATGCCTATGCGCTTGTTATGATACTGCTTATTATACTTGTGAGTGAACTGCCCATGTGGCTTATAAGAAAGGCAAATCAAGTATCACAAAGTAATTCGGCTGAATATTGTGCCTGCGCTTGTAGGCAAACCAATCGAAATAATAGGCTTTGTAAGGAATAGAAAAGTTTTTATTAGTATTTACTTTGCTTAATCAATGTATTTGTTTATAAAAGGGGTATGTGTCACAAATGTTTGACTTCTCTACAGCATCGTTTGATGTTTTTTCACGCAAATGCTTGCGCAATAACAGAAAATGTGGTATCATCACCTACGCTGTTTGACGACAGTATAGGATGGAGGTGAATGTATATGGCAAACATAAAGTCTGCTAAGAAGCGCATACTTGTTACAAAGAAAAAGACTATGCGTAACCGCATGATAAAATCAAGGGCTAAAAACGCCGTTAAGAAGTACCGCAGGGCGCTTGCAGAGGACATGTCAACAGCTGAACAGCAGCTGAGCGCTGCCTCCTCCGCACTGGATAGAGCAGTGTCAAAAGGCGTTATGCACCGTAATACCGCAAACCGCACCAAGTCAAGGTTGGCTAAGGCGCTTAACAAAGCCATGGCGGTTCAGCAATAAATAATAATTATTCCCTGCTATTTGCAGGGTTTTTGTTATATAGAGCCGTAGTAATGGGGTTATATTAACTGAATACCGCTTTATCTATATAGGTAAATGCGGTTTTTATCTCTTTTTAAATATCAAGCCTACAAGCATACGCACTGTGTTTACAATTAGTGATACAAGAAGCAGCGCAAAAATATCCCTATAGCGTATATAGCCTTGGAACATATGCGTTACAAAATACAGCAGCCCTACATCAATAAATATGTAGAGTATGCCTAGTGTAAAAATGTTGAATATTCCAAGCAGAAGCCTTATAAGAGGTCTAAATATAAGGTAAGCAAGCATTAAAAGAGCTCCTGCGGCTATTGCTATTTTATCTGAAGCGCACCAGAAGCTGTCTATAAGCCTGTCCGCAAGCGGAAGCGCGAATGTACCTATTATGAACTGCATTAACACTCGCATCATAAGTTTTCACCTATAAGCATACAATCGCCGAAGCTAAAAAACCTGTATTTTTCATTTACCGCTTCTTTATAAGTTTCAAGCGCATATTCCCTGCCCATAAAAGCGCTTACAAGCATAAGCAGAGTGCTTTCAGGCAGGTGAAAATTAGTAAGCAGCATATCCAGCGCTTTAAAATTATAGCCGGGAGTTATAAATATATTTGTTTCTCCGCTACCGGGGATTATTGTGCCATTACTATCTGCAACGCTTTCAAGTGTTCTTACGCATGTTGTGCCTACGCAACATATTCTGCCGCCCTGCTTCCTTGCCCTGTTTATCCTTTCGGCGGAATTTTCAGATACATAATAGTACTCGCTATGCATACTATGTTCCTCTATTTTTTCTGCTTTAACGGGTCTAAATGTGCCAAGCCCTATATGCAGTGTTATGGGTACTATATCTACTCCTTTTTGCCTTATTTTACTCAGCAATTCCTCAGTAAAATGAAGTCCTGCCGTTGGCGCAGCTGCGCTGCCGCTGTTTACCGCATACACTGTCTGATAGTCGCTAGGGTTGTCGAGCTTTTTATGTATATACGGGGGGAGAGGGGTTTCTCCAAGCTCATCAAGCAGGTTTTCAAATACCCCCTCGTATTCAAACTGTACAACTCTGCCTCCAAAATCAGTATTATTAATTATTTTTGCTTTTAATTTTCCATCGCCAAATATAACCTGCGCCCCCGGCTTTAGCCTTCTGCCGGGTTTTACAAGCGCTTCCCAGTGAGTAGTATCTATGCGCTTAAGAAGCAGTACTTCACACACCACGCCTGAATCTTCCTTAACGCCTATTAATCTTGCGGGTATAACCTTTGTTTCGTTTATTACAAGCACATCTTTAGGCGTTAAATAATCAGGGAATTGCCTAAAAATATCATGCTTTCTTTTATTGTTTAAAAAATCGCACACTAACATTCTGCTGCTATCCCTTGGGGAAGCGGGGGATTGTGCTATTAAACTTTCCGGTAAATCGTAATAAAAATCAGATGTATTCATCAAAAAAGCTTGTCTGTTTGTTTTGGTCGTTCTTATCTGTTGCGCTTTCGGGAGGAGTTTTACCAAGGTGTTTATATGCAAGGTTTGTAGCCACGCGCCCCCTTGGAGTACGCTGTATAAAGCCAAGCTGCAGTAGGTAAGGCTCATAAACATCTTCTATAGTTATGGCGTCTTCTCCGGTTGATGCGGCAAGCGTATCAAGCCCCACAGGACCTCCAGAAAACTTGTCTATCATAGTAAGCAGCAGGTTTCTGTCTACACCGTCTAGCCCAAGGCTGTCTACTTCAAGCATATCAAGCCCCGCGCAGGCTATATCATGGGTGATTTTCCCATCGCCCTTTATCTGTGCAAAATCTCGTACGCGTTTTAGCATTCTGTTTGCAACCCTTGGGGTACCGCGGCTACGCCTCGCGATTTCGCTTATGCCTTCAATATCAGCCTCCATGCCAAGTATAGCGCTTGAGCGTGATATAATCTGCGCCAGTTCCTCCGTTGAGTATAGCTGCAAACGGTATGTTATACCGAACCTATCCCTAAGTGGCGCTGATAATTGCCCGGCTCTAGTAGTTGCGCCAATAAGCGTAAACCTTGGTAAGTCAAGCCGCATAGACCTGGCGGTAGGTCCCTTGCCTATCATTAAATCTATGGCGAAATCTTCCATTGCTGGGTATAGTACTTCTTCAACCGCTCGGGATAGGCGGTGTATTTCGTCTATAAAAAGCATATCGCCGTGGGATAGGTTTGTAAGTATGGAAGCCAAATCCCCCGGGCGCTCAATCGCAGGACCCGATGTAATGCGTATATTCTGCCCCATTTCGGCGGCTATTATGCAGGCGAGAGTGGTTTTGCCAAGCCCGGGAGGACCATAAAGCAAAGTATGGTCTAGCGCATCTCTTCTTTGAAGGGCTGCCTTTATGTATATTTTAAGGCTCTCCTTTACGCTCTCCTGTCCTACATATTCCCGCAGGGTTTTAGGGCGAAGGGAATATTCGTTATCCCTATCTTCGGGCATCATTCTGCTTGTAATAAGTCTTTCGTTTTCCATAATCAGCCTTTCGAAATGCCGCGAAGTGCAGCGCGCACGAGTTCATCCGCCTTATCTGTAGGCGCGCCTGCCTTTTGTGCGGCGGATACCGCGCGGGCAGCCTCATGCTGTGTGTAACCGAGCGATTCTAGCGCAAGTATTGCTTCGCCTACGGGGCTTGCAGCGCTTACGCTTACATCTTGAGCAGCAAAGTCTATACCTTGAGGCATATCGGCGGGGGAGAGTTTATCCTTAAGTTCAAGCGCTATTCGCTGGGCAGTTTTTTTACCAACGCCCGGCGCCCTTGAAAGCGAAGCTATGTCGCCTAGCACTATTGCCATAGTAAGCTCCCTTAGCGGCATACTGCCAAGTATTGCCATAGCGCTTCTTGAACCTATGCCGGAAACGCTAGTAAGTTTATAGTACATGTTTTTTTCATCTAAGGAATAAAAACCCAGCAGCTCAACCGCGTCCTGTCTTATATTAAGGCAGGTGTATACCCGCATAATTTCTCCCTTGGGGGGAGCATTTGTAAGGGTTGAATTGGTGCATATTATTTCGTAGCCTATCCCGCCTACATCTATAACAATATGTGTGGCAGTCTTATCCTGAACAGTGCCTTCTATATATGCAAACATATTTCCTCCGTTAATTCATTCTAAATTGAAAGCGTGCTCTGCCGGCTCCTGCATGGGCTATTGCCACGGCAACTGCGTCTGCTGCGTCATCGGGCTTTGGAGCTTCATCTAGCTGCAAAATAAGCTTTACCATCTGCTGTACCTGATGTTTTTCTGCCTTGCCGTAACCTACTACCGCAAGCTTTATCTGCATAGGGGTGTATTCGTAAAGGCTGTCGTCCTTATATTCCGCGCATGTGCATATGGCTATACCCCTTGCGGCGCCTACTGTAAAGGCGGTTGTAACATTGCGGTTGAAGAAAAGCTGTTCAAATACTATTTCATCTGGCTTGTGTTCATCTAATAGTGCCATAAGCTGGCTTCGTATGCTGACTAGCCTATTTGGAAATGCCATATCCGCAGCTGTAGTTATAGTGCCGTAATCAACAAGCGACATCTTCTGCTTTTCGTCTACATCTATTATTCCCCAGCCCATTATAGCAAGCCCCGGGTCAATCCCAAGTATCCGCATAGTACCCCCTAGTCAAATGATAATATCTAGCGCTACACTTGTCAAACCGCTTTTTCGCCTGCGTTTGAAAGGTATTTTTCTATTATACGCATTGCGTGATTGTGCGCTAAATTAGCTAAGTTCGTTTCCCTAACTTCGTCTGCTGGTTTTTCTCCCATAAGCCCCATAAATTGGCTAACCTTAAGACCGAGGGCATCCTGTATGTCTGCATCGCTGCCTTCTTTTGCTACTAAATAATAGCATAAAAGAGAATCCTTCTGCCCTATCCTGTGTGCCCTGTCTTCAGCTTGGCTGTGTATAGCGGGCGACCAGTCGAGCTCTCCAAATACTACGCAGCTTGCTCTTTGCAAATTAAGCCCTGATGCAGCTCTTAAGGATATACAGCAAATATCGCTCCTGCCTTCTGTAAATCTATCTATGCTGCGCTGCTTTTGTGTGTCGTTTTCCCTGCCTGTAATAAATACTGGGAAATACCTTTTGAGCTCCTTTTTATATATATCCATAACAGCGTGGTGGTGGGCGAATAGTAGTACCTTTTCGTCGCTTTCAAGCAGCGCCTTAACAAATTGCGCGACATACGCTGCCTTGGCTATACCTGTTGCCTGCCTTTGCCCTTGGGATATATTGCCTTCAAGCAAAGCCCTTTCAGAGGGGCTAAGCTCTGTTTCCCTGTGCCATTTAATTATATTATCTATAACGGGCTGCATAAGGGCTTGGTATATTTGGCTATCAGTATCTATATGCTGAACAAGCCTTCGTTTTTCGGGGAGTTCCGGTAAAACTTCTGCTTTTGTTCGGCGAAGCATAAGCCCTTCCTGCCTTAAAAAACTTCCTAAAAGTTCAGGCTTTGCTACTATATTGTTTCCGTAGCCGTAGCACCATTCTCTGGTAAAGGATTCTCTATCCCCAAGGAAATGGTAGTCAAGTATATTAACTATATTCCATATTTCCCCGCCGTTATTGTATATAGGCGTACCGGATAAGCCTATTACCCTATCCGCCTTAGATGATATTAGTGAGGCTGAGCTGTATTTTTCCGTGCCGCTGTGGCGCAGCTCCTGTATTTCATCGAATATTACAAAGGGGAAGGCGTACATAGGGAGAGCCTCTTTCCAGCCCCTAAGCAGCAGATAGTGTACTATGTATATATCCGCTTCCGGCAGCTTATATGGTGTAAGCCCTTTTATTATATGTATCCTTGGGGCTTTGCCATCCAGCCTTAAAAACCTTTGTATTTCGTTCTCCCAGTTTCTAACTAGGTGTGCAGGCACTACTATAAGTACAGGGAATATTTTAAGCGCAGCCATGGTATACAGCGCCTGTACGGTTTTTCCAAGCCCCATTTCATCGGCAAGTAGTCCCCTTTGGGTGTGGTATAGCCATGTAGCCCCCTCTTTTTGGAATGGCATAAGCTGTCCTATAAAGCTGCCCTCTTTAGGGGATACATGCTTAAGTCCAGAATGTAAAAATCTTAGTCTTATCTCCCTTTGGCGCGCAGCTTCTATACGGCTTTCCCAAAGCTCCCTATCCCTTTCGGCTATTTCTAGCGGGTATTTTTGCATAAGCCAATTGCAATCGCCTATGGAGCGGGGGTGGTCGGGCAGATAAGCTGTTCCTCGCCTTGCCTTACCGCTGCCTGGGAATAGGCGCTTTACAAGCTCCGTTACATAGGGTTCTCCTGTAATGGTCCAGCATTTACGTCTTCTGTTGTATGACAGTTTTCCGTATACCCGCCCTGTGTTTATTGGTTCTAGCAGGTATGAGGGGAGTGTGTTGTCAACATATATATTTTCATCAATGCTTTCATTCGCTTTTTCTTCTTTTAATGTTTGTTGTTCCGAAGTGGTTTCATCAGCGCTAAAAGCCATATCATAATCAATATCATTTTTAATATGCACAGTAGGAGCAGCTATGCCCCATAATCTATTAAGCGCTATAGTTTTAAGGGGCTTGCGGTTTATCTTGTCAGGCATATATACGGATTTTTCTGTAATAAGTATTATAGAGCCTATACTATCTGAAGTTGCGTATTTTTTTAATTGTTTCAAAAGAATCTTTTTATTGGGTCTGCCTCTTTTTATTTCTATGCCTATTTCGCCAGCTAATATATCTATACGGCAACCGGGGGATATTAGTACCTCATGTATAGCTTCAATGCCGCTGTTTTTAAGCGTAGTTAGCGCAAGCTCATGCAATGTATGTTCGCTCATCACAACAGGCGCCCTCATGGACGTTAAGGCGCTATATACCCTATCAAGGTTTTCCTTACAAACTTCCAACATATACACATTATAACCAAGCTACGCATTTATTACAATCTTTACAAAATAATTACTTGTATGTATCCAATTATTCTGATATTATATTCCCGTATTATGTAAAGGGGTGCAGCATGTTTAGAAAACTCTTTGTAATTTTGGCAGTATTCTGTTTGATATATACTATAGGCTTTGCTGAGATGACTATAAGCGCAGAAACTCTCGTACGCCCGGGAAAATCGCAGAGCTTTGCCTTTATTTCTCCAGAAGATGGAGAGGTAAATATTAGGATACTAAAACAGGGCGGGGATATAGTAAGCACGCTCCAAAGAGCACTGCATGTAAAAAAGGGCAATAACTATTTTCTATGGAACGGTTACAGCGAAAACGGAAACCCTATACCGAAAGGAAATTACACCCTGCTAATATCCATGGGAGATGCGCTGCTTGCCCAGTTCCCCTTTATAGCGGGGGATATAAGCCCTGTAATAATGTCGCTTCAGATAAGTTCCGCAAAGCTTCGTAGCGATGAAGATTGGTACATACATGTAGAAGCTAATATGAAAGGCACCATAATAGCGAGTATAAATATAGACGGCGAAATGCAGGTTGTGGCTGATATGTTAGCTGAAATAGGTCAAAATACTTTGTACTGGGACGGCAAGTTTAATGGAGTATCTCTATCCGCAGGTATGCATATGCTGTCTGTAAGTTTAATAGATGATACAGGCTTTAGCAGCTCTCCCCACTATATAGCAGTAAATATAAAGAATACCCCTATGCCATTACCTCAAACAACAGATAATATTCCGCAAAATACTGATGAAGTAATATACACAGTTGAAGCTACCGATGGTACGGATACTGTAAGCCCTACCGATGAAATTACAGCTCCCGTAACAATTGTTGAAGTGAAAAAACCTGTTAAAACATATAAGCCCCCTACGCTTGATGAAGTGCCGCCAGAGGAAATAGGCTCAAGCTTTTGGAAACTGCCCGCGGGCGATATGAATGAAAACGCCATATGGCAGGTTATGATACAGCCTATAACCATAGTAAAGGGTGTAGGCAAAAGAGCACAGATTGAGATGTATCGCCTGCGTGCAAAGCC
The DNA here is from genome assembly GCA_012837835.1 of Christensenellaceae bacterium. Taxonomy (GTDB): domain Bacteria; phylum Bacillota; class Clostridia; order Christensenellales; family Aristaeellaceae; genus DTU024. Next base: position 52,644 of record DUQK01000003.1, on the reverse strand, counting down.
CGACACCAGTATGGATAATGAAAATATATTAGGCGAAATAACATGCGAATCGCAGGGAGTACATGTGCTTAAAACGCTGGATAACGGCTGGTCTTATGTGGAGGTATACAACAGCAGCTATGGACCTAATTGTAAGGCAAGGCGAGGCTGGGGTAATTCGGACGAACTAATACGCGGCTATGTAGAAACAAACAGGCTTGCGAGTATTACCCCAAGGACAGACTACGGTCTGCTTATAGATAAACTAACTCAAAGGCTGTATGTGTTTAAGGAAGGCAAGCTGTTTTCAGAGCTGCTTATATCAACCGGAAAGCCAACATCGAAACAGCCTTGGAATGAAACTCCTTCAGGCGAATTTTTAATGGTGTCAAAAACGGGCGGTTTTTGGGCGGGCAACCTCTACTGCGATATGGCTATGCGTATAAACGGCGGCTGTCTTATACATGAAGTACCCTATATATTAAACGAAGCTACTGACTATCATGATTATAGCTCTCAAGAACCGCTGCTTGGAAGCAAGGCAAGCCACGGCTGCGTTCGTGTGCAGCGCAAGAAAAATGATGAGGGTTTAAACATGCAATGGCTCTGGAACAACATAGGTACAAACACAAAGGTGTTGGTATGGGACGATATGCCTGGGCGCTTCCACGAGTATCCGCCGGATGATATGATGATATACTACAATCCGCAGGGCGGTAAATACTATCATGCGGACAAAAGGTGCTCAAGCATAAAGAGCAGGTACCTACCGCTTTCAGGCTCATTTACGTATGCGGAGCTTGATAATGCTGAAAACCAGAAGTTCACTCCCTGTAATTACTGCGACCCGCCCATGCGCAAGAGCGAAATAGACGAGCTCAACCGCCAAAACGGTTTTTAGGGCTTTAATGTTGCGCCTGGTGGTAAAAAAAGATATAATACTTATGGGATATCTTTCTTGCTAGGAGGTTTTATGGTATGGAGTTTAAGATAAAAAACGATATCGGTACAATATATATTTCCGAAGAAGTAATGCTTAAGGTGGTAGGTTATGCTGCGCTTGAGTGCTATGGCATAGTCGCCATGTCCTCAAAGCGCGCTAAGGACGGTATCGTTGAATGGCTTGGCAGGGAAAACCTGTCAAAAGGCGTACAGATACGCTCTGTTGACGATATGGTAGATGTTGACCTGTACATAATAGTTGAATACGGCATTTCCGTAACTGCTGTATGTGCCGCGATTAAAGAGGTTGTTAAATACAAACTCGAAAGCATGACTGGCATAAAGGTGCGAAATATCAACATAACTGTTGAAGGTATACGCATTTAAGCGGGCACAATACAAAGTACGGAGGAAAGCAAATTGAAAGATATAAAGTATATCGATGCAATAATGCTGCGTGAAATGGTAAATGCGGGAGCGAGCCTGCTTGAGCAGAACCGCGATGCGGTAAACGCTCTTAACGTATTCCCTGTGCCTGACGGGGACACGGGCACTAACATGTCCATGACCATGATGAGCGCGGTTAGAGAAATAAATAGCAAGGAGTTCCCAAGCGTTGGCGATGCTGCCCGTGCGCTTGCAAAGGGTGCGCTGCGCGGTGCAAGGGGCAACAGCGGCGTTATACTGTCCCAGCTATATAGGGGCTTTTCAAAAGCGATAGAGGAATGCGAAACCATAAATCCGGTGCAGTTTGCAGATGCGCTTAAAAACAGCGCAGATACAGCCTACAAAGCCGTAATGAAGCCAAAAGAAGGTACAATACTTACGGTAGCGCGGGTAATCGCGCAGGAGGCGGTAGCGCAAGCTCAAAGAGAGCCGGATGATTTTTATGCGCTTTTTGATTGTATACTCACTAGCGGTGAAAAAATACTAACCCGTACACAGGAAATGCTGCCTGCGCTAAAACAGGCAGGCGTTGTAGACGCCGGTGGCAGGGGGCTGCTTATAATATATACGGGCTATGCGGCAGTACTTCGCGGTGAAAAAATAGATGCTTCGCTTGTTGATATGTCAGGCGATGTGGCTACTGTGTCCGAGTTTGAGGACGACCATAGCGATATTGAGCATATAGAATTTGCCTATTGTACGGAGTTTGTAATACAAAATATTAGGGATGATGTGAGCGATGTAGACATTGCAGCACTTCGCAGGCGCCTTAACCGTATAGGCGACAGCGTAATGGTAGTGGGCGACCTTTCCTTTATTAAGGTGCATGTGCACACAAATGCCCCCGGTATTGCGCTTCAAAACGGCTGTGAACTTGGTGAACTTGACCAGATTGAAATAGATAATATGCTGGTTCAGTACAGGGAAAAAATGGCGAACACTCCGCCTAAGAAGTATGGGATAGTATCCGTGTCGATGGGGGAAGGCTTCTCTGCAATATTTAAGGATTTAAATGTAGATAATATAGTCGAAGGCGGGCAGACTATGAACCCCAGCATAGAGGACTTAAGCAAGGCTGTTGAGAGTATAAATGCTGAAAACATATTCATACTGCCAAATAACGGCAACATTACACTTGCTGCAAGGCAGGTTGCGGAGATGTCCGAAAAAAATATAGTAGTACTGCGCACTAAAAATGTCGCCATGGGTATAGCCGCAGTTATAGCCTTTAGGGAAGACATTGATGTAGATGAAAATACACTTCGTATGAATGAAGCTGCAGAGCGTGTGCGTACAGGCACAATAACATACGCCGTTCGCGATAGCGATATAGAGGGTATGCAGATAAAAGAGGGCAGCATTATAGGTCTGCACAATGGAGAGGTTACCGTATGCACAGGCACAGCTCACGATGTAGCGCTTGAACTTATGCAGCAGATAGTAACCGATGATGACAGCCTTATAACTGTGTACTACGGCGAAGGTGTAGAGGAAGATGACGCTCAGGAGCTCTGCGATAAGATAGCTGACAAGTACGACATGTGCGATGTTGAAGTGCACTGGGGCGGTCAGCCGCTATATTACTATCTGCTGTCAGTTGAGTAGTTTTGAGTGAAGTAAAGCTTTCAGACTTAAAGGGCATAGGCGTAAAGCGCTTAAATAGCCTTAACGAGGGCGGAATATACACCCTAGCTGATTTGCTTAGCTATTACCCTGTTTCTTATAAGGATACATCAAAAACAATCCCCCTTTCATATGTAAAAGAGGGGGATTTTGTATGCGTGGAGGGGATAATACTATCCTCACCTAAAATACAGTATGTAAGGAGCGGGCTTAATATAGTACGCTGCACTCTTACAGATGGCGTATACAAGCTGCCTTTAATATATTTCAACCAGCCTTGGAATATGAAAAACCTGTATCAGGGTAGGGAAATAACCCTATACGGCAGGGCAAGCATGTATAAGGGTAGTATAGTGCTAATAAACCCAGAAGTGGTACAAGAAAGGGGTATAATACCCCACTATAAGGCTATAGAAAACATAGGCACAAAAACCATGGAAGGTATTATTGAGCAGGCGCTGAAATATATAGACAGCCTTATAGTAGAAACGTTAACCGACGAAATAATTGAAGAATATTCTCTTATTCCCCTAAAAGAAGCTGTAAGGCAGGTACATAGGCCCACATCGGGCGAAAGCCTAAATTTAGCAAAAAGAAGGATAGCGTTTGATAATATATTATACTACCAAATAGCGGTAATGCATTTTAGGCGGAGAAGCGATGAGGGTATAAAGCTATCAGTTACTGATACCATGCAGGAGGAATATTCAGCGCTGTTGCCTTTTAAGCTGACAGAGGCGCAGAATAAAGCAATAAGCGATATAGAAAAGGATTTTGAAAGCGGCAAAGCTATGAACCGCCTATTGCAGGGCGATGTAGGCTCCGGCAAAACTGCGGTTGCGTTTGCAGCAGTATACTATATGCATAAGGCTGGCTACCAAACAGCGCTTATGGCGCCTACAGAAACGCTTGCATATCAGCATATAGAAAGCGCAAAAAAACTGCTTGAGCCTGCGGGTATAAAATGTGGGCTACTTATAGGCGGCATGAAGGCAGCGGATAGAAAAAAGGCGCTTGAGTGCATACTATCTGGCGAGTGGTCGCTTGTAATAGGCACGCATGCGCTTATATCAGAAAGCGTAGAATATAAAGCCCTTGGGCTAGTTATAACTGATGAGCAGCACCGCTTTGGAGTAAGGCAGAGAAAAAGGCTAAGTGATAAAGCGGAAAGTGTCCCGCATGTATTAGTACTTTCTGCAACACCTATACCGCGCACATTAGCGCTTGTTATATATGGGGATTTAGATGTTTCTACCATGCGCGGCATGCCGCCCGGAAGGTTGCCCGTTAAAACAAGAATAGTGCCTGAAAATAAGCGCAAGGACATGTACACCTTTATAAGGCAGGCGGTATCTAAGGGAGAGCGGGTATACTATATATGCCCCCTAGTTGAAGAGAGCGATAAAACTGAAGCTAAAAGCGTACAAGAAATGTATGATACATTATCCAAGGGCGCGCTTCGCGGGCTTAATATAGGCATAACATACGGCACGCAAAACGCAGAGGATAAAAAGAAAGCTATAAGCGATTTTTCTTTAGGCAAAACAAGTGTGCTTGTCGCGACAACCGTTGTAGAAGTAGGCATAGATGTGCCGCAGGCTACAATAATTGTAATAGAAAATGCGGATAGGTTCGGGCTTTCACAGCTGCACCAACTAAGGGGCAGGGTAGGCAGGGGAAAAAAGCAGAGCTGGTGTTTTTTACTTGGCGAAAGAAATGAGCGCCTTGCCGCCATGTGCGAAACAAATGACGGCTTTGAAATAGCTGAAAAGGATTTAGAAATCCGCGGTCCCGGGGAATTCCTAGGCACTATGCAGCATGGCAAGTCTACATTTAGCATAATGACAGGCGATATGAGGCTTATAGAGGACGCGCAAAATTGCGCAAAACAGGTAATTTTGGGTAGTAAAAAACATGAAGAATTGATTAGTTCCGCACTTGAAAAATACTCATATGCTTATGATAACATAGCGCTTAACTGATAATATGCTGCAATTGTTTTGAAATTTGCGCTGTTATAAAAGCAAAATAGTATAATTTGACTTGCAAATTAACAAGTGGTAGGATTAACTAATCCCAATGGGAGATAAGGGCTTTTACGTGCTTTTAGAGTGTGTGAGATAGTCAAAAGCTATGATACAAAGGAGAGAGTGTTGAAATACATATACCTTGACAATGCGGCTACCATGCCTATAAATAATAGCGTGCTAAATAAAATGATAGAATACGCTAAATACTACGGCAATCCTTCAAGCATACACCAAGCGGGAAGGGAAGCAAGAAAGCTGCTGGATAAATCCCGCGCGGTTATCGCTGGTATTTTAGGCGCGAATACAAATGAAATATACTTTTCTTCGGGCGGTACGGAGAGTGCGAATTGGGCGCTTGTTGGAGCCGCTTTTGCAAATGCCGACAAGGGAAAACATATAATAACATCGCCCATAGAACACCATGCTGTAATAAATACATGTGAAAACTTAAAAAAACATGGCTATGAAATTACATATATTCCTGTTGATAAATATGGAATAGTAGATATAGACGCTATCAAAAAAGCGATAAAAAAAGACACCATACTTATATCCATAATGTACGCAAATAACGAGGTAGGTACATTACAGCCGGTGCATGAAATAGCTAAAATAGCTAGTGAACATGGAGTGCTTTTCCATACAGACGCAGTGCAGGCTGTGTCAAATGTGCCTATAAACCTAGGCGAATTAGGGGTGGATATGCTTTCACTATCTGCGCATAAGTTTGCAGGACCTAAAGGAGTAGGCGCTTTATACATAAAACAGGGTACAAAACTTTCGCCGTTTATTTACGGCGGGGAGCAGGAAAGGGGAAGGCGTGCAGGCACAGAAAATGTTATAGGTATAGTCGGCATGGCAGAAGCGCTTAAAATAGCCTGCACCGATATTATAGGCAGCGGCGCAAAAATAGCCCAAAAAAGAGATAGGCTTATAAACGGCATTATAGACAGTATAGACGGCGCGCAGCTTAACGGACACCCCACAATGCGTCTTCCCGGTAATGTAAATATTTCATTTGAAAATACTCTTGCGCAGGCGCTTCTAATGCGCCTTGATAGTGCGGGTATAGCCGCGTCAGCAGGCTCCGCCTGTGCTTCAGGCTCGCCTGAAGTGTCGCACGTGCTGCTTAGTATGGGCGTGCCTCGAGAAAAAGCAAAGGGCAGTATACGCCTTACTCTATCTTGCAATACTACCGATGAAGATATAGACTATGTGCTGGGCGTTATGCCAACAATAGTAAAAGAATGTAGGAGTAGCGCCATATAAAGGGTGTTTATGTAGGTAAGCATGTATAGGAGCATTTGATGGCAAAAGAGGTAAACGGAAATATAGACGGAATACGCAAAAGCCTGCTAGATAGGCTTGAAGCGCTGTACGACTTACCCCCTCAGCATGGGATAATATTGCTTGAAGCGGCAGAGGAAATAGCCTATATATCCTCTCAAATAAATAGAGAGATATCTATATACATACATAGAAACGGCACTATAAAAGATGTAAGCGTAGGTGTTGATGACAGCGCGCCGCTAAGCGCCATGCACGATAGACGGAGCGATATGCGCCTATCCCGCATACGCTGTATACATACCCATCCGAATGGTTCATCTAGGTTTTCAGGCGCAGACATATCTGCACTAAAAGCGCTAAGGCTTGATGCCATGGTGGCGCTTGCGCTAACTGAAAGCGGCAAAATATACGAAATAAGCATAGCTATGCTTGAGCCTGATGTATCCGGCGATTTTGATGTAAGTATACACGAAGAATTAAGCCCAATAGAACTTGAAAATGACAGATGGATAGATGAAATAAAACGCAATGACAGCCTGTTTGGCGCTAGCATATACGAAACTGAAGATAATATAGAGCGCGCCTTTTTAATTGGTATAGACAGCGAAGTTTCGCTTGAGGAGCTTGAAGCCCTTTGCGAAAGCGCGGGGGCGCAGTGCGTCGGCATGGCTTTTCAAAAGCGTATAAAGCCCGACGCTTCTACATTTATAGGCAGCGGCAGGGCTAATATGTTAGCGCAGGAAGTGCAGAATACAGCTGCTACTCTAATAATTGCCGATGATGAACTCAGCAATGTGCAGCGTCTTAACCTTGAAAGAATATGCGGCGCTAGAGTAATAGATAGAACTACATTAATACTAGATATATTTGCACAGAGGGCAAAGAGCAGAGAGGGTAAACTGCAGGTAGAGCTGGCTCAGCTTGCATACAGCGCAGGTATGCTTGTTGGCAGGTACGACGCGCTATCTCGCCTTGCCGGCGGCATAGGTACAAGGGGTCCCGGTGAAACCAAGCTTGAAAGCGATAGGCGCAAGATAAGAACCCGCATATCAAAGCTTAAAAAGCAGCTTGAAACCCTAGAAAGCCAAAGGGAATTGCAGAGGAAATCCCGAACCGAAAATGAACTCCCCGTAGCTGCGCTTGTGGGCTACACAAATGTGGGCAAATCCCTAATGCTAAACCGCATATCAGGCGCTGACGCCTATGAAAAGGATGAGCTTTTTGCAACGCTTGATACCATGAGCCGCAGGGTAGAGCTTGAAAACGGGTCGGAATTTATACTGATAGACTCCGTAGGCTTTATAAGGAAGCTCCCAACACAGCTTATAGAGGCTTTTCATTCAACTCTTGAAGAAGCTGTGCAGGCGGATATACTTATACTGGTTTCAGACGCCTCAGATGAGCAGATACTGGAGAAACGAGAAGTTGTAAACGATGTATTAAGGCAAATAGGCGCAACTACCCAGCCCAGGATAGAGGTACTTAACAAGGCAGACCTTCTTGAAAGTGAAAACGCTATTAAAATCCCCGGAGCAATAAAGGTTTCCGCTAAAACAGGGGAGGGGATAGATGTACTGCTGAGTAAAATATCTGAAGAAATAGGCAAGGCGCAGAGGAAATATGAAGTGCTTGTAAGCTATGATAATTACTCTCTTTTGAATGAATTAAGGCTTGGCGGAAGAATTATTAAAGAAGAGCATATGCAAGATGGTACCATGGTTGAATTTAAAATAGATTCTGTACAGCTTGAGCGCATAAAGAGCAGATACCCCGAAACAAATTTTGATGCCGTTTGATAGGAGAGAATATGTTAAATAGAATTGTAGCTATAATATGTATGATTATGTCACTAGGGCAATTTTCATTTGACGCAGGTATTGATGAAATTAACTTAGGCGGCAATTTATTTTTGGTAAACCGCACATATAAGCTGGATATGCGCTATGTTCCAGAGGATTTGGTAATGCCAAGTGTGCTTTCAACAAGTGATGAGGTACTTATGCGTGAAGAGGCGGCTGATGCACTTGAAAAGCTTTTTAGCGCCGCTCAAATGGAGCAGGGCTATGTATTGCACGCTATTTCAGGTTACAGGTCTTATCATACGCAGAAAACCATATATAACCGCAAAATAAATAGGGTAGGCAGTGTAAAGAGGGCGCAAAAATATGTGGCACCCCCTGGCGCGAGCGAGCACCAATTAGGGCTTGCTATGGATATAGGCACGCCAAATAGGGCAGGGCTTAATGAGGGTTTTGGAGAAACAAAAGAGGGTATATGGACAAATGAAAATGCTCACCGCTTTGGCTTTATTATCCGTTACAAAAGAGGTTGGGAAGGTATAACGGGCTATAATTACGAGCCTTGGCATATACGCTATGTGGGAATAGAACATGCGCAGAAAATATACGAGCAGGATATTCCCCTTGAAGAATATATAGAACAAATATACGCTTCAAAGGAACACAAGTTGAAATATACAGTTGAGGACATATCAGAATGAAAAGACTTATTTTAGCCATATGTATACTTACTTTGTGCGCTGCTGTCTTTGTTCAGGCGGAACAAGTGGAGTGGACGTACCCAATAGACGCTACAATACTAGAGGATAGGCTGAATCTACTGGTACTTACAAATAATGATAATCTTCTCGGCAGCGATTTTGTGCCGCCAAGGCTTGTAGATTTAAGGCTTAGAGCTACAAATAGGGGTATGCAGCTTAGGCAAGAGGCAGCGGAAGCGCTTGAAATTATGTTTAATAAAGCTTCGGAAAACGGATATACGCTATATGTTAAAAGCGCATACAGGAACTACCAAACGCAGAATACAATGTACCAAAATAGGCTGGATAAATACAGGAAGGACGATGGCGTGGTAGCCTATCCTGGCTCATCAGAACACCAGACGGGGCTTGCGGTTGATATACTAAATTACGCGTGGACACAGCAGGACGGTATGCGCCCCGAGTTTTCACAAACAGATGAAGCCAAATGGATGAAAGATAACTGCGCTAAATTCGGCTTTATACTGCGTTATCCTGAGGATAAAACCGATATAACCGGTATAATATTTGAGCCGTGGCACTTTAGGTATGTTGGAAAGGAAGTGGCTGCATATATAATGGATAGGGATATAACATTTGAAGAATTTCACGAGGAATATAAGGGCGCAATAGCAGCCTATGAAGCCGCAGGAGGGGATTTTGCAGCCTACTGCGAACATCTAAGGCAGCTGCCGGAGCCAATAGAATTAAACCAAGGAGATAACGGAGATAGTGAAGTATCTCTATTCTATCAGGTGCCGTGATGAAAAAAACGTATTTTTTATTTATATTTGTTTTATTGTCATTAGCGTTATTGTGTTCATATGCAGAGCAAATTACGCCTGCCCCCACCGTTTCTCTTGAAAACAGGGCGATAGAAGACAATCTATTATACCTTGTAAATAAGGATAATAAGCTTCCTGCGGATTATGAGCCTTCTGATTTGGTGCTGCCAAAAGTAAAGACGAGAAAAAAATCCCTGCAGGATAAGATATACTTAAGGCAGGAAGCCGCTGTTAAGCTTGAAGAAATGTTCAGAGCCGCGGAAACAGAAGCGGGCTATAAGCTGCTTGCTGTATCCGGCTATAGGAGTTATGGTATACAGCAGCTCAATTTCAACAGAAAAATGGAGGAAGTAGGCGATTATGACAGGGCAAGCCGCAGTGTAATGCCCGCAGGCTATAGCGAGCATCAGCTAGGGCTTACTATGGATATACAGTCCGACAATTTTAAGAACCTAAATGCCGCTTTTGCCGAAACGGAAGAAGGCATATGGCTTGCTGAAAATGCACATAGGTTCGGCTATATACTGCGCTATAAGCCCGAGTGGAAGGATATTACAGGCATTGCCTTTGAACCTTGGCATTATAGATATGTAGGCATAGCCCACGCAGGGGCTATACATATGTTAGATATTCCCCTTGAAACATATTTACAGTATATTTCATTGCTGCCCCCTTATGTTGTTTCAGGCGGCTGCGATATATTGCTTGCGGGGCTGGTTCGGGATTTGCAGGTAGGCAACAGGCAGGTGCTAGCGCAGTTTTCAGGTTTTAGCGGCGATACTTATCAAGTGCTTAAAACCGCAACTCAGCCTTATTTGCCGCAGGGCTTAAGCTTTGATGAAGCTCAGGGGCGCTGCTATCCTACCCCCATGCCTACATCAGCCCCTAGGGTAGATGAAGACGAAGAGGTGTCTTTATTTTCCTCGCCTTGATATTATTCTCTCCATTGTGTAAAATTACTGGGTGTTTATTTTGATTAGGCGAAAGGTGGAGTTATATGGGATTTTTAGATGCATTTAAGGTGCGCTCTGCGCTTGGCAAACACCAAAAAGGTAATTCTGAGCAAGCCTTTTTAGAGTATGAAAAATTATATGCCGAGGGTATAATAAGCGCCTCATATATGCTGCCCTACTCAAGTATGCTGCTGCGCCGCGGCGGAAGCGAAAATGGTGAAAAGGCAAAAATCGTATTGGTAAAGGCGCAGAAAGCGGCGGATTTAAGCCTAGATAGGCGCCAGCAGCTTCTTGTAAACTATTCTATAGCCTGCCATGTGCTTGGAGATAGAGAAAAGGCAATATCCACCCTTGAGGCTGCGCATAACAAGTACTCCTGCGGGCTTATATATCAAACTCTAGGTTATCTTTATACCTTATACGGAGAAAAAGAAAAGGCGCTTGCATATAATACCGAAGCGCTTGAGTATGACGAAGTAGACTCTGTAGTGCTTGACAATATGGGGCAGATGTACTACCTATTGTTTAACGATAAGGAAAAGGCAAAGCCCTATTTTGAAAAGGCACATACGATAAAACCCTCGCAGATAGATACCCTTTACTTTTTATCTAGGTACGATATAGAAAATGGCGATACAAAAGCCGCAATTGAAAAGCTTACAGCTGCGCTTGATGGTGTTTTCTCTCCGCTTAACCATAAGAGTAGGGCGGAAATAGAGGAAGAATTAAACAAACTAAAAGCGGGGAAATAACAATATATGCTGGATTGGCTGTCTAAAGACCCGCGCGGATTTCTTCTATTCATGCTATATAGGGCGCCTGCCGTGCTTATAGCTATTACATTGCACGAGTACGCCCACGGCTATGTAGCTGCAAAATGTGGAGATCCTACCGCTAGAATTATGGGAAGGCTTAGCCTTAACCCCGTAAAACATATGGATTCCCTTGGAACCATATGCTTATTTCTATTTGGCTTCGGCTGGGCAAAACCCGTGCCTATAAACCCAAATAACTTTAGAAACCCCAAAAGGGACGATATACTGGTATCTGTTGCAGGGGTAACTATAAACTTTATTGTGTTTTTAATATCAACACTGCTTGCTGTATTTATAGGAAGGCATTTATATGAAATACCTTTTGATTCAGCTAATATCTACCGCTTTTTTCTTGATGCAAGGAGCGACGGTTTTACCATACAGCTTTTTCCGGAATATGTAGATGTACTTATGCCCCTGCTTAAAACACCTTGGCTTATTCACTTGCAAAGGGTGGTTTTACATTCCATACTTATAAATATAGGGTTGTGCCTGTTTAACCTATTGCCGCTTCCCCCGCTTGACGGTTTTCATTTAGTAAATCAGCTAATATTTAAAGGCAAAATATACATGGGTGGCAAACCCTTTAGGGTAATGCAGGCTGCGCTAATGGCTCTAATGTTATTTACGGATGTGGTTTCCGATTTTGTTGGTAAAGCAATATATTTTGTACAGGGAAATGTGCTTGATATAATGCTAAGGCTAGTAGGTATTTAATGGCGCACATATTTAGGCTAAGTCAATTTGAAGGTCCGCTTGATATGCTGCTGTTTTTAATAGGCAAGGCAAAGATAGATATCAAAGATATTTTCGTATCTGAAATTACAGACCAATACATAGCCGCCGTGAGAGAGGCGGAGGATATAGATATGGAGGAAGCGAGCGCATTTATACAGATGGCGGCAACGCTTCTTCTTATAAAAAGCCGCTCACTGTTACCTAAGCCTGAGCCGCCGCAAGAGGAAGACCCGGAACAGCTTTTAATCCGCCAGCTTGAAGAATATGCAGCTCTTAAAAAGGTTGCAAAGGAAATGCAGCAGTTTGAAAAAATTGCCGCTAAAATGTATGAAAAACTGCCGGAAGAGTTTCCTCTCCCTCCCCCAACGCTTGAGCTTGAAGGGCTGTCGCTATCCGCGCTTGCAGAAGCTTTTGCAAATCTGCTTGTGCGCTTACCTGAGGACGAAGGCGAAGAAACGATGGTACACCGCATTATGCGCGAGGAACATACAGTTAGGGATTGCATGGCTAATATATTAAAACTCAGCAGAGGGAGCAGAGTATCGTTTAATTCGGTACTAAGTAAAAGCCCTACAAGACATGAGGTGGTAGTTGTGTTTTTAGCTCTGCTTGAACTTATACGCCTTGGGAAAATATCCTGCGTGCAGGAGGATACTTACGGGGAAATATATATACGAAATAATCAAAAGGGCAGGTTAAAGCATTGAACATAGAAGAGCTTAGCGGAATAATAGAGGCCATACTATTTGTGTCGGGCGATCCCGTTTCCATAGGGGAAATAGCTTTAAACCTTGAATTAGCGGAACTTGATGTACAGCATGCGGTGGAGCAGCTTCAAAATAAGTACGAGGAGCAATTAAGCGGGGTTCGCTTGCATAGGTTCGGTAAACATATTCAGCTAAAGACAAGAGAAAGTTACGCACCATATGTAGAAAAAATGCTCCAGCCTATACAAAGACAGTCCCTTTCAAACGCTGCGCTTGAAACGCTTGCGGTGGTTGCATACAGACAGCCCGTTACAAGGCTGGATGTTGAGATGGTAAGAGGAGTTAAATGCGATTATTCTTTGCAATCCTTAGTGAATAAAAACCTTATAGAAGTATGCGGCAGAAAAGATACACTTGGTCGCCCCTTCCTATACCGCACTACAGATGAATTCTTGTCCCATTTTGGCATATCATCTATAGATGAACTGCCCGAGCCTGATGAAAAAGCCAATGAGGAACCCAAAGAAGAAAGCTGTTATGATAGCGAATTTGATGAAATAAATACAACAGAAAACGAAACAGAACACGAATTATAATCGATTGTATAAAACAAAAAACCGCCGTGTGGGCGGGAAAAAGGGCGTTGCTATTATGGCAACGCCCAAGCGGAGAAAAGATTATTTGTAATATTCGTCGGCAAATGCCTCTATGTCTGCGGTGGTATATACATCGCTATTGGTTTCCCAGTCCACATAGCGGTAAGCTTGCATACCATAGGAAGCGTACACTTGGCTATATGGGTTAATGCTGGTTAGCTGCCAAGAAATATTATAGTAGGCAGGTATTACAAAGGCATGTTCCACAAAGAAAGCTTCTGCCTTGGCAAGTGCGGCGTAACGAGCGTCTATATCGTCGTATATTACCTTGGCTTCTTCAGTCAAGCGGGTAAATTCCTTGTAATCGGCGATTAGCTTCTCATCCGTTGCCTTGTTTATCTGTGAAATATGTATGGAGAAGTATGCCTGCGGATCGCCGTAAGTTTCCTGTCCGAGGAAGTTGATTGGGTCTGCAAAGTCGGCTCCCCAGCCGGTTACATACATGCAGCCGAGCTGTGGCTTAATAACTTCGTTGGTGCTGCTGGTTACATATGTCTTGGTGACAACCTTAATATAATCATCGCCTAGGTAGTCTGAGAACATCTGGGTAAGTACATCGGCGGTATCTTTTGCAACCTGGTTGTCGCCCTTAATGTAGTATTTAAGTTCAACGGGGAAAGTTACCCCTACAGCGCTAAGCTCTTCCATAGCCTGTTTCTTAAGTGCGGCGCCTTTTTCTGCATCGTAGCGGTTGAAAGAGTCGCGATTACCATAATCATAGCCCAGCTCATCAAGTACAAGCTTTGTATAGTCTGTACCATCACTGGTTACGGATACGCCGTTGCCGGTGTAGGCATAGTTCATGCATGATAGGGGATTAATGGCGTTTGTGCGTGCAAGATAGCTGGTAAGATCCAGACCGTACAGCATGGACTGACGGAAAGCGAGGTTAGCAATTGCCTTATTCCAGTTGTCATCGGGAGTGCCGTCTTCGTTCTTCACATCGTATACCCAGTGGTAATGTATGGAATATTTGGTGGGGCGGCATTCGGATAGATAGTTATGCCAGGGGTTGGACGGGTTCTTGTATATGGTGTCAAGCTGGCTCTGGTTAAGCGTTACATGGTCCAGTTCGCCTGTTTCAAATAAGCTGTATGCTTTATTAGTGTCCTCAACCATTTTTATGGTTACGGTATCAAACAGTTTTACATTATCGGCATTCCAATAATTTGGGGTTTTGGTAAGTATTTTTTCGTTCTGGTGTACATATTGGGTTACAGTATATGGACCCGAGTACCACAGCTTGTCCCAAGTGATGGCACGGTAACCGTCCACGCCGACTTCTTCAAGGAATTTTCCGGAAAGAGGATATAGACAGTTGTAAGTACCAACGGAGGGGAAATAAGGCAGCGGAGCTAAACAAGTGTAGATAATGTCATTGCCATCTACTTTGATACCGACCATTTCAAGGAACTTATCAAGCCCTAGAGCTTTAGCAGCGGCAATGCCTTCTTCAGATAGAACGGCATCATCTGCAAGCTTAGTGCCGGGTTCAACGCCATATGCCATTGCCTTGGTGTATTCGTAATAGTCATTAGCGCCTACTATCATCTCGGCAGGCATGGATACATTTAAGGAATCATTTTTGGCAAAGTTAAGTACCCACTCTAGACCCCACAGCCAGTCCTCGGCTACTACATCTGCCTTTTCATTGCCGTCCTTGTCTACCCACTTCATACCTTCGTTTAGTGTGAATACCCAAGTTACGCCGCCATCAGGGGAAGAATACTCCTTAGCGGCATTGGGAACGATTGCACCCTTGCTATTATGGGTTAAGAGACCGTCAATCAGGTTGCACAGTACATTCAGGTCGCGAGCGGCTTGGCTGTAGTGGACATTCCAAGTTTCCACCTCTGCTGAACTCAGTTCATATGTGCGTAGGTTGGTGATTTCTGCTGCGCCGGCGATAGATACGACGGACATAAGCATAATCACAGACAGTAGAAGGGCTAAGAATCTTCTCATGATTTTTCCTCCTCTAGGATAGTTTAGTGTATAATACACCATTTTATTGTATAATGATACAATTTTTTTGTCAAGTTTAAGTACCGAAAAAATACAATATAGCGCTGTAATCGGCAAAGCTTTTTACCAAAGTAGCTTTTGGAATGGTTGCATAATGATGCCGGGTAAAGATATATAGCATTGTACACTTCTCACCGCCTTTGCGGTTTCGCTTTCCAGAATGTATTTTTGTTATAGCTGCAAAAAAGAGCTTTAATGAGGCTAACCATCATAAAGTGACGGGCGGGTTAACCAGTACCGCTAAATGTTCTTAGCCCCGAAACCAATAGTGTTATATGCAGTGAGCTATTGCACTTTCCCTGTTTTTATTTGACAGAAAAGGCTTTGTAACCCTATAATTTCATTACGAAAACGATTGATTTTTGAAAGCGGCTTTTTTAAATTGGGAGGAGGATGGGATATGGATAAGGCAAAACGTGAAAATATTATCCGCCAGGTGAAGGACGAAAGAGTGCGGT
Organism: Christensenellaceae bacterium; assembly: GCA_012837835.1. Classification (GTDB taxonomy): domain Bacteria; phylum Bacillota; class Clostridia; order Christensenellales; family Aristaeellaceae; genus DTU024. The sequence continues at coordinate 36,657 of DUQK01000003.1, read as the reverse complement.
TTATCCGCCTGCAATTTACAGATATATTCGGGCAGATGAAAAATATTACCATCACTGCCTCTCAGCTGGAAAAAACGCTGGATAATAAGATGACCATTGACGGTTCCTCCATTGAGGGTTTTGTACGCATTGAAGAGAGCGATATGCGTTTGTTTCCGGATTTGGACAGTTTTTCTCTTCTGCCTTGGCATGATGATGGTATAAAGGTTGCCAGGCTTATATGCGATGTACACAACCATGATGGCAGCCCTTTTGCCGGAGACCCGCGCTATGTGCTAAAACGCGCCATTAAGGAAGCGAAAGATTTAGGCTATACCTGCAACATAGGGCCTGAGCTTGAGTTTTTTCTTTTTTACCTAGATGAAAACGGTAATCCCACCACCCATACGGTGGATGAGGCGGGCTATTTTGACTTGGCGCCCCTAGATAGGGGGGAAACGGCTCGGCAGGATATCTGCCTAGCGCTTGAAGATATGGGTTTTGAAATTGAAGCCTCCCATCACGAGTTGGCGGGCGGTCAACATGAGATTGATTTTAAATATGCGGGTGCGCTGGAAACCGCAGACCGCATCATGACCTTTAAGCTGGCTGTGAAGACCCTTGCACAGCGCCACAAACTGCATGCAACCTTTATGCCAAAGCCCATATTTGGCGTGGCGGGTTCCGGTATGCATGTGAACATATCGCTCAACAAAAATGGAGAAAATGTCTTTTATGACCCTAATGGCAGGCTGGAATTGTCAAAGGAAGCCTATTCATTTATCGCGGGGCTGTTGGAACATGTGCGGGGTATGACTGCAATAACCAATCCATTAGTTAATTCCTACAAGCGTTTAGTACCCGGCTTTGAGGCTCCCTGCTACCTCTCTTGGTCTATGAGCAACCGAAGTGTACTGATTAGGGTACCTGCGGCAAGGGGGAAAAACACCAGACTTGAACTGCGTAGCCCTGACCCCTCTTGCAATCCCTACTTGGCGCTTGCCCTTTGCCTTAGAGCCGGGCTTGACGGCATCGTGAGAGGGCTTGAACCGCCTGCTGAAATTCCCGAGAATATATTCGCCATGTGTCCTGAAAAGCGGAAGGAGTTGAACGTTAAAAGCCTGCCTGCGTCCCTTGAGGAGGCTATATCTTACATGCAGGAGGATGCCCTAGTGCTAGACACCCTAGGCGAGCATGTGTGGACCCACTACCTGCGCGGTAAACAAAAAGAGTGGGAGGAATATTCCACAAGGGTTTCCAGCTGGGAAGTGGATAAATATTTAGTAATGTACTGACTTTTGCAACATTCCAAGGCGCAAGGTATATACCTAGCGCTTTTTCATTTTCCGGTCTAATTTAATAAGCAATTGCAACTATAATACCAACAGGCAGGGGTATTTAATGCTTTTGTTATTTATCTCTGATAGTATATTCTCTTCTGAATTATTTCAAAGGCGAGTTGTGTAATGAAAAAATTTATGTTTTTAACGCTAGGACTATAATATCCGGCGATTGATATGTTTTTGCTTAACATTATTGCATCATTAAGCATTGATATGGTAAAATTCTTTTCGATAGAGTGGACTATTTACACAGCATTGCTTGTCAATGCTGTTGGGTTCGTTGCTCGGTTGTTGGTACCAACAAGGAAGTAAGAGGAAAGAGATGCAAAGAATTGCGGTTTTTGGTGGTCTTAGTGTGGATATTCTTGGAAAGTCCGCTCATCCGCTTATAATGAAAGATTCCAACATTGGTAAAGTCAATATCTCCTCCGGTGGTGTGGGACATAATATCGCTGCAAGGCTTGTTGATATGGGCAATAAAGTATATTTAGTGTCCGCTTTAGGTAATGATGCATTAGCTTCATGGGTATATGAACAGTGTGCGCAAGAAGGTATTGACCTAAGCTATGCAATAACTGTTCCTTATGCCTGTCCCATTTACCTTGCCGTTCATGATATCGATGGGGATATGGCACTTGCCCTAAATGATATGAGGGCAACAAAAAGCCTATCTAAAGAACAACTACTGTCTGTTATTAACGAAATGGTTGAGGTGGACTATTGCGTTCTGGACACCAACCTTTCTGAAGAGGCGCTTCAAACCATATGCACCCACGTAGAAGCACCTATTATGCTCGATCCCGTTTCAATTGAAAAAGGAAAACGAGCACAAACTCTACTTGGAAAACTAACAGCTATTAAACCCAATTTAATCGAAGCTCAATCTATGACGGGCATGCAAAGTCCAAAAGATTGTGCTAAATATTTCCTAGACCACGGCGTAAAAAATGTATTCATCTCTATGGGACAATATGGAGTTTACGTAGCCGACCAAGATAGAGGCAGACAAATTCCTGCCCTCACGTTCCCCTACACCACCCTGACGGGGGCGGGTGATGCCATGTGCGCCGGCATCGTCCATGCCTTAGCCTGCGGAGCGGACGCCATTGAAGCTGCTCATTTCGGGCAAGAATCAAGTAAAGCATTTCTTACAAATATAAACAATTAAAAGGAGAAGTAACCATGAACCTATCTGAACATATCAAGTTTTCCCCTAAGGTAGAGCAAGCAATTAAAGAGAATCGTCCGGTCATCGCATTGGAAAGCACCATCATCAGCCACGGTATGCCCTATCCGCAAAACGTGGAAACGGCTATTGCCTGTGAAAACATCGCACGCGAACATGGTGTAGAACCGGCGACCATAGCTATTATTCAAGGCAAGCTATGCGTGGGGCTGACCGAGAAAGAAATTGACTATCTTGGCAAGACCGGTTTATCCGTCACCAAAGCAAGTCGCAGAGATCTTCCTGTTCTGATTGCTCGTAAACAAGATGGTGCAACCACTGTTGCCGCAACCATGATCATTGCCGCCATGGCTGGTATTAAAGTTTTTGCAACAGGCGGTATCGGTGGTGTACATCGTGGGGCTGAAACTACGATGGATATCTCGGCAGACCTTGAAGAACTAGCTCAAACCCCTGTTGCTGTTATTTGTGCAGGTGCCAAGAGTATTCTGGATCTTGGCTTAACACTTGAATACCTCGAAACAAAAGGTATTCCGGTGCTGGGATATAAGACAGATAAGCTGCCCGCTTTCTTTACTAACACTTCAGAATTCAATGTAGATTATCGCATGGATAGTGCTCAGGAAATCGCAGACACCATTAGTGCGCAGCGTTCCCTTGGATTTAGCGGTGGTATGCTTATTGCTAATCCTATACCAGAAGAGTATGCTATGGACGCAAAGGTCATCGATAAAGCCATTGCTGATGCCATTGAAGAAGCCGAGCAAAAAGGCATTCATGGAAAAGACACAACACCCTTCCTTCTGGCTAAGATTGTTGAAATCACTGGCGGCAACAGCCTGAAAGCAAACATTCAACTGGTCTTTAACAACGTTCGTCTTGCCTCGGAAATCGCAACAAAACTGCAATTTTAAATTTAGTGTCTTACACGAAAGGCAAGACCCATTTTTATTGCATCGAATTAAAGTGTAATAAATTTTTAAAACTTTAACGATACGAATCCACAAAGTTGTAACAAAATTATTCTTGAATACCCCTACTTCTTCATTTACCTGACCAAATGCATAATTGTCAACCTTTTCTTTGCTCTGGCATTGTTATCCGTTGCCTAGATGCACTTATACTAATCTCATCCTAAATTAGCTTTATATTGCGCACCTTTTCCGATTTGTCTTTTCTTTGCTCAGTCAATATAGCGCCGCTATGTTTCCTTCACAAAGCTTTGCCAAATCAAAAAATTCGCTGCAATCTATGCGCTAATTTAAACTGAGATTAGTATTACTCGCGAACGCAACAATATTATGTGTGAAAGCAATGCTATATTGAGGAAAGAAAAAAACAGGTCTTGCATTCTCTATCAGCTAATACTTTACCGTACTTATAAAAGTTTAGTCCGTTGGCATCATGGGTGATGAGTGTGTCTATTTCTATGCTATAAGCCATTTATGCCGCTATAAATGACGACTTTATGACCGCACAATGGACTAGATTCGTTTAAAAGTCGAATAATTATAAAAAATTTATTATAAAGTGTTGCAAAAACAATACAAGTGTGATAAAATGATGACGGTGAGTTCACAAAACGGAAAGGAGTGAACACGTTATGGCTATCGTTATCCTTGCGTTTGCAGCGTTCCTTCTCTTTGATATGAATTCGGTGATTCTACGCTCTAAAACACTGCAAATCCTGTTCCCTTTGGGGGTGTTGTTATTATTGATAGCGACCATAACTGAGGTAAATACTGCTTATTGGCAGACAGCGCCACTTGAAAGCATCGATTATGTATGGCTTGCACTATCTGCGATTCATACTATACTGCTTGTATATGCGCTGTTCTTTGCCATTCCTTTTTCGGAATCGTACACGGATTCAATCAATGTGGGCTCACGTACCGTTACGCGTACAGGGTTGTACGGTATATGTCGGCATCCCGGCGTATGGTTTCTGGCGTTTGCGCTGTTTTTTCTTGCACTTGCTATGTCTACACTGCGTATGTGGCTGTTTGTAGGGCTAGTTTCTTTTTTCAACCTATTGTACGCTTTGTTCCAAGATTTATGGACGTTTCCACGTATTTTTTCAGATTATAATGACTACCGCCAAAGTGTTCCGTTCCTACTACCACGCTTAAGAAAGAGGTTGTAATGCTATGCGTTTTCAAGATCGGTTGAAGACCACCCCTCACGAAGAATTGTGGGAGGAATATTGTGGTTTTCTGGATTACACACTTCAAGAGTTTATGCTTATTCAGGAACAATTGCTTCTGGAGCAGATACACCTATGGAGCAAATGCGAACTGGGCAAGAAATTATCCAAAGGAAAAGTTTTTTCCGGCATTGAGGATTTCCGTAAGCGCTTTCCTCTGACCACCTATGCCGATTATGCTGATGTATTGCTATTAAAACGCGGCGAATTACTGCCCGATGAACCTGTAGTTTGGATTCAAACCGCTTGGGAAGGCGGAAAACATCCAGTCAAACTAGCGCCATATACACGCAGCATGCTCAATACCTTTGGAAACAACGTTATGGCTTGTATGATGCTTGCTACCAGCACTGCTAAGGGTAAGTTTGACATAGCTCCCAACAACACTTTCTTGTATGGCCTTGCGCCTCTTCCTTATGCTACAGGTCTATTACCTAGGGCACTCCACCAAGAAATTGATCTGCGCTTTTTGCCGCCTGTAACTGAAGCTGAACGTATGTCTTTTTCCGAGCGCAATCGTAAAGGATTCCGGATGGGGCTTCAAAAAGGCATAGATTACTTTTTTGCGCTGGGCAGCGTTGCTACATTTGTAAGCCAGAGCTTTGGAGATGCGGCAGGAAAGGGAGAGGGAGGGCTCAAATCATTATTCCAGTTTTCACCGCGGATGGCATACCGGTACCTGCGAGCCCGTAGCCATAGCAAACGTGAAAACCGCCCAATGGTGCCTAAAGATGTGTTTAATCTGCGGGGATTTATGGTTGCCGGAACAGATAACAATTGTTATAAAGATGATCTGGAAGCCTTGTGGGGTATACGTCCGGTAGAAGTATTTGCGGGTACTGAACCCACCTGTGTTGGTGTTGAAACATGGGCAAGAGATGGTATGTATTTTTTCCCGGATGCCTGCTTCTATGAATTTATCCCGGAAAGCGAATTTGAAAAGAGTGCACTAAACCCCGCATACACTCCTAAAACCTGTCTTATGGACCAAGTGAAAACCGGCGAAAAGTATGAGCTGGTTATCTCGGTGTTCAAAGGCGGAGCTTTTATGCGATATAGAGTTGGCGATATATATCGCTGTTTAGGTCCCAGCAAAGAAGCTGGCGGTGCCTACCTGCCCCGTTTTTCTTATATAGACCGCACGGCAGATATAATCGATATTGCCGGCTTTACCCGCATATCTGAAAACTCCATCAACAATGTAGTTCGTTTATCAGGTTTGCCTATTTGTAATTGGATTGCATGCAAGGAATTTACATCAAAAGGAAAGCCCTTTTTGCATCTGTATGCGGAATTGGAAGCTGATTCGCTCGCGGATCACGCGGTATCGCAAGAAATTCTCCGTGAACAAATGAGTATTTATTTCCGCTATGTTGATAAGGATTACAAGTATCTGATGAAAATCATGGGATACGATCCCCTTGAGATAACCATTCTACGCTGTGGTACTTTTGCTGCTTGTTCACGCACAGGATCTGTTCCGCGCAGAATGAACCCCTCATCAATGCAGATACAAACACTGCTTGCATCCCAGCAACACGTATTACCTAGCGAGGATGGTGCCGTATGAGTTTCGCGAATGTAATCCCTGTGGTGGCGGTGTGCTGTTATCTGTTCTTATTATTAGCGTTGATGGCTAGCCGCAAGACACGCCTTATAATAGCATTCATATGGGTGTTGATTAGCTGTGTACTATGGACAGGCGGATCTTTTCTGATGCGTCAGCAAGCTGTGGCAGGAATCAAGGTCTGGTATGACATATCCATTTTCGGTTTACTTATGCTTGCCTATTCATTGCTGCGTTTTATACAGGAGTTTGCTGGTGTTAAGGCTGGTTTATTTACACGAGCTTGGGGAGTGTTTCTGATTGCTGCATCCATTATCAACACAAAAACGGGAATATTACTTGCAGCGCCGTGCTTTATACCTGATGAAACGGGCGGGCGATTTGTTTATACCATTACATGTAATGTAGCAGTGTTAGCAGTGCTGTTAATAGCTATCGTTATACATATGGGTGTCGTCATTTGGAATATGCACAGAAAGGATCAGGTGCGCTCGCGCACTTTCTTGCCGGTGGCTGTCGGGCTTGTTGCCTTGTTGTTGGGACACATACTGCTGCTGTTACCTCTCTTTGAAGGTTTTCCGGTGGACGTGTTGTCCGGTGTGATGTTTGTTATATGTTTATACTATGGTTTATACAGGCGACGTCTGTTGCGGCTTGATTTACTAGTATCGCGTGGAACCATTTATTTTATGGCTGCGGTATTTTCTACCGGGCTTTTTGTGCTGTTATTAAAAGATTTAGAGTATTTCATCCGTAGCAACGTAGTGCTGGATGGCGGGTACGACCTACTGATAATATCGATTGCGTTCTTTGCAGTTACCAATATTATCTATACCGTTATGAAACGTTTTATTGACGGTGTGTTTATCAAAGACACAAATACACGTGCCGGGATATTACGCACTTTTAGCACATCAGCCGCCAAATCGCTTGATTTTGCGCAGGTTTCAAGCCAGCTTGTGCAGGTGATTCTAAAGTCATTCCCTGTACGTAAAGTATATGTATGTGTAGCCGATAAAAAGGACAAATATCTACGTATAGTGGACAGCGCCAATCCGCTTGATAATCGCGTTACCAAGCTGCGCACCAATTCGCCGATATTTACGCAATTAGCGCAGAATAAGCAGGGTGAATGCTTGTTAATGGATGAATACCGCCGCACAGCTGCTTATCGGTCCATGTGGGACGATGAAAAAAAAGAATTTCAGGAACTGGATGTTGCCTGTATTATGCTACTTGGTGAAGGGCCTTTGAAAAGCGTTGTGCTGCTGGGGTCTAAGGAACGTAATGCACGTTATACGCTGGATGATATCACCTTTTTATGCTCTGTAGCTGCTATAGCCTCCATTGCAGTCAAGAATGCACAATTATATGAAAAAGCTCGGCTTGAGGCGCGCTCGGATGATTTAACCGGTTTGCTTAAACGCAAATACTTTCTGCAAATGGTGGATGCTAAGTATGCTGAACTTTCCGGTCAGTCATTAGCGTTAGTTGCTCTTAATATTGATAATTTTAAATTATATAACCAGCTATACGGCAACCAAGAAGGCGATTCAGTACTGATACAAATTGCAAACATTATTCGGGGAAGTGTTGGTGAAAATGGTATTATATCGCGATATAGTGCAAAGGAATTTGCAATTCTGTTACCCGGTTATGATCTGCAGTCAGCCAAGACACTGGCAAAAAATATTCGGACGCAAATAAAGCAAATCAATGCAGAACCTGATGCAAACAAAGTAAAGAAACGCCCCATTACTGTAAGCGGCGGTATCTGTGCTATTCCCTACGGCGCCTCTACTACGCGCGAATTACTCAATAATGTTGATATGGCTATCTTCCAAGTAAAACGAAGCGGACGTAACGCCATACAAATAAGTACCGGCGGGCGTATTGAGGACTCGCTGGAGGGCTTGGAGGATACCGATACTAAACACGAGATATATTCCAGCTATGCCTCAACCATTCATGCGTTAACTGCTGCCATTGATGCTAAGGATCATTATACATTCAACCACTCAAACAATGTTGCATATTATGCTTCAGAGCTTGCATTGGAGCTGGGTATGAGCCCTGAAACGGCTGAAATCGTCCGTGAAGCGGGGTTGTTGCATGATATTGGTAAAATTGGCATTGACGAAAGAATTCTAAATAAACCGGGACCGCTTACCGACGAGGAAATGGCGCAGATGAAGGAACACGTAGAAAAGTCGGTAAGTATAATCAGCCATCTGCCATCGCTTGACTACGTCGTTCCGGCGGTGCTTGGGCATCATGAACGATACGATGGAAAGGGATATCCCGCGGGGTTAAAGGGAGATGACATTCCACTACTGGGACGTATTCTTTGTGTCGTAGATGCCTTTGATGCCATGTTGTCCACGCGCCCCTACAAAAAAGGTCGTTCAGTGGAAGAAGCTTTATTATGCCTTCAAGAGAATAGCGGTACACAGTTTGACCCCAAACTAGTTGACAAGTTTGTAGCATTGATCCAAAAAGGCAGTATTTCGGTACTCCGTCCGGATATTGCATCTTAATAGTAGCTAATACTAATCTCAGCCTAAATTAGCTTTATATTGCGCACCTTTTCCGATTTGTCTTTTCTTTGCTTGGTCAATATAGCGCCGCTATGTTTCCTTCGCAAAGCTTTGCCAAATCAAAAAATTCGCTGCAATCTATGCGCTAATTTAAACTGAGATTAGTATAAAACGTTTGGCAAGCTAATATGGTTCCTCCCTATGGGGAGAAGCGGCTTAATGAAATGCACTAAGTATTCGCAGATAAGTATCAAATTACGATTTGCATAAATTGTTTTAAATTAACAAAGCCCCGGCTTTTTTGCCGGGGCATTGTTTACATGCTGGGCTATTGCTATTGCCTATAACAATGCCCCATGAATATAAGATTACTTGTAATACTCATCAGCCAAGGCTTCAATTTCTGCGGTGGTGTAAACATCGCTGTTGGTTTCCCAATCCACATAGCGGTATGCCTGCATACCATAAGAAGAATATACCTGGCTGTAGGGGTTAATGCTGGTTAGCTGCCATGCAACGTTATAATATATCGGCATAACAAATGCGTGTTCAATGTAGAAAGCTTCTGCCTTGGCAAAGGCGGCATAGCGTGCGTCAATATCATCGTAAATTACCTTCGCTTCGTCAATCATGCGGGTGAATTCTTTAATATCGGCAATTAGCTTTTCGTCAGTTGCATTGTTGATTTGCGACATATTCATGGAGAAGTAAGCCTGCGGATCGCCATAAGTTTCCTGACCTAGGAAGTTGACGGGGTCTGCAAAGTCTGCACCCCAGCCGGTTACATACATACATGCAAGCTGCGGTTTACGAACCTCAGGTGTGATGTTGGACACATAAGTTTTGGTAACTACCTTGATATAATCATCGCCAAGGTAGTCAGAGAATATCTGGGTTAGTACGTCGGCGGTGTCTTTAGCAACCTGGTTGTCGCCCTTTATGTAGTACTTAAGCTCAACCGGGAAAGTTACTCCCTCGGCGCTTAGCTCTTCCATTGCTTGCTTTTTGAGTGCAGCGCCTTTTTCAGCATCGTAGCGGTTAAAGGAATCGCGATTACCGTAGTTATAGCCTAGCTCATTAAGTACAAGCTCTGTATAGTCTGTTCCATCGCTGGTTACAGATACGCCATTGCCGGTGTATGCGTAATTCAGACAGGATAGGGGGTTGATGGTATTGACTCTTGCAAGGTAGCTAGTCATATCAAGACCATATAGCATAGACTGGCGGAAGGCAAGGTTGGCTATTGCTTTGTTCCAGTTGTCATCGGGAGTGCCGTCTTCGTTTCTTACATCATACACCCAGTGGAAGTGATAGGAATACTTTGTAGGACGGCTTTCAGACAGATATTTATGCCATGGGTTGGACGGGTTCTTATATATGGTGTCAAGCTGGCTCTGGTTGAGAGTTACATGATCCAACTCGCCTGTTTCAAACAGACTAAATGCCTTATTGGTATCCTCTACCATCTTTATGGTGACGGTATCAAAGCGCTTTACACCATCAGCGTTCCAGTAGTTCGGAGTTTTGGTAAGCACCTTTTCGTTCTGATGCACGTATTGTGTTACAGTGTAGGGACCGGAGTACCACATGGTATCCCAAGAGATGGCACGGTAGCCGTCTACGCCTACTTCTTCAAGCAACTTGCCAGAAACGGGATATAGGCAGTTATATGTGGCTACAGAGGGGAAATAGGGAAGTGGAGCTACGCAGGTGTAGATAATATCATTGCCATCTACTTTGATATTAACCATTTCAAGGAACTTATCCAGTGTAAGTGCCTTAGCAGCGGCAATACCTTCTTCAGAAAGAACAGCATCATCCGCAAGTTCGGTGCCGGGCTCAACCTCATAGGCAAGAGCCTTTGTGTATTCATAGTAGTCATTAGCGCCTACTATCATTTCAGCAGGCATGGACACATTGTAGGAATCGTTCTTGGCAAAGTTTAGCACCCATTCAAGACCCCACAACCAGTCTTCAGCTACGACATCGGCTTTTACATTGCCATCTTTGTCTACCCACTTCATGCCTTCATTGAGCGTGAAAACCCATGTAACGCCGCCATCAGGAGATGAGTACTCCTTAGCAGCGTTAGGAACAAGTGCGCCCTTGTTGTTGTTGGTAAGAAGTCCATCAATTAGGCTGCACAGCACATTGAGGTCGCGTGCGTTCTGGCTGTAATGGACGTTCCATGTTTCCACCTCAGCTGAACTTACTTCATATGTGCGCAGGTCGGTGATTTCTGCTGCGCCGGCTATGGATATGACGGATACAACCATAATCACGGACAGTAGAAGTGCTAAAAATCTCTTCATAATCTCTCCTCCTGTAAATTAATTTTGTGTATAATACACCATCATATAGTATAATAATGCAGCCTCTATGTCAAGATAGGTACCAAAATAGTGCAATGTTAACAACCAAATACCTAATATCCAAGGGGCTGTATAATAAATACATTGCGGCAAGTATATCTTTAGCGCTTGAATTTTCACAGGTGCTTTGTTATACTTTTTTTATCCTAGTAAACCGCACATTCAATCTTACCGTGAAAGTGAGGCTCATATGATAAAGAAATTTTTAATTTTATGTTTGCTGCTTATACTGCCGCTTTGTGCTTCTGCTATGCAGGACACAGACCTATCTAAAATGACTTTGGATGAACTTAAAGCGCTTAGAAATGAAGCGGATGCGCAGATGCGCATACGGCAGCTTCCGGATGAACGGGGCTACCTAGATGTGCTTGATGGCGAGGGTTACTATAGGTCCCCCGATGATAAGATGGAAGACAAGGTACGCTTAACCGGGGACATATTAAGCATACAGCTTTCAAGCCATCAATCTTTTTACTATCTTATCTCGCTGAAAAACAACCCTAGGATGATTTTTCTGGTGGACTATGACCAACCTTTAGATGAACACAGATTTATTCCGGGGGATACTGTAACCGTGTATGGCACATTCTTTGGCATAAGCGCCTATTCCAATGAAGCGCCCATTATTTCAGGTAAGCCCTGTGTACAGGCGGATCTGGTTGTCCTTGCCCCTAAGGAGGAAAAACAACTTGTTGCTACTAGAGAAAATCCGGTAAAAAACAATGTATCCGTTTATTATGAGGGCACTGTATGGTCGGATTATGCGGATTTTGAATTTGAGATTACCTCAGTGAAACGTGGTTCGGGGGCTGAGAAGCTGGTAAAGGGAATGAGTAAATACAATATAACGCCCTTAAAGAAGCAAGAATACTTTTTAATATGGCTTAGGGTAAAGGCGGTAGCTGCGCCCAACGGCAGAGCACCTATAAGCCAGCAAGATTTTCGTTTTGTAAGTGCTGATGGCAGGGAATACCGCCAACATTTCCTTATAAACCCTACAAGCTATCTTCAAACTATTTACGAGGGCACAGAGTACGTGGCTATACTCTCCTGCATAATTGACAAAGGGGACGAGCCCCTTTTGGTATACCAGCCTCAGTCTGCTAAGCCCCTCTGGTTTGACCCTAATAGCGAGATTATTCCATGAAACGTATTTTGTCAGGGTTGCTGCTCGTTATTTTGCTTTTCTTGCCGCGTATATCGCTTGCAGGGAGTGCCTTTCCTAAGCCAACTAAGCCGGGCGAACAGGGCAGCCAAGTTAAGCTGCTACAAAAAAAGCTTATAGAAGCTGCCCTTCTACAAGAAGGCGCGGACTCTGCAGTATATGATGAATCAACCAGAAGTGCTGTAGCGGTATTTCAGGCGCAAAATGGTATTAGGGTTACAGGCGTTGCGGACATGGATACACTGCTTGTGCTTTTCCGAAAGCCCAAGCCAGTGCCGGGAGATACCCAAGTGCCGGAGTGGTACGCTGGCGGAAGCGATTTAATACCCTTTGGTGCGGTATTTGAAGTTAAGGACGTTAGAAGCGGCACGGTCTTTTCTGTATACCGCATGATGGGTGAAAGCCATTTAGACGCTGAGCCCCTAACCAAAGAGGACACGGAAGAAATGAAGAAGGCATATCCAAAATGGAGCTGGGACAGGCGACCCATACTAATCCGCTATGAAGGAGAGGTTTTTGCTGCCTCAATGAACGGTATGCCGCACAGCTACCAGTCCAACAAAACATCCGGTTTTCCGGGTCATTTCTGCATACATTTTGCCTTTAGCAGGGGAGATTCCAGCCAGCGCCTTGACGCAATGCACCAGCAGGCGGTGCTTGAAGCAGTTGCTACCCAGTGGTATGATCCGCCTACTCATACTAATCTCATCCTAAATTAGCTTTATATTGCGCACCTTTTCCGATTTGTCTTTTCTTTGCTCAGTCAATATAGCGCCGCTATGTTTCCTTCGCAAAGCTTTGCCAAATCAAAAAATTCGCTGCAATCTATGCGCTAATTTAAACTGAGATTAGTATCAGGGTAATTAATTTCTTTTTCCCATTCTAAATTTACAAATAATCGATATGCAAAAGCGCCCCTTTTTCTGAGCGCTTTAAGTTTTATTACTTCAAAATTAAATAATAATCAACCCCACATTAAACTTAGCGCAGGGACAACCTGCTTTTTACGGCTAACTACTTTTTCAAGGAATACTTCGTTTTTGTCCGGTTCTACATTAAAAGCCTGTTTGATGATATCTTTTTCGCCGACATATAAAAGGGCGGTACCTTCTTTTAGAACGTCGGTAATCATAAGCAGCATCATATCCATTGAATTTTCTTCTAAGGTTTTTTCCATCAGTTCAACCAGTTCCTTTTTGCGGGTTAGGACGCTCTTGGAATCAGCAGTCGTTACCTGCCCTATGCCTATGGTATAGCCGGCAATGTGGAAATCCTTATAATCGGTAAACAGAAGTTCTTCCACTGTGCGCTCACTTGCAGATGCAGCGTTAAAGATAGCGTTGGCAATGTCATCAAGGTCTACATCGCCAATTCGAGCAAGCCTATTTGCCATGTCTATATCTTTTTGGGTACAGGTTGGCGACTTAAAGCTGACGGTATCGGAAATAATAGCAGTTGCCATGAGCCCTGCCAGATTTTTTTGCGGAACCAGACCGTTTTCCTGGAACATTGTGCCTATAATGGTATTTGTACTGCCTACAGGTTCGTTGCGCATATAGACGGGATTTAAGGTTTGAACGTCTGCTAAGCGGTGATGGTCTATAACGGCGATGATTTCTGCTTGCTCAAGCCCGGGAACGGATTGGGAAAGCTCGTTATGGTCAACCAATACCACCTTTTTGCGCCTTGGGTTAATTAGGTGGTAACGGGAAAGGCTGCCAAGTACATTGCCCGACTTATCAACGATAGGGTAAGAATGGTAGCGATGTTCAAGCACTTTGTTGCGTACATCATCTATATAGTCATCGGGAGAAAAGGTGATTACACGGGTACTGGGTAATATACTGGAAATAGAAAGCGAAAGGTGAAGCATTCTCACTGCAAGATATGCTTCAAGCGGTGTGTATATGACTGTCATTTCCGGTTTCATTTCCCTAAGTTCCTTAGTATATTCCGCCTGACACAGTACTATGCAGGATGCTTTCATTTTAAGAGCCTGCTTAAAAGCTTCAGGCTGGTTGCCGACAAAAGCAATGCATCCTTTGGTTAAGCCATAGGAATTGTCTTCAGATCTGGGAAGGGTAATAACAATCTGTCCTGATATGTTGTCTATAGGCTTGTTGGGGTTATTAACTACGTTGCCTTCAAGAGCTGCCAACACGTTAAAAATAGGCACCGAATCAACATGACGATTGTTAAGAGCATTCATATCGTAGGCGGCAATATCACCACGGGTAACTAGACCACAGAGTTTGTCATTTTCATCTACCATAGGTAAAGCGGAAAGTGATGTGTCGTTTGTAAAGACATTCCACGCAGCTTGTATGGTTAATCTGGCGCTAAGTACTGGTGGACGGTCAAAATCTAGGTCACGCACCTGCGTTCTTACGTTGGAAATTTTTATTGGCGCTTCAAAGCCGAAACGCTCAAGCGCAAGCTGGGTTTCGTCGTTTACTTCACCTAGACGAACGGGTATATATTCCCGATTGCCAAGTGCGTTCTGCAGCGCTGCATATGCCATAGCGGCGACTATGGAATCGGTATCCGGGTTGCGGTGTCCTGTAACAAAAATTGGTTCCATACGCTCTCCTTTTCGGGGTTAGTTTACCCTTTTACATTTATAATGTCAATCGTTATCACACTTGAGTTTCAGTATAAGTTGCTAAGAAGAATAGTATATTATACTTATCTCAGATAAAATCAGTTTTATCTTGTGCGCCTTTTCCTATTTGTCTTTGCTTTGTTAAGGCGCTATAGCGCCACTATGTTTCCTTCGCCAAGCTTCGCCAAATCAAAAAACTCGCTGCAATCTATGCGCTGCTTTAAACTGAGATAAGTATTAAAAGGATGGATATTTGAACTACACCCCCAAAGTTGGACGACAGCCAACAGAGGGGGTGCATGATTATGTTAATATATTCTTTGCTTACTTATATAGAGGACCGTAGGTAGCGCAGGCGCGGTAGTCTTGGCTTTCCTTGTCCATACCGAAAGCGTTCCAGCAGGCAGGACGGTAAATATCATCCAAGGGAACGTTGTGCATGCAGACAGGAATCCTCAGCATGGAGCACATGGTGATAAGGTCAGCGCCGATATGCCCGTAGGATATCGCACCGTGATTAGCGCCCCAGTTCATCATGACTTCATAAGCGGTTTTGAATGGAGAACCATCTTTACCATCGCAGCGAGGAGCGAACCAAGTGCACGGCCAAGTGGGATTAGTGCGTTCCATCAGATTATCGGACACTTCGTCAGGCAGGTTAACGGTCCATCCCTCAGCAATCTGAAGCACAGGTCCCAATCCCTTGATCAGATTCATACGAATCATTGTGCAGGGCATTTCGGTTTTAGTGGTGTAGTGGCTGGAGAAGCCGCCGCCGCGGAAGTTGTCCTGACCCGCCTCGCACCATACAGTGGCTTCGGTCATTTTCTTGATATCATTTTCAGTTACTTCCCACCAACGTTTCATTATAGCATTGCCGTTTTCATCGGTGCAGACACCGGTAGCGTCAAGGCAAGCTGCACCGGAATTTAGTAAGTGGATAATACCGTTGGCTTCTTCCGCTTTGTCTTCAAGTTTGTAGCCGGTAACACGCTCAACAGCCTCACAGGACCAGTAAGTACGTACATCAGCAAAGATTTGTGCACGGTGGGTCAGCAGGCGCATCATCAACATGCACATACCATTGAGGATATCGTTTTCAGTAGCCAAGGTGTAGGGCTCGCGGGCGCCTTCATAGTCGAAAGTGGAGCTCAGAAGAGCTTCGGGATAGTCACAGTTAGGCCAATGGTCGGTCCACTGACGCTGACCTTGAAAGCCGCCCGCGATGGCATTGTGACCCAGCTTTTCCTCCGCAAAAGCATCGGGGAGGCTTGGGTTGCCAACCATCAGGTCTTTGATAATGCAGTACATCTTAACAGTAAATTCCCACTGCTTTTCCTTTTCCTCGGGGGTAAACTTGATACGAACCTTTTCGCCCAAGAATTCAACTTCTTCGGGGTTGTCATCGCGCCCTTCCTTGCAGTGCTCCTTTGTCCATGCCAAAGCTTTCTGGAACTCTTTTTCGTTATAAATGCCTTCTTCCATACGGCGCAGTATCTCAACCTCGTCAACGGATTCTACACGCATGCCGAAATAGTTTTCAAGCACATCCTGGTTCATAATAGAACCGGCAATACCCATACATTGTGAACCGATCTGCAGGTAGGACTTACCACGCATGGTAGCAACAGCAACAGCGGCGCGACCAAAGCGCAGCAGCTTATCCTTTACGTCCTCCGGAATATTAGTAACCTGATCGCGATCCTGCACCTCATGCCCATAAATACCGAAGGCAGGTAAACCTTTCTGCGCATGAGCTGCCAGAACAGCAGCCAAATACACAGCACCGGGACGCTCAGTACCGTTAAAACCCCAGACACCTTTAATGGTATGGGGATCCATATCCATGGTTTCGGAACCGTAGCACCAGCAGGGGGTAACGGACAGAGTTATAGAAACGCCTTCCTTCTTGAATTTATTGGCACAGGCAGCAGCCTCAGGCACACGACCGATGCAGGTATCCGCTATAACCACCCTCACAGGTTCACCGTTTGAGTAGAACAAATTCTCCTCAAACAGTTTCTTTGCAGCTTCAGCCATTGCCCAGACCATAGGCTCCAAAGATTCACGCATCATTTGGGGACCGCTGCGACCATCGACGATAGGGCGAATACCAATTACTGGATAATCACCAACATATCTGTTTCTTGACATACAGTACTCCTTTCAAATTTCGATTATTTTAAGTTTATTTGCCAATGGCTTTACAAAAAATACGATATTTCTCATTCAGCATATCTACCTTCTGAGGATAATAAGTAGTAACTTTTTCCGTTTTGCGAATTAATTTCCGACCTTCAGCAACATCTTTGATTACACCCAGTGCAATTAGCTGAATCATGATGTTGCCCAGAGCCGTTGCCTCCGTGGGTCCTGCAAGTACAGGGAAACCTAGGGTATCTGCAGTCATCTGGCACAGGAAGGTATCCTTCGTGCCGCCACCCAGCATATGAAGAAGCTCAAACTTTTTACCGGTGTTCTCCTGAATCTGCGCGATAGCATAACGGTACTTCATGGAAAGGCTTTCGTAAATGCAGCGCACTAGAGCGCCATCAGTTTGAGGAATACTCTGACCGGTTCTTTCACAGTAAGCGCGTATCTTTTTAGGCATCTCGCCTGGTTGAGCAAATTCAGAGGCATCAGGATCAATGAAACAAGTAAATGAGGGCTCTTTACGAGCTAACTGTTCCATGTCATTGTAGGAATATTCCTTGCCTTTTTCACGGAAATTTCTGCGGATTTCTTGAATTAGCCACAGACCGCTGATGTTTTTTAGGTAATTGATTTGATTATTGGCGCCTATTTCGTTGGACAGTTCATCTTCCATACTCTTCTTAGTGAGGATAGGCTTATCCAGCTCACAACCAATCAAAGACCAAGTGCCACAGGACAGAAAAGCAGCTTCGCCAACGCCATTCCATGGCATAGCGGCAACAGCGCACTGTGTATCATGTCCGGCAACCTTAACCACAGGGATTCCCCTGTACTCACCACATATGGTTGCACAGTCCACTATTTTGGGAAAAAAGCTTACAGGAAAAGGCGTTAAGGCGGTAATGCTGTGTTCCCAGTTACCATTAAGAGGATTAACCATCTGAGAAGTGGACGCAATGGTTTTATCCACAGTATGACTCCCGCACAGTGCCCAGCCAAACAGATCTGGCATAAACAGCATGGTTTTGGATTCTAAACATTTTCCGTTTTCTGTCATCAATTGGAACAAGGTGTTTATGGGCATAATCTGATTACCGGTTGCCATGTACAGTTTTTCAGGGGAAATCTGCTTGAACACCTTTTCAGGCACGCCATTGGTTCTGGAATCCCGGTAGTGAGTGGGTAGGCTTATCAAAAACTCATTTTCTGTCAGCATACCGTAATCCACACCCCAAGTGTCAAAAGCTAGGGAATCGGTGTTACCACATTTTTCAATGGTTTTTTCCACTTCTTTAAGCAGCGCAAAGAAATCCCATGCAAGACGACTATTCTCACGAATAGGAATATTATCAAAACGATGCAGTTCTTCGTAGGTAATTTTTTCACCATCAAACCTACCAAGAATCGCTCTGCCGGTGGATGCACCGAAATCAAACGCCAATACAGTACGCATGATTACTCTTCTTTCTTATGAAGGATGGGGTCTTCAGGGTTGAACACTTTATAGCCGGGGTGGCGTCCGGTGATGCGATAGTAACCTCTCAAATCAATGAGTTTATGGATATTGGGACGGCTGATATCAATGCTGCCGCCTAAGATTACAGCGTTGATGGTAATCTTCGCCCACAGTTCTAAACTTTCCATACGGTAAAAAGCGGTGATAACATCACTGCCAACAGCCAATGCGCCGTGGTTTTCAAGCAGCATTACATCATGCTGATCCAGATAAGGTTCAATGGCATCGGGAACTTCATATGTGGAGGGAGTGCCATATGGGGTTAGCGGAACGGAACCAATGGCAGCTACGACTTCAATCATGTTGTACATATCCATAGCCTTGTGTGCGCAGGCAAATCCGGTGGCTCCCGGGGGATGCGCGTGAATAACACTCCTCACATCCGGACGTTTGTTGTAGCAGCGCAGATGCATCTTAATCTCGCTGGAAGCACGCAGACCGGGAGCTGCTTCAATTACATTACCCGCACGGTCAATGCGAACCAGCTTTTCGGGAGTGATGAAGGATTTGCTCATGCCGGTGGGAGTAACCAGAATGGTATCGTCATCCAATAAAGCGGTGATATTTCCGTCGTTTGCTGCTACCCAGCCCAGCTGCCACATCTTGTGACAAACGTCGCAAATCTGTTCCTTGATTTCTACAATATTAGTCAATGTTAACACTTCCTCTTTCGGTTCCGGATTTTATTCAAAATAGACAGGCATACCGCTATTTCTTCTGCTTTCTTCTGCCGCCAACGCCGTCAGATGACTTTCCACGGAAGCATCTGAACCGCTCTTGCTGGTTGTGCCACCACTGGCAATCAGCTTCACGAATTCTTTCATCATAGAAATATCGCTGCCGCTGTGACCACCCGCCGGGACATGCAAATGTATAGTGTTGACGTTGCCGGTGATAAATTCAATTACCTCAATGGTGTTTTTTTCCATATTGCCGCGAATCTGTCCATAGCTGCCCATCAAATTGATGATACGCTCACAATACTCAGTAAAAGCACACATGGTCATGCTCACAGTAACGCCGTTCTCATACATAAGATTGACAACTTGGTTGTCGGCGACGTTATTGTCACAGGCATAGACACAGCGACCGTAAGGACCGGTTCTTAGTGCTTCCAGAATCTTTTCCGTAGAGATATCAATGCTGACAGCGCGGGCAAAGCCATCAGTTATCGCCTTAGGATGCTCCAAATAGAACTTAGGAGCATAGTAGGGGCAGGTATCACGATGCTCGCAGCCGTCCATGCAACGTTCCGGTGCGCCATCGGGTTGATGAGCTGCATTAAAATGTGCCAATGAACCGAAGCTGGAAACCTGCTTAACCTTGCTTCCTACCAGCCAGTTCAGAATATCTAGGTCATGGCAGCACTTTGCAAGAATAATGGGGCTGGTTTCTTCGCTATTGCGCCAATTGCCACGAACAAAGCTATGTGCCATATGCCAGTAGCCAACACTTTCGATGTGCTGGATGGATACCAACTGACCGATAGCGCCACTGTCAAGCAGCTGACGAATCTTCACAAAGAAAGGAGAGTAGCGCAGAACATGGCAGATGCTGAGAACCTTACCGGTTTCGTTTGCAACACGGTTCATTTCCAACAGCTCTTCACGAGCATAGCTCATGGGCTTTTCGCACAAAACATGATAGCCCTTTCTTAGTGCCTGCACGACAGGCTCAAAGTGCATGCGGTCTTGGGTACATACAAAAACGCAGTCGGCAAACTTATCCCGCTTCAGGATATTCTCCCATGTTTCAACGCAGTTCTCAGCGGGGATTTGGTGCAGGGCAGCAAACTCCTCACGGCGCTCTTTACGGGGCTCGGCAACGCCAACCATCTTCAGTTCATTGGGATAACTTAGTGCATAGCGGGCATAAACATCAGCGCCACGCTGACCTGCACCGAGCAAAATAGCAGTAACCCGTTTCATTGTCAGTTACTCCTTTAATGTGATTTCCAAAACGGTATCGGTATCATCCGGCAGAGGGTAACTGAAGTGAGGTAGCTCGCCCAGGCAGACAAAGGGAATATCCTTATACTCGTTGGTAACCCAGCTTTCGCCACGCTTTATTTCACTGCCATCAGCCAGACGACGGACACTAAGGATACTATCTTTATTGATTCCGGTAAGCGCCAAAGGTCCAATGGGCGCTTCAAAGACATGGGCATAGAGTTTATTACCCTTCTTGGTATAACGGCCCCATTCCGGCTTTGAAATACCTGCATTATCACAGCCATGGATACTTGCACTGTTGCGCTCCATCCATACAGCTATCTCTTTGAGTACCTGAATGCTTTTTGCGTCCACTCTGCCATTGCCATCAGGACCAATATTAAGGAGCATATTGCCGCCCTTGCTGACACATTCAACAAGCTTACGAATCAGCAGGGATGCGCTTTTATAGTGAGGATCGGTGGGGTTATAACCCCAGTTGTTGTTGATGGTGGTGCACAGTTCCCAGGGAACAGGATCACCAAATACGTTGCGAATGCCCTCGGGAGGAATGATTTGTTCGGGGCTTGCAAAATCGCCGCAGAAATATGCTGGCTCAGCGGTAACAATACTACCGAAGCCTTCGCCGCTGGTCTCCAGACGGTTGTCAATAAGCACATGGGGCTGATGCTTGCGTACCATTTGAACCAGTTCCGTTGCCTTCCATGCTTCACCACGGAGATTCTCATAAGCATAGTCGAACCAAAGGATATCCAGTTTGCCATAATTAGTTACCAGTTCCTTAACCTGACCATGCATATAACGCAGGTAGTTGTTAAAATCGATGACCTCATCCTTGAAGGCTTCGTTGCCTCTCATGGGATGGTTAATATCGTTATACTTAGGATAGTCAGGATGATGCCAGTCAATCAGAGAATAGTACAGACCGACTTTCAAGCCTTCTGTACGTACCGCTTCCACAAATTCCCGAACTAAATCTCGATCACAGGAAGTCATGCTGGTATAGTCAGTCAGTTTGGAATCAAACAGGCAATAGCCATCATGATGCTTTGCAGTTAAGATGACATACTTCATGCCGGCTTTTTTTGCCATCTTCGCCCAATATGACGGGTCATAATTAACAGGGTTGAATTCCTTAGCATAAGGAACATACTTTTCAAGAGGAATCCGTTCTGTACTCATAACCCATTCGCCACGACCAATAATGGAATACAGCCCCCAGTGAACGAACATGCCAAAACGGTCATTGCGGAACCATTTTACTCTTTCTTTTCTTTCATTAATAATATCCATAATTGTTCCTCCTATTAGCCCTTCACAGCGCCACCGGACAATGCTTCAATAAAGAATTTGTTAAATACGCAATACAGAATGATTGGCGGCAGAATAATAACAACCATAGCAGAAAACAGACCATTATAGTTCGTGGTAAATGCAGTGGTAAAGGTAGACAACACAGCGGGAACCGTTAGCTTATCACGGTCAATAATTACCAGCGATGCCCAATAGTACTCGTTCCAGTTGGTAAGCAGCGCTAAGACAGCGGCAGTCAGAATACCAGGACGCGCAATAGGGAGTATAATTCGCCACCAGGTCTGGGCATAGCCGCAGCCGTCAATTCTTGCTGCCTCTTCCAGTTCTTTGGGGACATTGTCATAGTAATTCTTGATGACAAAGAAGCTTACAGCGATGCCACTGCAGGAGTAAATTAGAATCAGCGCAGAACGGGTATTGTAAATGCCAAGACGATTTATTAGATTATATACAGGATAAGTCAGCGCAGTTGTAGGAATAAACAGCGTAGACGCAAGCGCAATGTTAACTAACTTCTTACCCTTAAATTCCATGCGAGCTACAACGTAAGCAGACATGGAGATGGTCATAATACTGACAAAAACAGATACTATGGAAATCAGCATACTGTTTCCAAAATACCGCATAACGTTAAGGTCGCGGAAGGTGGAAATATAACCTTTCAGATAAATAGAATCCGGCAACATAAAGCCCGGACGTGCCAGAGGATCTACCTTAAAACTGGAAAGTACCAGCCATACGATGGGAACCAACGAAATAAGCAAGGCCCATGCAAGACAAATCCATGTAAAAATCTTTGTACCCAGAGGTAGTTTGTCAACACCCTGAGAATCTATTTTTTTCATTTTTCCGCTCCTTTCTTTACTTTTTCTAGCCAGTCAGGAACGCTGTAAATCAGGTTGACAAACACTATAATCAACAGACCACAAATAATCTGAATAAATGCAACGGAATTGGCTCGGCCAAACTGGGTTCTCGGGCTGGTAATTGCCAGTTCACGAATAATATAGCTGACAGAATAGGTACCGGCTGCCCCCTTTGTCAAGAAAAACACCTCATTATAGAGCAGGAAACCTGAAGTGGCGGCGAGAATAGAAACCGTTTTCAGAGTTCCCCGAATCATGGGTATAATAATGTGCCAGTCTTGCAGCAGACCGCTGGCACCATCCAAAGTAGCAGCTTCCCGAACTTCTTCAGGAACCGCCAAAATGTTTCCCAGAATCATCAGTGTTGTAGTGCCGGTAAAGAAGATGTAAGCAGCAGTTAGAGCCCAGAATGCACTGCCCTTCAACAGCAGAATATTCTCCTTAAAACCAGGATTGAATAGCTGAATTATGGGATTCACTACACCATACAGCGGGTTGTAAAGCTGCAGGAAAATCATACCCATCGCAGCAGAGGAAATCATACAGGGAACAATATAAATATTACGAATGGTTTTAACGCCCTTCATTTTGCGGGAGAATGCAAGAGCCATAATGGTGGAAAGCGGGATCTGAAAAAACACACCCAGCAAAGCCCAAGCCGTGGAGTTCCTCATGGCTTCCCAGAAATAGGGATAGGTATTGAAAATGTACTTGTAATTTTTGAACATTTCCTTCCAGCCAAAAAACTCAGGTCTAGTAATGTTGGTATAGTCCCACTTGCAAAAGGAAGTGAAAAATACCGTTACTAGGGGATATAGGTAAAATATGCAGAACATGACCATCGTGGGGGCAAGGAATGCAAATATAAAACCTTTCTTCCGCCAGTCAGTCCGAGGCTTCTGCACAGAATGCGTGCTGTTTTTCATTTATTTCGCCTCCTGAGAAAAAGGGAGAGGAACAGAACTCCTCTCCCTTTGTGGTTTCGGGAATTAATCAATTATTGCAAGAAGTTCTTTCTGTAGCATTTCAAAGCGAGCATCAATATCAGCGTCAGCGGTCGCACACTCCATAAGGGCGTTGATGATAATGGCGGCAATGTCGCTGCCCCAGACATACTGGACATCAGCGATGATAATATCAGCATTGTTAGCCTGTGCACAAGCGTTAGCCAGTTTAATTAGTATAGCATCGCCACTCTCATCGGCCAGAGCGTTTAGGTCAATGGCAACGTTGCAAGGGTTAGCCTGAACGCCGGTGAATATCTTTGCCTGAACATCTTCGCTGACCATGTACTTTAGGAATTCCAGAGCCAGCTCGGTCTTAGCCTCGCTCATACCACTGGCAATTGTGATACCGGTACCAGCGGAAGACATTGCAACATTACCGGGGAAGATGGTGGGGTGGATGATGGGTTCCAGCTCAGCAGCTATGCCCGAAGCATTCCAAACACCGTTGGATAGAACAGCCGCCATGCCGTTGGCGTTGA
This sequence comes from Christensenellaceae bacterium, assembly GCA_012837835.1. GTDB lineage: Bacteria > Bacillota > Clostridia > Christensenellales > Aristaeellaceae > DTU024. Next base: position 12,415 of record DUQK01000003.1, on the reverse strand, counting down.
AGTCGGACATCAGGTTGCCAACGTCAGGGGTGGTGTAAGCAGAGCCGTTGGCTTGGTCGTAAGAGGCCATGGTCTTGAATGCAGTTGCGAAAGCCTCGGAGTTGATAACGTCAGCAGTCAGATTGGAATTCAGAACAGCATCGCCGCCCTCAATAGTAGCTAACATAGCAACCATCATTTTAAAGGAACCCTGACCAGCAGCATAGCCATAGGTGCCGTCGTTCAGTTCACGAACCTTAGCCATGGTAGCAGCAAAGCCTTCCCAGGTTGCAAGGTCTTCAGCGGTTGCGCCGGCTTTTTTTAAGACATCAGCATTATACCATAGTCCGCGGGTTTCAATCTGATCGTGTACGGTGTAGATTTTGCCGTCAACCAAATTCTGGGTGTAGTTAAGCCCAACTGCTTCCTGCAGACCGTTTTCATCGATGAAAGGCTTCAAATCCAGAACCAAACCCTGTGCGATAGCAGCAGCGGGGATGGTATCACCTAAGTCCACAATGTCGGGGAACTTTCCGCCGGCAACCTGAGCAGAGGTGATCTCAACGCGGTTCTCAACAGCAATGGGCTTGAAGATAACGGGACCGCCAGCGTGCTTTGCAGCGAACTCGTCGTAGATGTCACGCATGAACTTTGCGGCAGGCCACTCACTTTCAGCGTGGAAGTAGCCATGGTAGAACTCCAGGACTTCAGTTTCAGCAGCGCCGAAGACAGGCAGGGACAGTGCCATAACCAGAGTCAGAGCCAGTAGCATAGCAATAAGCTTCTTCATTGTTTTTTTCCTCCTGTTAATATTTTTTAAAACTGTCAGTGAAAATTGCGCGATTTACTCACACACTTTCTACATTTATTTTACTATACCATTGACCACGCACAAAATCTTGAAGTATAATATAAAAAATATAATTATATTCACCTTTTTAGGAGTGATAATCAATGCATCCGTTTACTTACTATGAGAAAAGACAACACGGCACCAGAGAATTTCCGGCAGAATACTACTATGTGGATAGTAGACATCCCCGCTATATCATGTCAGCTCACTGGCATACCGAATGGGAACTAATCCGAATCAAAAGTGGCAATTTCACCCTTTTGGTGGATGAAATTGAAATTCTTGCCAAAGCCGGAGATGTAATCCTGCTTCGTGACAGTATGCTCCATAGCGGTATTCCGCATGAATGCATTTATGAGTGTTTTGTCTTTGATCTTCACGGTCTTTTTCGTACCACTGAGATAGTAAAGCAACACCTTCGTCCTGTATACAACCTGGATATTCTAACTCAAGTCTACTTCCCCTGCGATAGTTGCAATGTAATCAGCTTGTTTGTTAACGCATTGATGGATAATTGCGCCAAACGCGAAGACTCTAAGGCGGACAAAGGACTTCTGGAATTATCGGTACTTGGTTATCTGTGCAATTTGTTCAGCTACATTTTGCAAAATAGGATGTATAAAACTGTTCCGTTAGAATCTGCTCACAAATCATACCGGATTGATCAAATTAAAGCAGTACTCAAATATATTGAGCAAAATTACGGGACAAATATCACGCTGAATGATCTTGCCGGTATTGCCAACATGAATCCTAATTATTTCTGCCGGGTATTTCAGAATGTAACACAGCAGACCCCAATGGAGTATGTCATTTATTATCGTGTGGAGCAGGCGGCCATGATGCTTGTTACAACAGAACTATCAATCACCGCTATAGCTTTTGCCTCAGGTTTTAATGACCATAGCTATTTCACTAAGGTATTCAAAAGTATCAAAGGTGTTACGCCCCGAGTATATCGAAAAGGTCATGCTTAATGCGCTTGATATATGTATTTAACTTATGGGAACCAAGCAATGTTATTAATATGTTATTATTAGTGTTGTGTTTATCGTAATTTCTCAGTACTTTTAAAAAATTCCATAATAAAAATTAGACGAAAGAAAAACCCGGCAGCCTTGAAACTACTGGGTTTTTGGCGGAGAAGGAGAGATTTGAACTCTCGCTACGGTCACCCGTACTACTCCCTTAGCAGGGGAGCCCCTTCGGCCACTTGGGTACTTCTCCATTCCTTTGGCGGAGAGAGAGGGATTCGAACCCCCGGTGCCTTGCGACATCACTGGTTTTCAAGACCAGCGCCTTCAACCACTCGGCCATCTCTCCAATGGCTAAAATAGACCGTGAGGCATTATAACAAAGCTACGCGCCTCTGTCAATTTGTTTTATGTATTAAATTTAGGAATTTTTTCTTAAAATGAAATATAGATTGTGGTAATTTGCTTGACAAAAAAGCTTAGTTTAACTATGATAGCATTGTTGTTTTTTTAGCGAATTATGATAGGTAAGGAGGATAGGCTCGTGGGAAAAAATGAACCATTGAAAAAATGGGAAGAAAAAAGATTAGAGCTGCTGCAAGGCGATGAAGCAAAAATCAAGTTGCAGCACGATAAGGGCAAGAAAACCGCACGGGAGAGGATAGCCGCTTTTTTTGATGCAGCTTCCTTTGTGGAGCTGGGCGCCCTCAAAGAAGAGAGCGGTGTTATATGCGGCTACGGATTATCAGACGAAAGACCGGTATATGCGGTGGCGCAGGATATTACTGTAAAAGGCGCCGCAATGTCAAAAAAGCAGGCGGATAAGATTATTAATACCCTTTCCCTTGCGAAAAAGACAGGTGCGCCTGTGGTTTTCTTCACTGATACGGAAGGATTTAGCGTTAAAGAGAACGCGCTTACATTAAAGGCTTTTGGTGAGGTGTTTGCGGCGATTTCCAAGCTTTCCGGAATCTGTCCTATTATTACCCTTGTTGCCGGCGAGTGTTGCGGCATTGCCGCCCAATTTGCCATGCTTTCTGATATTAGCATTGCAATTGAAGGTGTAACGGTACTTATGCCTTTCACACCTGCGGTAATGGGCAAGGCGGGGGATGTCAACAAAGATGGCAAAGCCCTTGGCGGAGCCAAGGTCGCTGCAAAGCAAGGCAGTTGCGCGCTAACTGCTAAGGACGAAGACGAAGCGATTGCAAAGCTAAAAACGCTGCTTGCACTGCTGCCAAGTTCAGTAGAAAATAAAGCTCCCTTTGTAGACTCTGATGACATCAACCGCGTACTTTCAGCCGACGGAAAAGACGGCTTTAAGCTAGCAACTGAAATTGTCGACAATGGCACTGCTGTAGAGCTTTATCCCGAATACGGTGTCGGTATGTACACGTTTTTGGCTCGTATAGGCGGATATAGTTGTGCGCTTATTGCAAGCGAACCTAGCAAGGAAGCAGGAAGGCTTAACAGCAAGTCTTGCAAAAAGGTTGCACGTATTTTGCGTCTTGCAGATAAATACAATTTACCTGTTGTAAGCCTTATTGCGTCTGATGGACTTGATGTACCTGCAGAAGAGAACCAAGGAGAACTTATGATAGCATGTGGCAAGATGATGCGCGCCTATGCCCTTGCAAGAGTGCCTAAAATCAGTGTGGTTTACGGTAATGCCATTGGCGCAAGTTATGTGGCAAGTGTCGCCTGCGCGGGTTCCGATTTAAGCTTTGTATGGCCAAATGCCATGGTTGCAAGCCTTACAAAAGAGCTTGCTGTGCTGGCGTTTGAAGCTGACAAAATAGCCGAAGAAGGTAAGGAAGCGCTTGAAGAAGCCTATGCTAAGGCGAATAACGGCGTTGCTATTGCTAAGCTTGGTCTTGCGGATGAAGTTATATATCCTTCAGAAACCCGCAAACATGTAATAGCCGCACTTGAACTGCTTTATACCAAGCGATAAGGAGGCATTGCAATGAGTGGAAGCGTACTTGGCAATGGCTTAAGCACCATGATAATAGGACTTACAGTGGTCTTTATTGGGCTTATACTGCTTATAGGGGTAATATCGCTCATGCGTTTTACATCAGGCGGTAAAGCTGTTCCCGACGAAAAGGTTGAAATAAAATCCGCTGCATCTGTGGCGCCGCCCGTTCCTCCCGCCACGGATAACACTGAGCTTATTATCGCGATAACCGCTGCAATATATGCTGTAATGGCGCAGGAGGGAGTTACCCAACAACCGGGCTTTGTAGTAAGGCGTATACGCCGCTATTAAAATCTAATAAATAAAAGGAGAATTAACATGCGTATTTTCAATATTAAAGTAAACGGAGTACCTTATCAGGTAGAAATCGAAGAAGCTAGTGGCGTTGTGCCTGTAGCGCCCGTGCCCGTTGCGGCACCTGCATCTGCGCCTGCGCCCGCACCCGCACCTGCGGCAGCGTCTGTTCCCGCTCCTGCTCCTGCTCCTGCTCCTGCACCTGCCGCGCCTGTTGTACCCGCAGAAGGTGAGCAGATAGTAGCGCCCATGCCTGGTACCATACTGAGCATAAAAACAAGTGTTGGAACAAAGGTAAAGCATGGCGATGTCCTGCTTATACTTGAAGCCATGAAGATGGAAAATGAAATCGTCGCCCCTTGTGAGGGTACGGTTGCACAAATAGCAGTCAACAATGGAGATACCGTAAATAGCGGCGATTTGATGATCGTACTCCAATAATTGGAGGTAAAAAATGGATTTGTTTAAGCCTCTTATCGACTTAGCTAAGGAATCCGGGTTTTCGGGCATAGCACAGGAGCCTCTTTCGCTGGTTATGATAGGCGTTGCCTGCATACTTTTATATCTTGCAATTGTAAAAAAGTATGAGCCGTTGTTGCTTGTACCTATAGCCTTTGGAATGCTTCTTGCCAACATCCCCTTTGCAGGTCTTATGGATGGTCCTCAATTGGAGCTTCTTGATGTTGCAGTACATAACGGCGCCGTTGGTACGCCTGTGCTGCTAACGCCTGAAACTATGGAAGGGCTTAGAGAAGCCGGCATATCCCTTAAAAACTTTACTGAAGGTATGACTGTATACCAGCATACCACAGGTAATGCAGGTCTTTTATACTACCTGTATCAAGGGGTAAAGCTTGGTATATACCCGCCGCTTATATTTATGGGCGTTGGCGCTATGACTGACTTTGGTCCGCTGATTGCAAACCCAAAGAGTATGCTTCTTGGTGCTGCGGCCCAGCTTGGTATATTTCTTGCTTATTTCTTGGCGCGCTTGCTTGGCTTTACGCCTGCAGAAGCCGCTTCATGCGGCATAATAGGCGGTGCGGACGGTCCCACTGCCATATATCTTACAGGGAAACTTGCTCCTCATTTACTAGGTCCGATAGCCATAGCCGCATACAGCTATATGGCGCTTGTGCCTGTTATACAGCCCCCTATAATGCGCGCGCTTACCACTAAAGAAGAGCGTAACATAGTAATGGAACAGCTGCGTCCTGTATCAAAAAGGGAAAAAATAATATTCCCGATAGTGGTTACTGTAGTTGTATCCTTCCTAGTGCCGTCAGCCACGCCGCTTGTGGGTATGCTTATGCTGGGTAACCTCTTTAAGGAATGCCTAGTTGTAGACAGGCTGAGTAAAACCGCCCAAAACGAGCTTATGAATATTATAGTTATATTCCTTGGCACCACCGTTGGCGCAACCGCAAACGCAAAAACATTCCTGAGTGTTGGAACTATTAAAATAGTTATCCTTGGTGTGCTTGCGTTCAGCTTCGGTACCGCAGGAGGCGTGCTTATGGGTAAGCTAATGAACAAGCTTTCCGGCGGAAAGATAAACCCGCTTATAGGCTCTGCCGGCGTTTCAGCAGTGCCTATGGCAGCCCGTGTATCTCAGGTTGAGGGTCAGAGAGAGAATCCCTCAAACTTTCTGCTCATGCATGCAATGGGTCCCAACGTTGCCGGTGTAATCGGCTCTGCAATTGCAGCCGGCGTATTGTTAAGCCTATACGGCTAATTGTAAGGAGAATACTCTATGTCTAAAGTTAAAATTACTGATACCATCCTGCGGGATGCTCATCAATCGCAGGCGGCAACACGTATGCGCCTTGATGAGATGCTTCCCGCCTGCGAGATACTTGATAAAATCGGCTTTTTCTCGCTGGAGTGCTGGGGCGGCGCCACCTTTGACAGCTGCCTACGCTTTCTAAATGAAGACCCTTGGGACAGGCTGCGTGAACTTAGAAAAGCCCTGCCTAACACCAAGCTTCAGATGCTGCTGCGCGGTCAAAACATACTTGGCTACAAACATTACGCAGACGATACTGTAGATTATTTTGTTAAAAAATCCATAGAAAACGGTATCGATATCGTACGTATTTTTGACGCGCTGAATGACCTGCGCAACATGGAAGTTGCGGTAAAGGCAACCAAGGAATATGGTGGCACAGCTGAAATCGCTATGAGCTATACTATATCCCCCGTGCATACCGAGGAATACTTTGTAAACCTAGCAAAGCAAATAGTTGATATGGGCGCAGACCTTATCTGCATTAAGGATATGGCAAACCTGCTGCTTCCCTATCCCGCATATTCGCTGGTTAAGAAGCTTAAAGAATCTGTTGATGTACCTATCGTAGTGCATACACACAACACAACGGGCACCGGCGCTATGACCTATCTAAAGGCGATTGAAGCAGGTGCAGATGTGGTAGACACTGCTCTATCGCCCCTTGGCGGCGGCACTGCACAGCCTGTAACCGAATCCTTAGTCGCAACTCTTGCCGGCACCGAGTACGACACCGGTCTTGATCTTCACCTGCTAACTCAAGCGGCGGAACTATTTAGACCAGCAGCGGAGCGCCTTGAAGAAGAAGGCTGGAGAGATGTAAAGCGCGTACTTTCAACGGACGTAAACACCCTTCGCTACCAAGTGCCGGGCGGTATGCTATCTAACCTAATAGGGCAGCTTAACCAAGCCGGCAAAATAGATCAATTTGAGGCAGTGCTGGAAGAAGTACCGCGCGTGCGCGAGGACTTCGGCTACCCGCCCCTTGTAACCCCCACAAGCCAAATTGTAGGTACCCAGGCGGTTATGAACGTAATTACGGGCGAAAGGTATAAGATGGTTCCAAACGAAAGCAAGGCGCTGCTCCGCGGCGAATACGGCAGGCTACCTGCCCCCGTAAACAAGGATGTTCAAAAGAAAATACTTGGCGATGAAGAGCCTATGGTCGATAGACCGGCTGACCATATCGCCCCGCAGCTTGAAGGCTTCCGTAAGGATATAGCACCCTATATAATTCAGGAAGAAGACGTGCTAAGCTACGCTTCATTCCCGCAGGTTGCCAAGAAATTCTTTGAGGATAGACAGGCGAGAATGCTTAAGGGCGACCCCACTGACTACAACCCTGAAAACGGCACTATGGCAATATAGAAACTTAGTGGTTATTTACCGCACTGTATAAAACCGGAGAAACACTATAATCTCCGGTTTTTTTATTTACGGTTTATGGTTTTATATAAATAAACACTTGCAGACTTTATTAAATAAAAACTACCTAAGTACCTTACCCAAAAATGCCTTAGTACGGGGGTTCTGGGGGTTTGAAAAAAGCTCATCAGGGCTGCCCTGCTCCTGTACCTTGCCCTCGTCCATAAACAGCACCCTGCTTGAAACCTCCCTTGCAAACCCCATCTCGTGGGTTACTATTACGCATGTCATTCCTCCTTGCACTAGGGTTTTTATAACCGCAAGCACCTCTCCTACCATTTCAGGGTCAAGTGCGCTTGTGGGTTCATCAAAAAGCATAACTTCAGGGTCCATGGCAAGCGCACGTACTATTGCAAGGCGCTGCTTTTGTCCACCCGACAGGCGCCTTGGGTGTTCTTCCGCCTTGTCTGAAAGACCTACTCTGGCTAAAAGCTCATCTGCATATTCATCAGCCTCCTGCTGAGAGCGTTTTTTTAGCAGTACAGGTGCCAGGGTAATGTTCTGCTTAACAGTTAGGTGGGGGAATACATTAAAGTGCTGGAACACCATTCCCATTTTCTGTCTGTGCAGGTTTATGTCAACGCCCTTTTCCATAAGGTTTACACCCTCAAAAACAACGCTGCCACTTGTGGGTATTTCAAGCAGGTTTAGGCACCTTAAAAATGTGGATTTTCCCGAGCCTGAAGGACCGATTATGGAAATTACTTCGCCCTTTTCTATATGTTCGCTTATGCCATTTAGCACTCTTAGGGAGCCAAAATCCTTGTATAAATCTATAGTTTCAATCACTTGCTTTAAGCCTCCTTTCAAATTTTGAAATCAGCTTGGATAGGCTGAACGTTAATACAAAGTATATTATGCCTACTATTACAAGCGGTTCAATTACAAGATACATGCTGCCGCGTACTGTGGCGTATGCCGTCATAAGGTCTCCGACGAAAAAGGTTGAAGCGAGAGAGGTTTCCTTTATTACCGTAACAAATTCGTTTCCAAGCGCAGGCAATATGTTTTTTATTGCCTGCGGCATAACTATGCGAAGCATAGTCTGCCTACCGTTAAGCCCTAGCGTGCGAGCAGCCTCAGCCTGCCCGGGGTCTACCGCCTGTATGCCGGCCCTTACTATCTCGCACACATATGCGGAGGAGTTTATAACAAGCGCAATGCATACACAGGCGAATTTAGATAAGTTCATGAAGGGGAGCAGCTCGGGCAGCATGAAGTAAAATAGATATAACTGCAACAATAGTGGAGTGCCGCGTATAACTTCTACATAGCCTATCGCAAATACGCTTACCGCCTTTATACGGCTTCGGCGCATGAGCGCGAAAATACTCCCGAATATAGTGCCGAAAAATACCGTAATAAAGCTTAATAGAAGCGTTATACCTACGCCTTCCAAGAATAATCCCCAGTATTTAGTCAGCGCCCTAACTATATTACTTCCGAAATTTACAAACATCTACTTACCCGCCTTTCTCATAGACAGCCATTCAGTCTTTTCAATTGCGTGTTGTAATGCGTATTCACTTACAGGAGTACCCAGCATATCAGGCTGGTTTAACACTTCCTTAAGCTTAGGTTTTATAGCTTCTATGCTGCTTCCCATATTTGCTAGACTTATGGGTATATTAAGGTTCTTTAGAAAATCCATAAGCTCTATTGCCTTTCCGCTGCTTCCCTCCATAACAAGCTGCACAATGCTGCCCCATGCGACTATCTCCCCGTGTAGGTAATTTGAAATTCCATTTTCATGTTTAAGTGCATAGTACAGTGAGTGTGCAAGCGCGCCGTTTAGGGCTTCCTTTAGAAATATGCTTACAATACCGGTGTTTACAATACAACACTCGCAAGCAAGGCGGTATTCCGAGTTGTCTTTACTTTCTTTTGCAGCTTCTATGGCTTTTTCACCTATACTTAAAAGTGTATCATAGCCCATGGTGGCTATATAAAGCCCAAGCAAGTCCTCATAATCAAGCCCCGTATAATCCCCGGCCTTGTACGCGCTCTCCACATGTTTTGCTATGCTATCTCCAATGCCTGCTCTTAGATACTCAGGGGGAGATGCTGCCAATATGCCCGTATGTATGAATACATGTTCAGGGGACTGGCGTAAAAAGAGGAATGGTTCTCTCTCATCATCGTACATTACGCTAAGCGCGGTTATGGCAGCGCATGTTGCGGGTATTGTAGGCAGGGTAAATACAGGTAGATAAGCATAATAACCTGCCGCTTTTGCTGCGTCTATAGCCCTGCCGCCGCCCATGCCCAGTATAATATCTGCGCCCGATTTTCGCGCTTCATCCGCAAGTTTTTTAGCTTGGAATCTTGTAGGTTCACCCGTGTATATCTCCACTAAAAGCTTTATACCGGAACCTTGCAAAGCTTCTTCAACATATTTAAGCCCCGCATTTAACGCATTTAATCCGCCTATTATTAATGCCTTTTTACCGTGTAGGTATATAAGCGCACCTAAATTGTCGTATGCATTTACGCCTATTGTATAATTGGGCAGTGCGGGGGACACATGGTTTGCAATACTGTCTACATGTTTTTCCATAAATCCGCCAACCTTTCTAAGCGCTTAAGCGCTTCTTTTAAGCTTTCCTCATTTCTGGCAAAGTGCAGGCGCATTAAACCATCTCCTGAATTATCGGGGAAAAAGCTTGAGCCTGGTACCGCAGCAACGCCTATTTCCCTTGTTATCCACTCACAAAAGGCGGTGTCGTCAAAGCCTTTGAAACGTGGAAGGTTAAGATAGGGGCTTATATCCGCAAGTACAAAATAGCTGCCCTCAGGTATAGTATGCTTAAGACCTATACTGCGTAGACCTGACAGGAATATATCCCTTTTCTCAGTGTAAAGCTGCTGTAATTGTTTATAGTAGTTTTTGCTAAAAAGAAGTCCTGTAAGCGCGGCCTCCTGCAAGGGGGCAGCAGCGCCTACGGTTAAAAAGTCATGTACCTTGCGGGCGGCATCCACCGCTTCTTCAGGGCCTATTAGGTAGCCTAGACGCCAGCCTGTAATTGAATAAGTTTTTGAAAGCGAGGATACGCTAAGCGTGTTTTTCCACATGCCGGGCAGTGATGACATATACGTGTGCACACTCGGCTCATACACAATATGCTCATATACCTCGTCCGTTATTACCCAAGCGTCGTGCTTTTTGGCGAGCTCACCTATTTTTAACAGCTCATCTTTTGTAAACACCTTGCCGCAGGGGTTTGAAGGGTTGCACACTACCAGCGCCTTTATACCATTTACAAAAGCGTTTTCAAGAGCCTGCCAATCTACATTATATTCAGGCGGCACAAGGGGTATAAATACAGCTTCCGCGCCTGACAGTATGGCGTCTGCATGGTAGTTTTCATAATATGGAGAGAATACACCCACTTTATCCCCGGGGTTAAGCACAGACATCATTGCACATATCATGGCTTCGGTTGCTCCGCAGGTGATTACAATTTCAGTTTCGGGGTCTATATCCCTGCCTATGGCATTGCCTTGTTTAATAGCCAGAGCTTCTCTAAAGGTTTTTGAGCCGAAAGTAATTTCATATTGATGGGGACCTTCCTGCGCCGCTTTTTTTAGCGCCTGTATTAGCTGTATTGGCGGGTCAAAATCCGGAAAACCTTGGGATAGGTTTATTGCACCGTATTCATCCGCAATACGGGTCATGCGGCGTATTACGGATTCTGTAAACTTATGTGTTTTGCTACTTATCTGTGGCATGAAATGGGTTTCCTTTCCTTAAGTTTCGCATTATAGTGTGTACATCCGATGCATTATTATGCATCACATTAGGTATTTTAACATCTTTTTGTATAATTGTACAGTGTTTTTGTATTTTTATGCTTGACAAGTAGTTTTTTGTGTATTATAATGCGCTTCATAAACGGTTAAGGAGGTATCACCATGAAAAAACTAGTTGCTATTTTTATGACAATACTATTTGTTGCCCTATCATTTACAGGTTTTGCCGGCGGACGCCTTGATGCAATCAAAAAAGCCGGAAAGCTGGTAGTTGGCACATCACCCGACTATCCCCCCTACGAATTTCCCGGTCCTGATGGCGTAACCGTAGGTGCGGATATCGATTTTGCACAGTATATAGCCGATGCCCTTGGCGTTGAGCTTGTAATTGAAGCTTTCACATTTGAAGCGGTGCTTGCAGCCATTGCCGCAGGTAAAATAGATATAGGCATTGCCGGATTGGATCCCACACCCGAACGCCGCTCAAGCATGGATTTCACTGACATTTATTATAACGAAGCCAACCAGATGATACTTATCCGTAAGGAAGATGCGAATAGTATTAAAACCCTCGCCGATTTCGCCGGCAAAAAGGTTGGTGCCCAGAACGGCACTTTGCAGCAAAAATTAGTTGAAGAGCAGCTGCCCGATTCTGAAATGGAACTTGTTACGCTTATACCCGATGGCGTAATGATGCTGCAAACCAAAAAGATAGACGGTCTGGCGCTTGCAAGCGTAGTTGCTAATGGGTACACGGACACCAACCCTAACCTTGTAGTATGCGAAAGCCAGTTTGACTATGTTTCAGAAGGCATAGCCGCAGGAATACCTTTAGGTGAGCCTGAGTTTCTCGAATTCCTAAATGAGATAATAGCGGAAGTTAACGAAAAAGGTCTTTTCCATGAGTGGATTGATAAAGCTGTACAGATAAGCAATGAGATGAACAAGTAATACTTATCTCAGCCTAAATCAGCTTTATCTTGCGCACCTTTTCCGATTTGTCTTTTCTTTACTCAGTCAACATAGCGCCGCTATGTTTCCTTCTTAAAGCTTTGCCAAATCAAAAAATTCGCTGCAATCTATGCGCTGATTTAAACTGAGAAAAGTATAAATTACTATCGTCACCAGTGGTAAGGGCGGCATTATTGCCGCCCTCAGACCGTAGACAAATCGGTTTTAGCGATTAAGCTAGAACCGTTTTGTTTTTATGTGGGAATCTGTTTTTCAAAAGAATTAGGTAATCTATTAAGTTTCTAGCAATCAAACACAAAAAGCGAGATAAAGGCGTATTATTTGGTGTTGTTCCGTCTAGTTTTCCCTTATCTTTAAGCAGCTTGGCTAATTTTTTGAGGTTCATGCAAGCGAATGTAAGCCCT